>NZ_CP066339.1:1528265-1833919 GCF_016406125.1 Alicyclobacillus sp. SO9 | reverse complement strand
AAAATATGGGGACACTCCAAGCCGTCAGCTACCAATCTTTTTCTTCGTTTCAATCCTCCTCTTCGTCCTGCTCCTTTTCAATCTCCGAGACGAACGTTTCAATGTCCACCGAGTCCCCTGTTTCGTTCTGTAAAGCCTGTGCATATGCCAGAAACACTTTATAGGTAATCAACTCAACGACTGGATCATCAGGTGATCCTACCAACATTTTAGCCTCAGAAAAGATTGGGCTTTTTAATGATATATAGAAGTCATGCCCTTCTGCTCCTCTATAGGTGATGTCAGCTACAAGGCACCTAAACGGAGTGAATGCGGAATTACTTTGATACTCCATAATTCCGATGGTTTGAACAAAGCCTTCCTTCATGGAAATCCAGTGAGTCCTCGACAAGGCCAGGTTTCTATCGGATATTCTTTCATAGAGGTCAGATGCCATGAATTCGTCCACAAAATCATCATAGCTACTGACATCTTGACGTTGATACCAATTTGGCGATATAAGCGGCCTGGATAGTAGATTCGAGATACTGACGTCTGTTTCCGTATCCAGGTGATCAGAGATTCCAACGAAACCAGGCAATCTCCTATAGAAGTCTAATAACTTATCATCATCTATCGGAGCATCTTCAAACGACGGGGTGCCACCTTCAACGCCAACTGGTGACATCAGGTCACTAAGCAATCGCTCTATAGAATACTCGAGTGCCGCTTGGAGCTGCTCCTCCAGATCCCCTCGTCTTCCCTCGAGTATAATCCATACATGGACATGCACCTTGGCGGCCTTTCGAAATTCTGTGTTAGTAAACAGGCGTAAGTATGTCGTACGAACTTGTTCAATGAAGGACTGAAGATGCGTCAAGGAGGTTGGGCACTGTTTCAATTCCATCTCCACTGCACGAGCGAAGTTCTCTCCTTGTCTACCTACACTTCCTTTCTCATGGACGTTTGGTTCTTGATCTGCTTCTGAAAAATCGTGCATGCTGAGTACGAATTGCATAAAATTCGCCGTACGCTCGACTAGTTGCAGTTCTGCGGTTGAAATAACATCTTCCATTAGCTCTCCCTCTCTTCTAAGATGTGGAATTGCACGGAGGTACGATAGGCTATCATGCTGAGTGCTCATACCAGTATTCAAGGCCATAATTCGCTCATTTTCCATGAAAATCCTCCACCTCATATTTGCTAGGATACTTCCTGAGTTGTGCCTTGCCTCTGTAGAACAGGATACGGAGGATGCCATTTCTCGTGGCTGAAGGGCCTTGGAGGAACCTGTGGTGCAAAAGTTTTAAGCCCTCCTATTCGTCTTGTCCGATAGTGCTGAGTACATTTATGAACTGCAAAGTCTGCGAGACGACCTACCCTATAACGAAGTCTTGTAGCTAGCGTGAAATCAACCCTTTGTGCTAAAGCTTCTCCGCCTTTAAGAGGAGATAGCAAGCAATTGGGCACCAACTTTATCTTGGGTGACAGAATGGCCCGGTAGTTGCGTGCAGCCTTGACTCTCATATGGGTTTTAATGCATCCTCAATATCAGGAAGTAGGACCACGCCTCATCTAAGCCACCTATAATATAGAGTAAGTGCAGATTATGTTCCCCACTCCTTCTTACAAGATTTCTCCCACTCACATCACCGAACACATATTTGCTTGCAATACCTTGACGTGACTAAGAGAACAGCCATTGTAGTACAGAATTTACGGCTCCATTCCAAAGTGGAAAAAGACATAAATATAAAAAGACCGTCTTTTATCTGTCCCAGTCCCTAATACTTGCGCTATCGCACTGACCTTCCCTATGATGCCTTCATTAGCACAAAGGAGGCGATGCTATTGACCACTTATCAGGAGCTACCCACACAAAAGGACTTCGAAACAAACTTCTTGCCTAAACTCAAAGACAAAACTTTCTATTGTGCCATCTGCCAACGTACCTTCAACCGTGTAACCGGAGCGCATCTTCGATCGCATGCGGAATTACTCTTGCCCCAGCAAAAAATGAAGCCTGTCCGTAAACCCGAGTCGGCCATAAGTGCCGAAAAGGAAATGTTTCCAGACCAGACCATTAGTCCATGGACACAACGCCCTGAGAAACTATCTGAGATCTATGCTCGGCTTTTTGGTCCAACGAATCTACTCAAGGGTGTAGTCGAGAAGACGCTATCTCTATATGCCCCAAACCGAACCGAATGGACTGTGATGGAACACCTGCCACTCAAGGCTGAATGGCTCACCGTAACAGAAGAATCCACCGGTTGGCCATGGTTTTCTAATCCACTGAACATTGACCGTCTGAAGGAACATTTCCTTGGTGTCCATACGGTGGGTATCAAGGCCAGGGGAAAGTGGCGAACAAAGGTGATTGTTTTCGACGTGGATGCGGTTTCGCAACAAGGCGAAGGACCGTCTGACGCAGAAGCACGAGCAAAGAAAACCACTAGAGCCATTGTGCGAGTTCTTAAACGCCATAAGTTGACCCCCCATGTAGTAGGAAGTGGCTCAAAGGGATATCATGTCACGCTGTATATCGATTCCTTGATTCCAAACAGCATGGTCAAAAACCTGCACTCCTACGTCACTGACCATCCGGATGTACCGATGGAAGATGTCGTTGTAGAATTCTTCCCCTTGAAGAAAGCAGTCAAACTGCTACTCGGTATTCATTGGGGTAGCAAGAAATTCACAACCTTTGTAGATCCTTTGACACTTATCCCAATCACTGACCCCTACCATTATTACTTGCGCATCCAGCCGATGGAACGCACGTTGCTGGACAATTTTGTCCCGGAAGAAAAAGCAAAAAAGACAAGGAAGCGCAAGACACACCTCGACGATTCCTGGTCAGCGCAATCTGTTGAGATCGCCTATAAGATTGGAATCGAAGCCAGAGGCACACGTCATCATACGACCTTGCGGGCAGCGGCATACGTCGTGAATCATCTCAAGCCACACGGAAAGCGACTTGTACTAAGAAAATACAGCATACATATTCTGAACATGAATAAGTATGAGTCATAGAGAGTACAGGATGGATAGGAGGCGCAAAAGCAGCCAGGCTCCATCAGAGTCTGGTTGCTTTTGTTGTTTTATATCAACTTATATAAAAAGTACACTGAAAGACTCGCAAATACTGTAGACCCACCCCATGTTACGAAACAGAATCAGTTCAACTGACAACGGCTAATCGTATCTACTGTCACAGTAAATTTTTATAAATCTGCTGAACTATGTACGATTGAAAATGATAGTCAGCAATGCTTCCCCCGATTAAGAGAGAAGATGTTACGAAGTGTTTGTCACCGTATGCAATATAAACATCATCGCCCCGTTTCGCTTCATAAGAAATATTTGCCACAAGTAGAGTCCTCTTTGAAGTACCCGCACCCCTATCAGAAGAATATGTGCTTAGCTTTGCTGTAATAGTTTCAATATGTGACGGAAATGATGAAAATTTCATGTTAAAGCTATCTCTTCCATAAGCCTTCTGCCTGAACAGAGCATGATCGTCCACCAAATCAGTGAAAGACTTAGAGGGACCAATAAGCCCCAGGTAGAAATTTGGGGATACTAGAGGTTCAGATACTCTATGGTATAATAATGACGAAATTCCACGTTCCGGAATGTATTCTAGTGCACTCTCAAATTCTATACACTGCCTTGAAAGTGCCAATTTTTGCTCATCTGTCAGAGTGCCGAAAGAATTCACATTCAGACTCCAAGCTTGTTGTCCGACACGTACATTAGGCTCATGTTCAATTGGATTTTGGTACATCATAAGCTCCATGATCTCGATGACGCCTGCGCAGGTCCCATCAGTAGTCAAAGTATCACTATCTGTTGCTGAGGATTGTTTCAAAGCCCATCGTAAAGCGTATTTCTTAGCAGCACTCCGAAATTCCTTTTCTGAATGAAATTGTGCATAATCCCAGTACAAACGTTTCAATTCGTTATACATCTCCAGCGACGGGCTGAAGAGATGCGAAAGAACTTTTTGGGTAAACTCTTCCCCCTTCTTACGAAGAGCGTCAGTCTCAATAAGACGAGGAGGTCGTATATCCATCATCCACCGTGTCGACGAAATCTCAACCATAAATTCTATCGCTTCGTAGATCGTATTGCCGACAAGCTTCATTCTATTTGTCTCCTTCTCTACTGTTTCAACACATTATTTTAGTCCCCACCAATCATACATTAAGGTTGACTTATCGGATAGGAACGGGATTCACTGCTGGATAACTCATCTGTTCAAACTGCGGGATTCATCCCGCATACATCCAATAGCATCCAACTCACTTAACTATTTTGTACAGTTTCTGACGCACACGAACTAAGCCAGGAACCGTCTTGTTTTGGTTCACTGGCAAGCTCCGTCTATTCATTTAGTTGCTGGGACATTCAATCGATACATTTGAGAATTACAGTCAAACTTTATCGTGCCTCTGTGGCTCTATGTTTCGTCTATCGACAAGCAGTCAGTGTACCACTCAATGGAATCAGGGGATAACTCTGAATACTTCTGGGCATTGCAATATAAAAAATATAATATCCACCAAACTTCCTACACGATCCGTTTAAGTTTTCTGCTACTGGTATAAATCCCATCTCACCACAAAGTCTATCAGAGTGGGTATATTTACTTCTTTAAGGTTGACTATGGGAGACTGTCCAACTTAGTTAGGGGGCTTAAGAGATCACCACCTCTGTTTGACCACCTAGTGACCACCTCGACAACTCCACCATGTTCGGACAAGTTGGTGGTTCAACACAAAATAGACATGTTCTTAATGAAAATTCGGGAGTACGTAAACGGTGCTTCATTGGATGGAGCAGCCGCCAGAAGCTGTTGATCGAGACGCAATAGTTAAAAACCAACAATTTAATCGGCCCCAGGTAATGATGAGGGGCCATATCTGCAACAAGCCTTCCAGATGAACTCTCACACCCCAAAGTCTCGACAACATGATTCACGCACCCTGTCAGTCTTTATCCTCATCGATATGTACTGGGGCTGCCACTGCAGTCCCGAAGTTACTTCATCACGCTGGCTTGCTACCACCCTTGCTTCCGCATAACCTCTGTAAGGACTCCGATCATCTTCTGTTTCACGTCCTCTCCCGCCAGGACCTTATCATACAGGTCCTGCGCTGACACAGGCGGAAGCACGATTGTAGCATCCCCTAATCTCAGTTCCCATTTAAGCTGCCTACCGCCGTCAGGAGCCTGCACTGTGATACTCAGCTTGGACCCGTATTTGTATACATACCGAGCCAACGCATCCGTGATAAATTCCCGCATGGTCCAAATCAGGTGTGCCTTCAATTCCTGATTCCATTTTTCGAGGGCTTTCTCCCGGGAACCCGTAAGGACCGCTCGAGCACGCATTGCATCTTCATCCCCAACATAATCCATCATGAAAAACGATATTTCGGGACAGGTATTACACAAAGTTTTTACTTCGTCGAACAGCCACAACCCAAAGAAATCTTCAAGGCTGACGCTGGAGCTGGCCAAAGCTCGTGTGTTCCTCAACCATAACTTCTCCATTTCAGAGTCAACCTTGAATTCATCCTCCAACAAGATGCGGCACATCGATGATACCTTTAGGTAGGGCGCAAAGAACTCTGGATCCATCCAGACCGAATCTGAGTCGCATGAGTAAATCACGACCCCCACATCACTAACTAAAGGAATTTTGCTCAAGGTGCTACGTTTTGAATCGAGAGACAGATTAACCCATGTGCTAGAATCACCACTGTCCAAGGTTAGCGTCCCTCGTGTCGCCAACATGGCGTCTTCCTCCGAAAGTCCTAACCAACGGTTGTCCCACCTTGTGTCTTTGTTCATCAAACCAGCCTCCTTCGTAGCTTATTATTTCCTTACGAATGCTACACTAGAGAAACTTGAACGGATAGCGCAAGAATTAGTGCCGAGAAAGTGCACGTTTGCTCTCTGTAAACCCGCTCTACTACTGTGACATCTTCACCAAAGTGGCATCAGCTTGCCGGGTGAACTTGTCGGCAAATGTCATATTGCCGCTTCTGCACGTACTTATCGGAGTGTTGCTACACTGTTATACGTTTGAAGGCGTATTGGTTGCATTGTGCAGCGTCGTGAGTCTTCGCTTGTTCGTCCGACCGTGCAATATCCCTATTTTTCTTGTGTGCGGAGTTCTGTCGGTGATGTCACCTAGCGACTACAGAAATTGTTCGAGCTCACCGGTCACACCCATAAGCTGTTTCAGGTTAGTTGGCCATAACTTGAACTCTGGCACCATTTTTAGAAAGTCCTCGAATCTATAACCCTCTTTCAGATAAAAAGCTAAGGAATCCTGAAACGATACTCTTCTTCGACCCTTCGCCGGTTTTGGTGGGGAATGCGTTTTGTGATATGCCTCCTTGATGCACGGATACATTGTCATGAAATCCTCCATCAACCAGGTGGTAACGAGCTCTTCAAATCTACCTACGAATCCATTTTCATGGAGTACATGGTTGACCTGTTCGAGAAGTTCATCTTCCATTGCGAACTTCCCGCAAGAAATCACAAACAATTCACCAGCGGGGTCATAATGAGCGTTTACAACAGGGGCAATGCAACACTTTGTTCTGGCGTCAGAACGAACAGTGACCACGGCTTTGGCTCATCAATTAGATATTCGAGGCCTGATTGAATGGTTTCCCTGTCATAAATAACGCCCTCGGTGTAATTCTCAGGGATGCCTCCTCCTACGAATTCAATCAGAGCGTCGGGTGAAACTGACTCGAGGAAATTTTGTACCTCAGATATCCGTAATTCTCTATCCGGTTGCACCTCGGTCGATGCCACTAGGCTCGTGCCAGCCTGAGTACCTTGGATCAAGCGTATTGTGACTCAACCTGTGAGGCTGTAAGAAGTTGTGACATTTGAATCTCCTCCTTGAACATTTGTCTATAGTCCAATAATTGAAACTCGATAGACTAGATATCAATCACCTCGCCATTTGTCTTCGTAACCACGAGCTTAGAATAAATCCTTCTAGCTATAACAACATGCATCTATTTGACCAATGAATTATTTTCGGCAGAATTTCTCCTGAGAAGCATTTACTGCAGTCATGGCTGGCAAGAGGCACTAGGATCAGATTAATCTAAAGATTAGCTCTATTCATAGTAGGTCAGTCGTCTCTCATATGTAGTCACCGGTTTGTGAAAAAACTTCGCAGGAAGTGATCGAACTTCGGACGAAGATACCCTATAAACAATAATAAACATACAATACAGAAGGAGACATCTCAGTGACTGACAAACTGTATTCATCAAGTGAGAGTAACAAATTCTATGCAGAGCAGACACTTCTCGACATTGACAATCGATGGGTCAAACATAGCATAGGCCTATCGAAACTTATAAAATTTGTAAATGTGACAGAAACCCGTCAGTTGATTACTTTCACGGTAGCCATCTTCCTTGACTCTTGTCCGAAGTGTGGCGCAAAACTGCAAAAAGATAGAGACCGAAATCCCTCTCTTACCGATATACCACTGGAAGGAAAGCCTGTGAAACTTGAAATTAAAAGCTATTACTATCGTTGTACTAATGATGAGTGTGACGGTCCTGACACCTTTGATTTAACACATCTTGCAAAACCTCGATCTCGGAGCACCAATCGTTTGTTAGAGGAAGTTAGACGCAGAGGCCTAATGAAACCGAAAGATGTTGCTGACTGGGCAGGACTGACTATAAATCAAGTTCGACGAATTCGAAAAACCCCATTCCGCCTTAGCACACAACGTCTTCCCAAGGTACTTGGACTAATGGCTCTTCGATTAGACCATAAGTATCGGGCACTCTTTCTCTATGACGCAGCAGGATCCCCTAATGACGAAACCTACTTTTACAAAGTGTGCGGAGACTACCATCGGGAGGAACTACCACTTCAGGCAATTGAGCTAGTTGAACGAATTCACGATGCTTGGAACGAACTCTATTCAGGTGAACGTCTCTTACTCGTCACGCAAACGTGGCCACGGCAGAGGCCTCAACGAATCATGTCGATTCTAAACCCAAATAAGAAAAATGAAATTAAGATGGTTATAGACCCGTTCCATGTTCTTCGATTTGCTTATGCTCACACATTTAGAGGTCTTGGTAGTATTGCTATTAGGTTCAAAAATACAGGTGCCTACAAACCTCTATCAGCTCTTTTAGCATCGTGGTCTAGCTTCTTTTCATTGCACGACACTATGCCTGTTGAAATTTCCAGCCTATTATCCCAAGTCGATTCGACACTTCATACCAATAGACTTAATAAGTTGTATTTCTCAATGCAAGCAGCTTTGGATCTTTGTAATCCAAATAATCCACAGCCTCTAATTAAAGGAAAGCTAAAGCGGCTGCAGCAACTAAGCGGTGACATGGGGAAAGCCAGTGAACCATGGTTAAGAACCACTGATACCGTGGATGAATGGAAGGGCCCTCTTATAGATTCAATTACAGAAACTCGATTTCACCGAGACCTTGTACAGCAATGGTACGAGTACATACATACAGTTATCTATGAGAAGAACGGACTTATAGTTCAAGACGGTCAGTCACGTGACGAACGCCTTCAAGAGATTCTAAAATCTGCGTGGCTCCCCAATCCCATGACAAACGAGAATCGATTCCGTCCTGCTTTTTGGAAGCGTGGTTCAGAATTTTATACTGCAGATGTCGTAGCTTCACTTCGGAAAAATGACACATGGGATTTTGAGTTTGATGATTTTATGAAGCTCCCCTATATGTATGGCATCGACGAAGATGAAGTATGGAATCCCGAGGATGCGTACATCTTCCGAAAATAGTTCATTGGTCCTACCGATGTATGAAACTTTACCTCGCTTAAGATACGATGGTTTTTATAATCGGAGCCATCAGTATAAGGAGGGTGTATCAACAAGCGATATGCTGACAACAAACAGATTATAAATCTGTATGAGTCCAGTTTCAGACTGTGAGCATTGCAAGTGACAGTAGAGAAGCTAGGTTCAACAACCTTCCAAAAACTCAAAAGGGGTGTGCCTATGTTAAGCGTACCATTTGGACTAGGACAAAACTAAACACAGCAAATTGTACGCCTTGGGCTACACAAGTGGTGTAAAGAGATACGCCTTGTGACTTCTAGTATGTTACACCGTGTCACACCTTTGTATCTGTGTGTCTTTGGGTTGGTGACAAGCCACTGATCAACCAGCGTTGCTAGGACACTTTCCTAATAAGCAAGGCTGAGGGAGAGACGAGCAACATTGGCAGTCTTCACAAATACAACACCAGAGCATAGATTGAATCACCCATTTCTACGAAGACAGCTCTGCTACATATCGTCACCCTAGTACGTATGCCTCTATATGGCATATTTAGATGACTTTCATAGACAGAGACTGGGTAGTAAAAGCATGAAATTCGCTATGTACTGGTACGGTGTAAAGCTAATGTTCTCATGTATTGGAGCCTTCTCCATGAAACCAACTACATTGGTTGTAACAAAAAATTCGCAAAAAACTCGAAAAACATCATTTTACATCGTGTTTTATGAAACAGGTTGGCAAATTGGATGCTATCATGCCAGAACTAACCGGTTAGTGACAATTAAAGATGAACGGGTTATCCCTCACTAAAGTTTCTTGAATGTAGTATAGCTGGTCGGTTGACGAAGCAGTGTATTCAAATCCTGCCATGACTGAAGTGGTTGAATAAACACTTGCCTTTATAGACAAAGCCTCTGGGTAGCTCTAATTTTTTACAGATTGAATTACCTTCTTATAAGATTCATTCACTTAGACGGAGGAAAACTAGTCATAGAAAGCAAACGTCGAGAATTCGAATCCGCCAAGATAGCACTGCTTTTCTATTCTTGGACTTATTAAATACAAATGCGCTATCCTCTCTACAAGCGAAAGGAGGGAACGCAATATGACAATCGATTTACAGCAACAGGACATCTCCGTGCAAGAATTTATTCAGACCATTAAGGGCAATAAAGGGCCCTACTGTATACGCACTCTCTCAGACAGTCCCGATCACAAATATGGCAAACAGAATTATCGCCAAAATTGGACTTTTAGAGATGAAGGGGATTTACAACGTGCCATCAGAGGGGGACTGGTAACAGCCAACCTGGGCGGTAATGGCGTGTTTCTAGTCGTGAATAACGGTGCTCACTGCGACGACTCCATCACAGAGGTCACGGCCCATTTCATAGATTTTGACCACGTGCCCATGAACAGGCAACTTGAGCTTCTGGAGACTTTCGGTCTTGCACCGAGCGTTGTGACGCTTCCCCGCAGAGGGCTGCATGTTTACTGGCGTGTCAAAGATGGAGACATTACCAAATTTCGAATGATACAAGAGAGGCTCATCAACTTCTTTGGAAGCGACCCGACGATCAAGAACGAAAGCCGTCTAATGCGACTGCCAGGCTATTACCATCAGAAGACAGACCCGAAGATGGTCGAAGTCGTGTATTGGCATCCGGAAAACGTTTATAGGCAGGACGAGTTGATTCAGCGACTGGATGAACTTGGGGTCCCGCAACTGACGAAGCAACACAAGAAAAAGGGGAATTTCGGAAGTTCAAGAAAGTCATACGTTGCACCGATTGGCATCGTGGATCAGGAATTGCTTGCCCTACTAGAGGGGCATGTTGGCAACATGACAACCACTGACGGAGAGCAGTATCAGTGCCTCTGCCCGATGCACGACGACCACAATCCGTCCGGTGTATACTTTGCCGGGAACGAGTGGTTTTATTGCCACGCTTGCCAGACAAATTTGGCACTCTCTGAGCTTGCTGCCGAGAATAATTGGATCAATATCAAGAAATATAGAGAAAAGCGTAGTGTGAGTGAGCGCAAGAAGGCACAGGCCCAGTATGAGTCCAAGGTTCAACAAGCGTTATCTGTTCCGTATTCAATGCCAGAATACGTTTACGGAAAGTCGAAAGTTGAAGTCATTGAGACCCACAAAACGATACACGATGTGCTGAACACATTCGTTTCTGAGATGGAGCAGCGGGGGTTAAGTGTGCCCGACGGAGCGCAAGAATCTGCTAAGCAGATAATTAAGCTCTGGGACCGGCTCGAAAATCCGAATGACCCTATTGTTTGGCCAGCACAGCCAGGTAGTGGAAAGTCTACACTTCGTAACCTGTATGTAGATATTAAGTGCAATATAGAGCCTACGTTTGGGTGCATCCTCGTCGTTGAGAGAAAGGAGGATGCTGAGGAAATAGCCAAGTTCCTCAATCGGTTTGAGAAAGTTGCATGGTCGTATCTAGGTTGGGACGAATCCTGGTGCTTGGCCGGCAAGTCGGAGTATGAGTCAGACATGTGTCATAAGTGTGAGCGTAGTTCCTGTCGGGTATTACGAAATCACGCTGAACAATTGCGTCACCGTGTGGTGATTACCACGCATCAACGGTTTTCAAACCTCGCTCGAAGAGGAGCCCTTGGATCCACTCTCGGGCACTGGATCGACACTGATGGAGAACGCCATGATAGACGTCTGCTGATTATCGACGAAGCCCCTTCAATGGCTAATAGCTATACCGTCACACGCAAAGACTTGCAAGAGTTAAAAACAACGGTACAACAGCATACCGCTCAGTTCCCTAGTCTGGAAAACGAGTGGCTATCTCTATACAATGACGCCATCCGTTTTTTAGATGACGTCACGAACACTAGATTCGTGACGGAAAACGACATTAAAATTCAAATCCCTCGTCGTTTGGAGAAAGCGCTCGGTGATCTCCCAGAACATACTTGGCATATACTGCTTCGATTCCTTGAACATGGCGGTATTGTCCATGAAGATCGAGACGATGGCTTCACGGTAACGGTTGCGAACTCTGTGGCATACAAATGGGACAATCTCTGTCCGTTTATTCTGGATGCAACGGGTGCAAAAGACCTCCGCTACGATGGAGAATATTCGTGTTTACCCGAAGTTACCGATTCCTATCCTCCAATCTCGTTGCACGTATGCTCTGATTTTGGGTTTGGAAAGAGGTATATGTCACGTAACACAGATAGAAAAGTGCTTGAAGTACAAGCCTCAGTTGCACAGACACTAGCTGCAAAACACGATAAAGTCCTCGTTATCGTGCGCAAAGATTATGAGTCCGACTACCATCGTTTGCTGGCAAAAGAGCTCTCTAACAATAAAATCCAAATTGCACACTTCGGAGACCTAAAAGGGCGTAACGATTACCAGGATTGTGATGCATCACTTTTCCTCGGCGTTCTCGACAAAGGCGATGAGTATTATTTGGCTACTGCAACGGCTCGTGATGAGGATGCCAGAAGGCTGTGCCTTAGTACAGCGGAATATGGCAAAGTGCATCGTTTTCTTTCCGTAGAAATCGAACGGTTTAAGCTGAACGAAATAGCGCTTGAGCTTACGCAGGACATCTACCGGACTCAGGTTCGTCGTGGTAAGCCGGTTGACGTGTATGTCTTTAGCCGAGATGAAATGCTCATGAAACATGTAGCACGCACCATCGGAATTCCAGAGGTCGATCTAGCATGGAAGCCGACCGAAGTGATACCTCTCACTAAGGCGGAAAAGCACGTCTCCAGACTCATAGGAGCACTCACTCACTTCTTGGAGTCAGGCAACAGTTCCATTGACAAGTCTGAGCTGAAAATTCAACTCGGGATAGAAAAGACAAATGATAAGGTTTGGCGCCGTCTTATGAAAAATGACTATGTTCAAGCGTTTTGTATGGAACATGGAATTACTGAAGAATGTTCCAACAGCCGTAGGCTGATTTTAAGTGAAAGGCCCACGGAGGCGGAAGTTTCGCAACTCGCATAAAATTTCGAGGAGTGATTACTGTGATTTCAATCGATAAATTGTACGACTTTACAGTACCACAAGTTCTAAAGTTTCACGGACTATACGCAAACGAATGTCCGAATAACACAAGCCACGAACTTACCGTGGTTTCGGACACATATGCAATCTGCCATTCATGCGGTCTTGATTGGGACGTTCTTCAACTGCATTTGATTCTAAACACCCTCGCCATGTCGCAGGAAACACCCCTTCATACAGGTTTGGCCGATGAGCCGATTGACGACTCGGTTAGTTGGACTAGGTCTGAGCAACAACTCCCAGATAAAGCAACAGTGCAAATCACTGAAGACTTTACCGAGTGGGTTCGAGCCAATCAACAACATATTATGGGGTCTCCTTACTATGATGGAAAAATAGAAGAAGCTCTCGGCTTTATAACAAAGAAGGGGAATCTCTGCCTATTGCCGTGGGTGACAGAAGACCTAACTGTTGCTCAGATTGAAAGTTTAGAGGAGATCTGGCAGCAACAAAATTTGATTCGATGTCCCGCAGATGGGAAAGGCATCAAACGATCGGAGAGAATCCCGACGGAGATTCGTAGATATCGGAATTACTCTGTTACGGCCAAGCTTTATACCTTCCATCGACGTGAGACGAAAGAGATGCTCAGTTCGGCGCATATCAGATTGGATATGCCGATCGCTTATACGGCATAGGTATAAGTAGTGCCTATTTTCTATAGGATAGTTCTCTACGGGGTTGTCTCCAGTAAACGGTCATCTATCCGCCGTGATCGGATAAATGACCGTTACGATTATCGTCAACCCTACTTAAAGCCCCACATGTAAAGATACCTATAGCCGTGCGTTCGAGAACTTTTCGTACTGCTCCCGTACATCATCTGTGTTTTGGTTCACGTAGCGATTGACCATTTCCATTGACGTGTGACCCAACAAGCGACGTAACGAGAATGGGTCACCAGTTGCCTTGATATATCGAGTGGCAAACGTATGGCGCAGGGTATGCGGGCTAACACGTACACCGGTAATCTTAGCTTTCTTCCCAAGCTGTGATATTAGTTTTGTCGCCCAATCTTTATTCAGCGAATTCCCGTATTCATTCAAGAATAACTCGGGAGCTTGTGCATTTTCCGCATGCCAGGATAGATACACAGCAAGCAATTGCTGTGTACGCTTGGTGAAAAACACAGTTCGGGCTTTTCTCGACTTTGCAATTTCAGCCCGAATCAATACACTACGATTTGCGATGTCCACATCTTGAGCGTGGATGCCAACACATTCCCCGATACGCACACCCGTATCCAGCAAAAAACAGAGCATAAGAGCGCTTCTAATTCCTGTTAAAGACGATAAATCACAGCAATCGTATAATTTCTGCTCTTGGGTTTTCGTGATAACCTGAAACTCTTCCTCCGGAACTGTCAACAATTCAATATTGGCAAATGGCGTCTCTCTCAGGATTTTCTCCTCCATTGCCCAATTGAACATCGATTTGATGGTCCGAAGTCTAATGTTGATGGTCGATGGTTGTAGCCTTTGCACCATGATCATGTGTGAAATCCACGCCCGAATGACATCTCGATTTGGTACAAAGTTGTCCAGACCGCCGTACTCCGAAGCCATGAAACGGCGCAACCAACGCATGTGTTTAACGTAGTCCTCAAGCGTTCTTTCCGCCGCTCCAGCCGCTTCCCGTGCGGCATAGTAGCGTTTGAACAGCTTGTCCAATGTCAAAACGTCCGGCCCCGTGTCGTGTACCTTTTCCTCGGAGACTGGCTCAAAATCTGAACCGTCTGCAGTCAGGCGGTCTAAAAACCGCTGTGGTATCTCAATATTGTTCCGGCGCTGTCCCTGTTTTCGGCGTGGTTTCGATGTCTTTCCACTCATTCCCTTAACCTCCCTTGGATTTTTCACGCTTACTGAATCCAACGGTCACGAGAAAATAAAAACGCACCAGACCGCCAAAGCAACGGTTGGTGCGAATCTTGAAAAACATTGATAGGTCAACGATTTGGGATATGGCGGAGAGGGTGGGATTCGAACCCACGGAGCCCTTGCGAACTCGGCGGTTTTCAAGACCGCTGCCTTAAACCACTCGACCACCTCTCCATGGTTATAAGGGCTTGAAAAAAGGTCAGACGACTGACCCTGAGTACAGCATAGCGGCATTGGTCAATGCCTTTCAGAGCGGAAGACGGGAATCCGACGCTGAAACCGAAGGTTTGAGCTAGTCCCTGAGGGTGCTTTTCCCGAAAGGGGGAACCCTTGGGTGAGAATCTGGTCTTTCCGTACCCTTAGTGGTACTTTAAAGTACTTAACTTGCTGGAGCGGAAGACGGGATTCGAACCCGCGACCCTCGCCTTGGCAAGGCGATGCTCTACCCCTGAGCCACTTCCGCACTGGTGAGCCATGCTGGATTCGAACCAGCGACACCCTGATTAAAAGTCAGGTGCTCTGCCAACTGAGCTAATGGCTCGCAGTCTTCTCAACAGAACGATTTAGAATATATCATACAAGCCAGTTGAATGCAACCTGTTTTTCACCCTCAAACACTGTGCATTTTCGCGGTTTCTCACGCTCAGATAACCAATCCTGGTCCTCCTTCCACCACTTCCGTCCATAAGAAATCCAGTCGAGCTGACCAAATGAACTCAGGAGCGAGGTGACCTCGCTCCTGAGTAGCTCTAACCACGTTTCGCCTATTATCTCCCGTTCTAGCCTAGAGGTTCCGTCTACCTCCAGGCTCTGTGCTTCCGCTGCTCCTTACGAAGCGGAGTGTCCTTTGTCAATCCAGACGCGGGCCATTGGGTCCATGAGGGCTGATGGTGCGTACCAGCCGTGTACCCAAGGTTGGATGGCATAATAGGTGACTGGATAGTAAATCGGTACCCACGGTGCATCCTTCATGACTTGCACGGTAGCCTTGTCATACAGGTTCAATCGTTTTTGCTTATCAGAGGTTGTATTGGCCTGCTTCAACCAACTGTCAACCTGCTTGTTGGAGTACATGGTCATATTGTTTGTCGGGGCCTGGTCGGTCTGGAACAGGAACATGAAATCACCGGGATCGGGATAGTCCTGGAACCAGCCGGTACAGAACATCTGCGCAGTCCCCTTCTCCGTCACATCAAGGAAGGGTCCCCATGTCGTTGACTTAATCTGAACCGTAAAGCCAAGGTCTTGAAGATTGGACTGGATGGACTGGTCTTCCTTCAGTTGGTCGGGTTGATTTGAAGAGTACAGCTTCAAAGTGATTTTGGTCGGGTCCACACCGGCTTGCTTCAGCAAGGCTTTGGCCTTCGACGGGTTGTAGCTGTACTGAATGGAGCTCGGCAAGCTCTTCATGTAACCGGGCATATTTGGAGGCAGCGGCTGATTGGCAACAATGCCGCGGCCGTTGTACAGCTTGATGATGGCTTTCTTGTCAATGGCATACTCCATGGCCTGCCGAACAGTTTTGTTGTTGAAGGGTGCAATCTTGGTGTTGAGACCCAAGTAAAAGATGGAGTTCTGGGACACTTTCTGCAGGTCCTTCTTCAGATTTGCTTTTGCCTCAAATTCTGGGAACGCTGAAGACGGAATGGTCTGCTGCATCCCGAGCCATGCTGTTGTTCCTTTTTGAAAGTTCAGTGCGTCAACCTGGGCATTACTGTTGACGCGAATAGTCACCTGGTTTAAGTAGGGCAGTTGATTTCCGTACTGGTCTTTCAGCCAGTAGTTCGGGTTTCGGTTCAATACAACTTGACTGGAGTTGATGCTGCCAAGCTTGAATGCACCGCTGCCCATGGCTTTTGTGGAATCAAACGCCTTATTTCCGACCTGGCTGATATACGAGGGCTCAACTGCCGAGAAAAACGGCATTGCGAGCACTTTCAGCTCTGCGGGGTTTGGCGCAGTGAGTTGAATTTTCAAGGTCAGCTTATCCGGTGCAGTGAGACCTGAAATGGTTTTTGCCTGCCCCTTATAAAACTGTTGCTCACCGACAATATTGTGGATGAAATACTCGCCGCCGGACCCGAGATTCTTGGTAGCGACACGCTGAAATTCGGCGATGAATGATTGGGCTGTGACGGGCTTGTTGTTCCAAAACTTCATGCCACTGCGCAGGTGGAACGTGTAGGTCTTTCCGTCCTTGGAGACAGACCATTTCTTCGCCGCCATGCCCACAATTTTGGCACTGTTGGTGCCTGGTGCATAGGTGACAAGTTGATCATACAGTTGCTCTACTACTTCGTCTGACTGTGTGTCGTAAGACAGCGCAGGGTCAAGGTCTTTTAAGCCTTGCGTCTCATCCAAGAGTATACTTCCGCCCATACTGGGCTTACCGCTTGTCCCGCCGGTGGTGGTGGAGTTGTTTGTCGCGGCTCCGCAACCTGCGAGCAGGAGACCAAGGGCGCTGATGGAGGTGACGGCCCCTAGACCTTTTTTCCAGCTCTTCGCCATGCAGTTTGTCCCCCTTCTGAACTAAAACGTATTGAATTCAGTCATCCAACATCTGCACGCATGAAATACAAGCAATTCGTATGTATACGTTGCCCAAAGCGGCGGCACATCATGCGATGTACAGTGAAAAGCAAAAGGCAAACGGACCAGCAACGGTTCGTTTGCCTAAAACAGCCTAGTGAGTATTGGATTTGAATTCTTGCGGATTAGTCGTAGCGAATTCTCGGGTCAATCACACCGTAAAGCAGGTCCACGAAGAGGTTGAACAGGACAACTAACATGGCAATCAGTATCACGGTTCCCATAATCACAGGAATATCCAGTTGCTGAACGGCTTGATAGGCCAGCATACCAAGACCGTTCCAGTTGAAAGTCGCTTCAATCAAAACCACACCAGCCAGCAGAAAGCCGATGTCAATTCCGCCGAAGGTCACGACGGGAATCAACGCGTTGCGCAACACGTGACGCAACACGACGCGTCTGTCTGTAGCCCCTTTGGCCCGGGCTGTTCTGGTATAGTCCTGATTCAGAACTTCCAGCATCTGCGCTTTCAAGAGCCGAATGTAGATAGCTGCGCCCGTGATACCGTAAGTAATGGACGGCAGGATGAGATGCCGGATGCCCCCGTACCCTCCAAGCGGGAACCAGGAGAGCTGAAACGCAAAGTAGTACATCAGCTCCAGACCCAGCCAAAAGACGGGCAGCGAGATGCCGATGAGTGCAATGGCACTCACGAGGTAGTCACTGATTTTTCGAGCGTGGAGTGCAGTGTAGATACCCAGCGGAATACCAATCACCAACTCTGCAATCCAGCAGCCGAAAGCCAACTCAATGGTGGCTCCAGCGCGCTGCATTATCATGTGTGCCACCGGCAGGTGATACACATAGGACGTACCCAGGTTTCCGTGAACCAGACGTACCAGGTAGTGCCAGTACTGCACCGGAAGTGGCAGGTTCAAGCCCAGATTCACCCGAATCTGATGAATCACAGACGGGGGTGCTTTCGGTCCGGCAATGGTCCGTGCGGGATCGGCTGGGACTGCATAGGCGATAATAAACGTAATGACTGTGACGCCCCATAATGAGACAACTGCACCGCCAAGACGCCTGATAACATAGCCAAACATATCTCTTCACTCCCTCCTTGGATTAGCCGTGATTGCTGTTTTGCGGATTCATGAGGTCGTTGAGCCCGTCTCCCAACATGTTAAATGCCAGAACGGCAATCAACAGCGCGAGACCAGGCGCCCACAGCGTCCAGGGAGCGAATTGATAGGTTTGAATACCGTTCTCAATCATATTCCCCCAACTGGCTTGAGGCGGCTGAATGCCAATGCCAAGGTAGCTCAGGCCTGCTGAAGCCAGCATGTTCAAACCGACCTGCAGCGTTGAAAAGACAATCACCGGGCCAAATGTGTTGGGTAAAATGACTCGAATCATAATCCGCCACTTGGAGGCACCAAGGGCTCGTTCTGCTTGAACGTATTCATACTCCTTGAGTTGCAAAACCATACCGCGAACCAGCCTGGCCATGACGCCCCACGCCGTCACCCCAAGTGCGAACAACACGGTCCAAAGACTGGGTCCCATAACGGCGATAAGCGCCAAAGCAAAGAGCAAAAACGGAAACGCCAGAATAATGTCGGTGAGCCGCATTAACACCATGTCCACCCAACCGCCGAAAAAGCCGGACATCAGTCCTACCAGAGTACCGATGACCAGGCTAATGAGGGTTGAAGCAACGCCGACAATTAATGATACCCTGGAGCCGGCAATCACCCGGGAATACACGTCTCTGCCCATGCTGTCTGTTCCCCACCAGAAGTGCCCGCTTGGTGCTACGGGCAACCCCTGCATGGTTAGCCCAATATTGGTGTACTGACGGTTCGGATCATGTGTTTCCAGAAGCGGGGCGAGCAGAGCTACGAGAACCAGTATGACAATAATTCCACCGCCGACATAAACCATAGGAAAGTCCTTCATCGATTTCCAGAGCCTTTGTCCAAAAGCCTTTTGTGTCAGTCTGTTTGAAATCGTGCCTGCACTCTGTTCTACTGCTGACATCTCTGTTCCCTCCTACAAACCGGCAGCTATTCGTTATACAGGTGGCACGCCACCATGTGATTTTTCTTGACTTCTTTCCACTCCGGCACTTGTTTTGTGCAGATGTCCATAGCCGCCGGACAGCGCGTGTGAAACGGGCAGCCACTGGGCGGGTTCGCCGGACTTGGCAAGTCCCCTTGGAGAATAATCCGTTCGCGTTTCGCATCTGGGTCAGGCACGGGTACCGCAGACATGAGTGCTCTGGTATACGGATGCAGGGGCTCTGAGAACAGGTCCTCTGAATCAGCCAGCTCGGCCATTTTGCCCAGGTACATGACAAGAACGCGATCGGAAATATGACGAACCACACTTAAATCATGAGCTACAAAAATATAAGTCAGATTGAACTCATCCTGCAGGTCTTCCAGCAGGTTCAAGACCTGCGACTGTACGGAAACATCCAGTGCCGCAACCGGCTCATCCAGAATAATCAGCTTTGGATTCAGCGCCAGCGCACGAGCGATACCAATCCGCTGCCGCTGACCGCCGGAAAACTCGTGCGGATAGCGGGATGCATATTCGGCGTCCAACCCGACGCGTTCAAGCAAGGAGCGAACACGCTCCATCCGTTGCTTGGGTGTATGCAGCCCGTGAATCACCATGGGTTCCATCAGCGTCTGTGCCACTGAGAAACGCGGGTTCAGCGATGCGTACGGGTCCTGGAACACAATCTGCATTTCCCGGCGCATGGCCTGCATTTTACTCTTCGACATGTTCACTACGTTTTGGCCTTCAAAAGACACAACGCCGCTGGTCGGTTCAAGCAGCCTGAGGATGCTGCGGCCCATGGTGGACTTGCCGCAGCCGGATTCACCAACCACACCCAGGGTCTGCCCTTTTTGAACTTCAAAGGAAATTCCATCTACCGCTTTGACATTACCCACCGTGCGCTGCAAAACACCCTTTTTAATTGGAAAGTATTTTCGTAAATCCTGAACCTGCAACAGTTGCTCTGCCATCACTTTGCCTCCTCCAACTCCGCATGAAGCCAACAGCGGGATCTATGTGCTTCTTCAACCTCGTAAAACGGAGGGTCCTGATGACAGACCTCCATGGCATGCGGACAACGGGGTGCAAACCGACAGCCTTTTGGCATATTTCGCAGAGACGGCACATTCCCTTCAATGGGGCTGAGCCGGTCCTTGGAACCGACAATCTTCGGAATCGAATGCATCAGACCAACGGTATAGGGGTGCTGCGGATTGTTAAAAATTTTGCGGACCGGTCCCTGTTCCACGATGCGGCCGGCGTACATGACGGCAACGCGATCGCACATTTCTGCCACGACGCCCAGGTCATGGGTAATCAACAAGGTAGCCATGTTCCGCTCTTTCGCCAAATCCCGCATCAGGTCGAGAATCTGCGCCTGAATGGTCACATCCAAGGCAGTGGTGGGCTCGTCTGCAATCAGCAGCGCCGGGTTACAGGCCATCGCAATGGCAATCATCACGCGCTGGCGCATCCCGCCGGACAACTGGTGCGGATACTCATCAACAATCTGCTCCGGCCGCGGAATACCCACCTGCTTCAACAGTCGAATGGCTTCACTGCGGGCTTGTCTCTTCGACATCCCCTTGTGCAGCATCAGGCTCTCACCGATTTGCCCGCCAATTTTATGCACCGGATTCAACGAAGTCATAGGTTCCTGAAAAATCATGCTGATTTCATTTCCACGAATATCCTGCATTTGCGACTCTGTTGCTTTCAGCAGGTCTTTTCCCCGAAACTGAATGGTTCCAGAAATTTTCGCGGGTGGTTGCAGAAGACGCATAATCGACATGGATGTCACACTTTTTCCACAACCGGATTCCCCTACAAGACCCAGGGTTTCTCCTTCTTTAATACTAAAATCCACACCCTGTACAGCACTGTAGTATTCCTCATCAATGCGAAACTGAATCCGCAGGTCTTTCACGTCAAGCAAGTTCGGCAAATTTGTCACCTCTCAGTATGGTTTCCGAAAGCTTTTTCTATCCTCCTCTTAAATGAAACGAGGAGCCCTTAACGCACTGTATTCAGACTTGCCTTAGTATTCTGTGAGAGGTAGTGTGCACATTCTCACCTACTCCAGCAAGAAAGCAGTTGCGTAGTGAAGCGAATCTACATCAGAGTTTATGTTAAACCCGAATTTTTAAGCAAATTTTTGAGTGATTCACGGTTCGCAGAAGTTCCCTGCATAAACTGTGGTTTGCGTGGAAACATACCTTATTATGAAGGAAACTACAGGCTTTTTCTATGGAAAATGTTTGTCTCTGTTTCTCGCCGCCCAACTTTTTGGCTTATTTACTAGCAGTTCTGTTGTTTATGCTAATTCTGACAATATCAAGTACTTTCCGCCGCGCAGTCATTGGTTGAGTGTCACAAACAAAGCCATCGGCGCCTTCGCGCAAATCCAAAACCAGCCGGTCGATCGCGTTCAACACACATCACTGGATAATTTCACACTAACCGCATACTCGCTGGACAGGCGCTCAACGGGTAAGGCTCCCGGGAGCAAAGGGTTTGGCATCACCGCCAGTGGAACGCATGCTCGCGTTGGGCGAACGGTTGCCGTTGACCCCGGTGTCATTCCGATTGGCAGCCTGCTCTACATCCGCGGCATTGGCTGGCGGGTTGCAGAGGACTCCGGCGGTGCCGTCAAGGGACGGCATATCGACGTCCTGCTGGCATCTCAGGGACAAGCCATTCAGTTTGGGGTGCGGCGGCACATAAGTGTCTTTTTGTACGACTGACGGTTTTCCATGTGCACAACAATCATGTGTACGACAATCATGTGTACGACAATTAAGGGTTGTCCAACTGCAGATACGACCTTATGGCTTCAGCGTATGGAGCAAACAGTGCTGCACAGGCCGCGACATTGTCTTCGACGTCGCCTGCGCTGACTGTTTTGTAATCCCGCACAAGACGCTGACGAAAATCGATGGCTGGTGCGAACTGGCGAATCCAGTCCTGTTGAACTACGCCTTCTTCGGCCAATACCTTAATAATGTCACCGTAGCCGCCGGCATCGCGCATCACTAAAGCGTCAATGATGTCGTTTCCAACATCCGTTGCACATTCAACCGCCACATGAAAGGCTCTCTCTGCGGCCAATTGGAGGAGTGTGTCATCAGACCACCCCGCTGGTCGATTCGACAACTCGTACAAAATACTTGCATGGGAAAGCATGATATTGAGCGTACTTTGAATCTCTGACTTTATACTATTTGTGACAAACATGTGTGCATCGCCTTTCTTACATTTAGTTCAGTATTCATCCTGCGCATTAGCAAGAATGCCCGTTCTGATGCGCTAACTTACAGGTAGCTATTAATTTATCATATCAGGGCGCGATTGTGGTATTGCCAAAATTGAATCGCTTTTTCTTTGTTGAAACGTGTACATTGTAATAGAATACGTTGTGTGCAAGAAATATTGGCAGGCGCTATTTACCACAAGAGTTCTGCAGAGGAGTGGAGAATCAATGTTGGATCAACTTTCATGGAAAGTTGGCGGGCAGCAAGGAGAAGGCGTTGAAAGTACAGGTGAAACCTTCGCGGTTGCTTTGAACCGAAAGGGTTACTATGTGTATTCTTTCCGTCACTTTTCCTCCCGTATCAAAGGCGGACATTCAAATGACAAGGTTCGCGTCAGTGTTGATCAGCACAGAGCCATTGCTGACTATACCGATGTCCTGCTCGCATTCGATCAGGAGACAATCGACTTAAACGGCGACGACGTACGTGAAGGCGGAATCATCATTGCCGACGAGAAATTCAAACCCGTTGCACCGGAACACGCTCGATTGTTCGTAGTGCCCTTGACAAAGATTGCCGAAGATTGCGGGTCCGCAATTATGAAAAATATGGTTTCCCTCGGCGCTTCAGCTTGCGTCCTTGGCCTTGGCACCGATATCTTCAGACCTGTCGTTGAAGAACGGTTCCTTAGAAAAGGACAAAAAGTTGTCGATCAAAACATGGAAGCCATTCAACGTGGTTTCGACTACATGGCAGAACTCGGTGGAGCAGACCCTGAATTTGCACTCAAACCAATTGACGGCACACCCCGGTTGTTCATGACGGGAAATGATGCTCTGGGATTGGGCGCGCTGGCAGCTGGCGCTCGTGTTATGCCTGCATACCCCATCACACCGGCATCTGATGTCATGGAGTACTTGATTAAGAAATTCCCTGAAGTCGGCGGTGTGGTTGTACAAACGGAAGACGAAATTGCCGCTATGACAATGACGATTGGTGCAGCCTACGGCGGTGCCAGGGCATTCACCTGTACATCCGGCCCAGGACTCGCACTGATGATGGAAGCCATCGGCCTCTCCGGTATGACTGAAACCCCTGTCGTCATTATCGACACGCAGCGCGGCGGACCTTCCACAGGCCTTCCGACAAAGCAGGAACAGTCAGACTTCCTCGCAGCCCTCTTTGGGACACATGGTGAGATTCCAAAAATTGTGCTCACACCATCTACTCCGGAAGAATGTTATACCTCTGTGGGAGAAGCCTTCAACCTGGCTGAAAAATACCAGTGCCCCGTTATCGTCATGACAGACCTGCAGTTGTCTCTTAGTAAACAGACGACAGATGTCCTGAAACTTGAGGATATTACAATAGACCGAGGACTCATTGCGACAGAGTCAGACTTCAACGACGAAGGCGAACGTCAAAGCGGCGAGTTCAAGCGTTATGAAATTACAGAGTCAGGTGTATCCAAGCGTGCGTTCCCAGGCGCCAAAGGCGGCGTTCACCATGTGACTGGTGTTGAACACATGGAAAACGGACGTCCTTTCGAAAACCCGGCTAATCGGCAAAAGATGATGGATAAGCGGCTGCGCAAACTTGAGGGTGTGGAAATTGAAAACTCTGTTGTGCGTACCGGCGACGAAAATCCTGACGTTCTGGTCATTGGTATCGGAGCGAACACAGGTGCAATTTCAGAGTCCATGAGTTTGATGAGAAAAGACGGTATGAAAGTGGCTCATGCACAACTTCATGCCTTGCTCCCGTTCCCTGTACAACAGTTGAATGAGGCAATGAAGGGCGCAAAGAAAGTCGTAGTTGTCGAAAACAACGGAACTGCTCAGGTGAAGCGGCTGATGGCCTTCTTCGATGTGAAGCACCACGAAGATGTCTCAAGCCTGCTAAAATACGATGGTACCGCGTTCCTTCCGGTGGACATTTATAACTACTGCAAAGGGTTGGTGTAAAAATGGCAACGGTAAAAGATTTCCGCAACGATGTGCGTCCGAACTGGTGCCCCGGCTGCGGCGATTTCTCCGTCCAGGCGTCGATTCAACGGGCCTTGGCCAATTTGGGAAAAGAGCCGCACGAAGTAGCCGTGATTTCAGGAATCGGTTGCTCCGGCCGCATTTCAGGTTACATTAACAGCTATGGTTTTCACGGCGTTCACGGACGCTCCTTGCCGACTGCGCAAGGCGTGAAGCTTGCGAACCGCGATGCAACAGTCATTGCATCCGGCGGTGACGGAGACGGCTTTGGCATTGGTCTGAACCATTTCATGCACGCTGTCCGCAGGAACGTCAATATCACCTATATTGTTATGGACAACCAGATTTACGGTCTGACGAAAGGCCAGCATTCTCCCACAAGTGCACATGGCTTCACTGCCAAAACAACACCTAAGGGGAACATTGAGAACGCCTTGATTCCGACTCAAGTAGCCCTTGGTGCAGGCATTGGCTTTTTAGCCCAAGGTTTTTCCAGCGACGTAAAGCAGTTGGTATCGTTAATTGAACAAGGCATTGAGTACGACGGCTTCTCACTCATTAATGTTTTCAGTCCTTGCGTCACCTACAACAAGGTGAACACCTACGACTGGTACCGTGAGAATGTGGTGAACCTGGAACAACGAGGCGACTACGACCCGACCGACAGGGCACTGGCCATGAGAACAGTCATCGAGACCAACGGTCTTGCCACAGGGTTGATTTATCGTGATGAGACTCGCGTCTCTTATCAGGAACAGATTCCTGGCTATACCAAAGAGCCCATCGTGCATCACAACCTGCAGTTAGACAGTGAACTGTTTGACAAAGCGGTTAAGCAATTCGCGTAATTTTGTGCAGGAGCTGGCAGCCCGTTCATTACGGGCTGCCTTTTTGAATACTTCTGCTCTTGTGGAGGACATCAGGCCAGAGGCTTCGATAAACCGTATCTTTCACAACGGGGCTGTACGTTTTGTTCGCTAAAATGTCTTCCGGTGACAGGGGTGGACCCATCCGGACGTCCAGGATTTCGGACGTGCTTGGACGGGATGAAACACTTACGACATCAGCGAAGTATACCCACTTACAACTCTGGACTGACGGCGCCAGCTGAATCTCATATTCGGCCATCCAATGAAGATTCTCCAGCTCTGCCCCGGCTTCTTCCCAGACTTCACGCTGAACAGCCTCCACAGGTGTCTCAGACGGCTCAATCTTTCCTCCTGGGACTTCCCAGCCTCGTATCGGATGCAAGACCCATAGCAGCTGCCCAGCTTTGGTGAATGCAAATACAAGGACAGACTGCGGATTTCTTGCAGTCTCCTGATTGCGGTGTATTTCCGTAACTTCCTTCCAATAACTCACGACTGGTTCCTCCCACAGCTGCAACAGTGAGCGTCTGTTTCAACTCTCACCAAATTCACTTCTGAACCTACTCACTTCTGGCCCGACTCACTTCTGACCGGAGTCTCTCCTGACCCACTTCCGACCCGATTCACTTCTGACAGCCCCACCCAGCGAAAAAAGCCTGTGTTACAATGACAATGCAATGGATAAGGCATCGTTGAAAACGTATGGAGATTTTAATGGACTAGGAGTTGTCTGCACATGGAGGCTTCAGCATTTCACAATGTAAAACTGCCAGACGGGTGTTTTCTGCGCAGAAAAGAGTACTTTGAATATGTAACCGCCAATTATGCTTTCGATGTTGAACTACACGAAAATCAAGACGGGACTTTTTACGCCATTGCTGTGCCGCGTGATACAGAGCGAGTAATGGTGTTTGGAACCAAAGAACTCGGTACAGCCGAAGCGGCTCTCAAGGCTCTTGTCGATAAAATCAGACGTGAGGAATCCCTCATCGAACCCAACACAGACTAACAGCTTGAACGCTGTACGAGAACGCATCATGTCACATCATATGACTCAGCAAATGTTCGGCACAAAAAGGGGCTCAATGTCCAGGACAGCCAGCCCCTTTTTGGTCCCTCGCTTACCACCATTTCCCGAATACTGCTCCAATAATGACGCCGATGATTGCTCCCACCAGCACTTCTTGAGGCTCATGACCCAGGATTTCCTTCAGTCGTTCACCTTCATTTGCCGAAGAACCTTCCATTGAGATGTCGGATTCCATCAGTTCAACGGCCAATCTGTTTAATAACACGGCGTGCTCTCCTGCGTGCCTGCGAATGCCGCCCGCATCGTAAAGAACAATCGCAGTAAACACCACGGCTGTCGCGAACACGGGTGAATCTGGACCCACTACGTACGCCAGGCTGATAGTCAGTGCACTGACACCTGCTGCGTGTGAACTGGGCATGCCTCCTGCGTCAATCACCTTGTGTAAGTCCCAGCGATGGTTCATAGCGTATTCAATCGGAACCTTGCTGATCTGAGCCAGTAAGATCGCCGTGAACGCCGCCATCAGTGGTGCATTTTGCCATAATCCGAGTATAAAATGATACATATCAGTCTTCATGAACGATCCTCCGCGATTCCGGTTTCGCTCCTGTTCTCCCAACCGCCGTCCCACACACTATCATACCAAAAACAATCTCTACCGTGATCACGATATCACCCGCAAGACATATGCTGAAGTGTGGTTTTACTTAATACTGAAAGGAGCGATCCGCGTGGTTCGAGTGGCCCCCTTGGAACTGGATGGATACACCTTTGTTTCGGTTGAAGTCGAATTACCCCAAACCCATCTTGCCATGGTGCAGTGTGATGAAGGCTACGTCATGTGCGGTGCCCTAGACATACAACTGCTTCGAGACAAGTTGGCTCATCGCAATATCGTTGCGGCCCGTGCCGTGGGAGTAAAGAACTTGTCTGAGCTTTTAGATGGAACGGTTGAATCCTGCACCCAGTCTGCAGAAAAACTGGGAATACAGCCAGGAATGTCAATTCGTGACGCGCTCCTCGCAATGAAACAACAGTAAAGCAACACTGAAAACGGCTAACCAACGGTCCTCATACCCCGTCAGTTTCTGGTGCGTCTGTCTTTCGAAACTGCAGTTAACGCGCGCATGTCTTGCGCGCGTTAACTTGTCTCACATCTCGTGTTACACATCTCGTGTCTCACATTGCGTCTGCAGTTTGGTGACTGCAGATTTCGTTAACAGGTGCGAACCTGTGCTGTTGACCTAGCGACCATGAATTTGGTCTAAGTGAATGGATCGCTTATGCACAGTATGAGCCCATTTTCTGTTGGCTTTCGTAAAGTACGCCTGGAAAACCACAGGTCCCCAAGTCCAGAGAAAAAATGGGAGTAAAATCAACCCAAAATACGCGCGCCAATTCACCCGTTCCAGTAACAGGGCCAACGGCATTTGCAGGTACAAGAAAATGTTAACAGCGACCCAAAACTGCGTCGGCAACAAATTCGTCAAATGGGAAGCCATTGTGCTTTGCGGAACAGAGAGTTGAAGCAACATCATGAGAGATGTCAGAAACAGAATGAGAAAGCGCATGGGCTGGAACAAGTAGATGCCAGCATCCAGTTTAACAAAGTTTCGTTCCTTTATGCCTGATCCGATGAGCGGAAACATGTGCTTTCTGGCACAGTGAAAATGCCCCTGCATCCACCGCAGACGTTGACGCATGGAAGGTAACAAACTGGTAGGCTTCTCATCATAAACCTTAGCGTCATGGGCCCACACAGGTATAATCCCGCGTTCCACACAGCGCACTCCAAATTCGAGATCCTCCGTTAGACCCGTTGCTCCCCAACCCATCTCATGCAAGAGATCCATGTCGATGCACAGCCCGGTGCCGCCAAGAGAACTGGACAAATTCAGGTTTTCTCTCGCATTCTGCCACATCCGATTGCTAAACCAGTAGGAAATTCCCATTGAAACACTGACCCATGTGTCAAACGCATTTTTAACACCCAGATAGCCTTGAACCACCTTGTGTCCCTCAGACAGCTTGTCATTCATGCGTGCCAGGAAGTCCGGTGCAACAAGGTTGTCCGCATCGAACATGACCACTGCATCATAGTGCTTCCCTGTTTCCCAGAGACGGTCCAGCATCCATTCAATCGCAAAGCCTTTTCCTCTCTGCTCCTGATTCTCACGCACATGAACCATTGCCCCGTGCCGGGCAGCCACTTGCTCCGTGTGGTCCGTACAGTGGTCAGCAATAACGTGAACATCATAAAGGTGTTTCGGGTATTTTTGCGTCACAAGACTGTCAATCAAAGGGCCCACAACGACTTCTTCGTTATGCGCCGGTACAATTACAGCAAAAGATTTGTTCGCAGAATGGACAATTTTCTCCCTGCGGTGCCAAATCCCAAAGAGTGACATAATGATTTGATATACGCCGATAATACCAGTGAAGATCTCCAAAATTGAATATAAAATGGTAAAAACCATGTGAAATATTAGGGACATTTTATAACCCCTCTGCTTTCTGGCCATAATTGGCCGCTGCAAAAAAACCGACAATCGCTCAGTTCCGTCAGTATATCAGTAAGATTGTGCACTTCGAGCGATTTCCTGTCAATGCAAAATTCTGTCGAAAATTGTATATTCAGAAATTGCCCTTAGTTGAACAAAAAACCTCGTCCTGTCGAGTAAAACTTGGTATACTCGGTAAAGCAAACCTGCAAATATCGGTCAGCGAGACTTCAGTATACACATTTACCGCGCTGGCGTATAGAGGAGGATTTTCCACTTGACGCAACATCTCAGTCTCATGGTTTCTCACTATGGCTATCTTGGGATTTTTCTTCTGATGGCAATCGAAAGTGCCTGCATTCCAATTCCAAGTGAAGCAGTCATGACCTATGCAGGATTTCTCTCGTCGCTGCCTCAACACCCATTGTCCTTCTGGGGCGTCGTTGTTGTAGGTACGCTGGCCAATTTGGCGGGCGGCTTGTTTATTTACTATGTTGGCCGTTTCGGCGGTCGCCCACTCATCTTAAAGTACGGAAAATACGTCTTCCTCAGCGAGCGTCACCTCGTGCACGCGGAAAAATGGTTTGCGAAGCGAGGAGAACTGACCGTTTTTGTCGGCCGCATCCTTCCTGCTCTTCGCACCTTCATTTCCCTGCCCGCAGGTATTGCAGAAATGCCCGTTGGCAAATTCGTATTGTACTCCGTCCTGGGCTCCTTTCCATGGAATCTTGCCTTAACTGCGGCCGGATTCTATTTAGGAAAAAATCGGCACCTCATCTCGGTGTACATGAAACCCCTGTCCTACCTCGGTGCTCTTCTGCTCCTCGGTGGTGTCATTTGGTTCTGGAGCGCTCGAAAACGGCCAGACAGTGACAAAAGAAAACCAGACCAGTCAAACCAGCACTAAGACGGCAGTCATTGTCACAGAGCTAGAATCGTACGGATTCGCTGGCATTCCGGGCTCTTGCCTTCTGTCAGCTCCTTTGGAAGGTAAACCCGGTGCTCGCTGTTCGGCACTAGTGACCGCACAATTTTGGACATGCGGGTGAGTTCATGCAGTTCTCCCGCTGAGTCCGCCACCGCAATGCCCTCACCTGTATAGACGTATCCCGCAACGCTTGTGTTTCGGCCAAGCACATAGTAATCCGGATTGAATCCAGACGAGCGAGCCAGGGTTCTGAGATAGCTCCATTCCTCACCACTCAATTCGGGCCGCACCACTGCTGCAAACAGCTGTCGATGAAGAAAACGACGGGACAGGTCCGAGAGAACCTGGTCTTGTGTGTCAGAAAAGCAATGAAAGGCGTAGGTAAGAGTTGCTTCGTCCACCGCCATATAGTCCTTTACACTTGGAGCGTCATCCTGCGCTGCCGTCACGAACAGAGTTCGTAAAGACCGAGGGATTTCGAGGGGGTATTCCTGTTGGAAGAGTTCTTGTGCACGCTGCAGAATGTTTTTCACCAGCAAGTCGCTTCCCACAGTTACAGGATGCAGGTACACTTGGATATACATAAAATAACGGGCGAAAATGTATTGCTCTGCTGTATGTATGCCGCTGGCTTTTAGTACAATTTGGTTGTCTACCATAGCCAATGAGCGAATTAAACGAGTTAGTTCAAACCGGCCGTAGGACACGCCCGTCATCATCGCATCCCGAAGCAGATAATCCATTCTGTCCACATCAAGCTGACTTGAAATCAATTGCCGAATGACACTGCTCCTTTCACCATGGCGAAACACGTTCACTAAATCCTGGGGAAAGTCCGTGTCGATTTCAGACAGCACTGAATTCAATTCTTCATCTTCCAATATAATTCGCTGTGTCCATGTCTCATGGTGAATCGGGTACACAGCTTCAAAAGTATGAGAAAAGGGGCCGTGCCCCACATCGTGCAGCAATGCAGCAGCTAATGCCAACCTTCTCTCCCGTTCCTCTGGCCAGCCGTACTCACGATACAGGTGTTCGAGGGTTTTGCGCATCGTTTCATAGGCACCTAATGAGTGCGTAAACCTGCTGTGCTCGGCTCCGTGAAAAGTAAAATAGGACGTTCCCAATTGGCGAATACGCCGCAATCGCTGTACCGCGGCAGTATTCACAATATCCCAAATCCAGGGGTCGTCTACCAGAATTTCGTCGTGAACCGGATCTTTCAGCACTTTCAGAAACCTCGCCATTTACTGCACTCCTCTCCCGTGTCTACAGAACTGAGGGCCAAACGCAGGGAACCCCTGCCCAAGTCTACGACATAGCAAACAAAGTCTACGATATAGCAAACAAAGTCTACGATATAGCAAACAAGTGTACGATACACCAAACAAGTCTACGACATAGCAAAGCCCTGATGCAGCAAGTACACCAGGGCAGAACGTGACTTGAAAAGCAACTTTAGTCACAGGAACCAGGTTGACCAGCTGCCGTGGCTGTACGGAAACTGGAACCACAACCGCAAGTCGACGTCGCGTTGGGATTCAAAATTCGAAATCCCTGGCTTTCGAAGTCCTCTACGTAATCAATCTCCGACCCTTGTACAAGCTGCAAGCTATCTTCATCCACAATCACTTCGACGCCGTTCACCTGATAGGTTTTATCTGCGTCTTTTACACTGTCAAGGGCCATTCCGTAACTAAAACCGGTGCAGCCGCCCGGCTTCACATAGATCCGCAACCCAGTTTCATCCGTCGCATTCTCGTCTAGCATTTCCCTAAGTTTTTCAGCAGCAATATCGGTCAAAGTAACCACTATGAACACCTCTCCATGTAACTTCTTAGATTCACCAGCAAGCCTTAGTTTGGCAAGCAAGCCTTAGTCCAACGTCTTCACGTAATCCAGGACGGACTCAGCATGACCGTCAACCTTCACCTTTGGATAAATCTTGGCAATATTCCCGTCCCTGTCGATGACAAACGAAGTGCGTTCAATGCCAAAAACCTTTTTCCCATACATGTTCTTTTCCTTCAGTACACCGTATGCGTTGCACACCTCTTCAGATGCATCCGACAACAACGGCATACTCAAGTTATATTTTGCGGCAAAATTGTTATGCGATTTGATGGAATCACGTGAAATGCCATATACGGCTGTATCAACTTGTGCGAAGTCATCGTACAAATCACGAAACGCACAGGACTCCTTGGTGCATCCTGGTGTGTTGTCTTTTGGATAGAAAAACAAAACAACTTTTTTCCCTCGCAAATCCTTCAATGACACAGATTCTCCTGTGTGTGCTTCCAACGTAAAGTCTGGAGCGGCTTGTCCAACTTCCAGCATGACCATTTCCTCCTTTTTACGTCTTCGTATTCAGTATAACACGCTTCGTGATTATCAAGGAATGAGCGGCGGTTCCCGGACTACTTTGACGTTTTGAATTTCGGGATCGTCCGTGCCTTGAACCGGAAGTCCAGCCCGCAAGTTCTCTTCAATGTAGTCAATGTTTACTTGGGTGACCTCCTCACCGGGTAACAACACGGGAATACCGGGAGGGTAGACCATTATCATTTCGGCAATGATTCTGCCTGCAGATTCTTTTAACGGAACGACTTCTGTTTTGCTGTAGAAGGCTTGTCTCGGTGACATTTTCAATTCCGGCATCTCCGGTAAATCGACTTGCAGAACTCTGTGCCCAGGTCTGTCTCCATACCTGTGTGCAATTTCACGCAGAGCCTCAATCAAAAGGCGCAGGTCCGCTTCTGTGTCCCCCCAGGATACGATGCACAAAATGTTGTAGAGGTCGCTTAATTCGACCTCGATGTTGTACTCATCACGCAAAATCGTTTCCACGTCATAGCCTTTGATACCCAGGTCCTTTACGGATACAGTCAGCTTCGTCGGATCAAGTGCGAAGGTCGCACTGTCATGAAGCAACTCCGTACCAAAGCAGTACAGCCCGTGAATCTCGTTAATCTCGCGACGCGCTGCCTCAGCCAGTCGAATGGCTCTGTCAATTTGCTGCTGTCCGTGCAGTGCCAGTTCCTTGCGCGCCACATCGAGAGATGCCAGCAACAAGTAAGACGTGGACGTTGTTGTAAGCATACTGAGAACGACCTGGACATGCCTTGGGTCCACCAGACCAGCTCTTACATTCAGAATACTGGACTGAGTCATGGAACCCCCAAGTTTATGAACACTTGTCGCGGCCATGTCGGCGCCTGCCTGCATTGCAGAGGGTGGCAGGGCTTCGTGAAAACCCACGTGGACGCCATGGGCTTCATCAACCAGTACCGGCACGCCGTAACGATGTGCAACTTCGACCAAACGGGTCAAATCGGCTGCAATGCCGAAGTACGTCGGGTTAATGACGACTAAGGCTTTGGCAGCAGGGTATCGCTCAAGTGCCTCCTCCACAGTCTCAACGGCCAGTCCGTGTGCAATGCCCAAGTTTGGATCCAGTTCCGGCGTCAAAAAGACTGGGCGCGCATCCGCTAACATAATTGCCGTCAACACTGATTTATGAACGTTCCGGGGAACCAAAATGGTGTCTCCCGGTCCCACCGTGGCCAATACCATGGTCATAATGGCAGAACTGGTGCCTTGTACGGAAAAGAAGGTCGCATCCGCTTCGAACACTTCTGCAGCGAGTTCTTGAGCGTGGCGGATTGCTCCCGTAGGATGATGTAAATCATCAAGGGGAGCAATGTTAATCAAATCGATGGAAAACGCGTTTTGCCCGATATAGTTTCGAAACTCAGCGTTCATTCCACGCCCTTTTTTATGACCCGGAATATGGAACTGAACGGGGTTGCGGCCGGCGTGATTTCTGAGCGTGTCAAAGAGCGGCGTTTCATTTTGGTTCATGCATCAAGTACTTCCTGAAGTTCCGTCTTTGCATGCTCCCAAAGTGTTTCTCGTGACTTCAGAAAATTCTTTAGACGTGCCAAAATCTCACGGGGAACATTAGAGACATCAACACTGCCGCGCACTACCCTGTCCATGGAATTAACGGAGTCCGCCATCGACTTGTACCCTAATGAAGCCTCTTCATCAATATACATGGGATAGCCCTGCACTGCCTTGTAACCTTTCTCTGAACCCTCGACCCGGCCAATCGTCAGCCAGAACACCCAAATTTCACGCGGGTTTTTTAGCTCTGCTTTTTCTTTGACAAACTTGATGCCTTTCTCGAGGCGGCTCTTTGCATGAATTGCACCGTTATCTACAAACACGTCTGTACCGTCCACCAGAACGGCTGACAGTCCCCGCATTTGGTCGTCCGTACTGTGTGTCTTTTTACCTGTCAACTTTAACTCTTTCATTCCACTGTCACTCCCAACCGAGGAGAATTCGATAGCCACCATTGTAACGCTCGCGCGTTCACATGTCACATAAAAATCACAAAAAACCAAGTGAGTCAAGAAAGACTTTCTGTAAATATAGAATACAGGTACGATGAGACTCACGGGTAACACTTCACCAGAGGCTTCAGGAGGACGAAGAGGATTCAGGAGGTATCACAATGCACCAGCGTACAAACCGGCGCAATGTTACCATTGCCCTGATGGTCGCTACTTTTCTGGCGGCAATGGACAATACCGTGGTGAGCACGGCAATGCCTACCATCGTCAGCAGCTTGGGCGGATTGAAACTGTTTAGTTGGGTTTTTTCAGCATACATGCTGACGATGGCTGTCACAACGCCGATTTATGGCAAGCTGGCAGACCTGTTTGGCCGAAAAATTATATTTACCATCGGAACCATTCTGTTTCTCCTTGGGTCCATGCTCTCCGGACTGGCCCAATCCATGGACCAACTCATTTGGTTCCGGGCGTTTCAAGGTATCGGTGCCGGAGCGGTACTTCCAGTCACGCTGACCATCATCGGCGACATCTACTCTTATGAACGCCGCGCGAAGATTCAGGGACTGTTCAGCGCGGTCTGGGGTATTGCCGGCATTGCGGGTCCCCTCATCGGCGGTTTCTTTGTGGACTATATCAGTTGGCGCTTTATCTTTTACATCAATGTACCTGTTGGGCTGGTATCCATGGTCCTGGTTTGGATATTTCTAAAGGAAGATTTTGAGCCCCATGAAGCGCAGGTTGACTACGCGGGAGCCGCCGTCTTTACCGCGGCCGTCACATCCCTGTTATACGCGTTGATCAGCGGCGGTACACTCTATCCCTGGAATTCCGACATCATTTTCATCCTATTCGCCATTTCGCTGGTTGGATTAATTGCTTTTGTCATAATCGAACAAAAGTCGTCTCAACCCATGATTCCTCCTTTCCTCTTTCAAAATCGAACCATTCTCGTGTCCAATGTAACCGGCCTGTTGTCGGGCGGTATTTTAATGGGAATCAGCGCCTATCTGCCCATGTGGATCCAGGGAATTGAAGGACACAGTGCTACCAGCGCAGGCCTCACGCTTGCTCCTATGTCTCTCGGCTGGTTCGTGGGTGCCACTGTTGGAGGACGGCTGATGTTAAAAATCGGATCGAAACCGGTATCAATCCTTGGTATGTTCTTCATTGTTCTGGGCGGCTTCGGACTAACCCTGGTTGCGATTGGAACGCAACAGTGGATTCTCATCTCATTTATGGTTGTTATTGGCCTCGGCTACGGGTTCTCCATGACAGCCTATACCGTGATTGTCCAAACTGCGGTCGACTGGGAAATGCGCGGCGCCGCGACAGCTTCCATCCAGTTCCTGAGGACCTTGGGGCAGACGGTAGGTGTTGCAGTCCTGGGCGCCTGGTTTAACCATGTTGTCTCCCGTAACATAGAAAGACTTGGATTGTATCAAAAATATGGCCAACACATGAACGATTTATTAAATCCCTCACTAGCCGCCAAATTACCGGAGGCCGTGTTGGAAGCTTTGCGTCAACTTCTGGCTCTGGCTCTCCACAATGTCTATTTGCTCATGGCATGCTTTGCTGTTGTTGGTTTTCTCATCTCTTTAGCGTTACCTTACCAAGAAGCACCGCAAGAGGCACGAGAAGAGGTAACGCGGGAGAACAGCCGGAGAACGAAAGGAAAATCACAGTAAACTTCACAGTCCCGTCAAAATTCCTTGGTCCCAAAGCATGAGATTGTTTGTCAAATTTGTGAACGTTTTATGAACCTCTTGAGAGAAGCCCAAGCACCATTATGTAAAGTTTGTTATAATGGTCTGTGGCGGTGGAAAACAATCCCGTTTTCCATGCCAAATAAGCCGGCGATGTTTAGCATTGCTGAGGAGGAATGTGCAGAATAATGAGTGAATCTGCTACTATGACCTTACCCAACTACTTCAAACGTCTTAACGACTATTTTCCGGAACAGGAGTTGAAACATCCGGAGCAATTAGAAGATCTCGTAAAACATGCGAGTGTATATAAGAAGCTGGAGGATGAGCAATTCCTAATCCTCTATGCGGAATTCCCCAACTTTTTGTTTGTCGACTACCTCCTTGTCAGTTCAAAAATCCGGGGCAAAGGCATTGGAACAAAAGTCATGAAGCGCTTGCAGTCCCAAGGCAAACCCATTGTCTTGGAAGTCGAGCCAGAAGACCCGGCAGAACCTGACAGCATCAAACGTCGTAAGTTCTACTCCCGTCACGGCTTTCATGAAGCAAACGGTGTGATTTACCGACGTAAAGACCCCAAAGGCAACCCTTTTGATATGGATATTCTCCTCTGGACACCTGACGGAAAAACTGAAGCAGACGACGAGAGCGCATATGAAATGATGACGCAGGTCTGCGAACACGTGCACAACTTTCATGCGAAAGAGTACTATGGCAAAATGCCTGCCGATCCAAACAAAGTACTCTCACTTGAAACTGTTGCTAACTGACTGAGCCAGGTTCCTGACTGAGCTCAATTCCTGACTGGCAAACTGCGTATGGACAATGCAACACCTACGGGAAAAGGCCGGAGGATTGTACCCCTCCGGCCTTTTCTACACTTTTCTTCGAATCATATCTTCGACTCAGTTCTTCAACTCATTTTTTCGAGTCAGTTCTTCAACTCAGTTCTTCAACTCATTTCTTCGGGTCAATTAAAGCGTAGTTTCTTGCGGCGCAACGCAATGCTCAGAATGATGCCCATGGACAGGTAGTTGATAACCAAGGACGAACCCCCATAACTGATGAACGGGAGTGTGATACCTGTACTCGGGCTCAAATACATATCCGCGCCGATGTTCTCAAATACCTGAAACCCAATCATGCCAATCATGCCGACAATATAATATGTACCGAAGGTATCCTGAGACGTGGCTGCAACACGAATCAAACGGTACACGAGTACGAGGAACAAAAAGACCAGTACTGCAGAACCGACAAAGCCCAGTTCTTCCCCGATGACTGTAAAGATATAGTCGGTGGATTGATTCGGGACAAATCCTCCGTTGGTAACGATGCCGCCGAGCAAGCCTTCGCCGAAGACCTGCCCCGATCCAATTGCAATTCTGGCTTCATGAATATTAAACCCGAAGTTACTGATAGAATAGGACGGATCCAACCAGGTTCGTATCCGCGCCATCTGGTACGGTTTTAACAGATGGTGTTTCCCAGCTACGGTCTGAACAAAGTTGATAAATGGGTGCGGATACTGAACAGCAATGAATCCGATTGCAGAGACTAACACTACCAGCCCCAGCGTAAGCAAAATGAAATAGGTTCTTTTCGTAAACATCACATACATGGTCACGAAGATAGCAAAAACCACCAGAGATTGCCCCAGCGCCGGTTCCTTCAAAATCAACGCAAAGGGTACAATCATCATTCCGAGCAACGGAAGCAGATGCTTAAGTCCATAGGAAGGCAGTTCGGACTCGTCCACCTTGGCCATATAGTCGGCCATGACCAGAATTAAAGCTAATTTCGCCAACTCTGATGGCTGAAAGGTGGTAACTTTCAAGTTAATCCAACTGTGTGCTCCATTCACCCGGGGAAAAGCAAAGACAGCCACAAGGAGAATAATGGCAGTTCCGTACAGCCACCAACGAAGTCTGCGAATGGACTGATAATCGACTAAGGAGGCTCCAATCATCAGAATCAGCCCGAGGATCTCGAAGAACAACTGCTTCATCCATCCAGATGAACTTCCGGAAGCAGCCACCGCATACAATGCTGTCACGCTGTATGCTGCAAGCAGCAGCAAAACACCCACCAGGGTGAAATCAAATTCACGAATATTTCTGCGCAGAGTATCCACAAAAACCCTCCAGATGACTTCCAAGTTCTCACAGTTATGAACTGAATCGTGCGTCCGTGGACACAACTTTACGTGCTTGTCTAAAAGACAGGCTTACGGCAACAAACATAAGTTTTTGAGCATGTTTCGAACGAACGTATAACGAACGTATTAGATGAAAAGCAAACGGGAATCCAGGCTTCGAAATTCGGGTTGACGCGATGCCTCGCAAGTATAAACATGAGGATGAAACAATCCCAATTGGGACAAGTTGCACCTCAAGTTATTATAACAGGCATTCCCCATTTGTCAGTAAAAAAACCGGGTTGAAATACTGCAATCTGTGCGAATGCCGTGTCAGAAAAAACTCTGGGCCATAGACTGTAGGCGAAAGCGAAGGAGGGCATTCGTCTATGGTAACACATCGGCACGTCAAAAACTTGCTGGGCCGGCAAGTGTATTGTCACACGCACTTTGGAACTTTCAAAGGCATTGTCATCCACTACACGAAGCACCATCTGGTCCTTGGCAGTGTTCATTCCGCACCGTATGCACAGACACCCTATGCGCACGCGCCTTATACTGGAGCGGTTTATCCGTATCCCCCACACTACCCGGTACACTTTGAGTCCTCTGACCCGCACAGACCCTTTGGCATGGGTCCAGGAGGCCCTATGGGACCGGGCGGTCCTGGTGGACCCGGAGGACCAGGGGGGCCCGGTGGTCCTGGCGGGCCCGGACACGGCGGTCCAAATTGGGGATTAGCAGTGCCTCTCGCTGCCATCCTCGGCATCACTGCAGTTGGAATGCACTGGTGGTAACAAAGCAACAACCGCGGTTTTCGCACGATCTGCCGCATGACCATCCCCTGCCAACACCCTTATGAGGTATCGGCAGGGGATTTGTTGTCTGTGTCGAAGTTAAGGGAATTGAAATGTATTCTTGCCGAAAGTGGAATTTTAACCCGATGTACGGAAGGTGAAATTGTGGATATACAACGACATCAACCAGACTACGTACTTTATTTCACCGTCCTGATTCTATGTGCTACTGGTATCATTAGTGTTTATTCAGCAAGCTCTGTCTGGGCGATAAACCACCAGGTGGCCACCGACTATCTCGCTGTCAAACAGTTAATTGCTGCCGCCCTCGGGACTTTGTTAATGACAGTGATTATGCTGTGGGTGCCTTATCAATCTATGTACAAGAATGCTGTACGGTTTCTGCTCACAGACCTGTTTTTGCTATTTGTAGTACTTATACCGCACGTCGGACACACTCAGAACGGCAGCCGCCGCTGGATTGGCACTGGATCAATACATATTCAGCCGTCCGAAATTGCGATTGTCGTGACCATTATTTACCTCAGCTACTTCTACACAAGGAAAATTTCATACCTGAATGATTTTAAGCGCGGTGTTCGGCCTGCACTTTTCATTATTGCCATGCAGTTTGTTTTAATTATTATCGAGCCTGATATGGGAACAGCCTTGACACTGCTTGGCACAGCCCTGACTGTTGTTTTCGCATCGGGTGCTAGACTCCGGAAATTAATCATTCCCGGTGTGATTTTCGTGCCTGCTGTTTTTCTGGCTGCAACCATGGTGCACTACCGATCGCAGCGAATTACAGCTTGGCTGCACCCATTTGCCAACGCCAAGACGTCCGGATATCAACTCATTCAGGGCTGGACAGGCATTGCTGCAGGGGGATGGTTTGGGAAGGGTTTTGGGATGAGTATCGAAAAAACAGGATACCTGCCAATTCCACAAGCCGACTTTATCTTTCCCGTGTTTACCGAAGAGTGGGGGTTTGTCGGTGCGCTGGCTCTGCTCATTACCTTCGCTGTACTTGTTTGGCGGGGATTTCGCGTCGCCCGCCATACACCGGACAGATTCAGCGCACTGCTGGCAGTGGGCATTACCAGTATGATTGTCATCAAGACGCTGATTAACCTGGGCGCAGTGACTGGCCTGTTGCCCGTAACAGGAATTCCACTTCCGTTTATCAGTTACGGAGGGACATCCCTGGTCATGGACATGATGGCCATGGGGATTTTGCTCAATATCTCTCGCCATGCGCTCACCTATGAAACAGATACCGAAGATTTGGCTGATGTCATTCCTGTTGATGAAGCCCGCGCTTTGAAAGCAGAATCTGGTAATATTGATGTGGAAGAAGAGAAACCCCCTCGGGAGCCTGGGAAGACCGCTCAAATTCATCCCTTTCGTCCAAGCAGGGAGAAAAAAGAAAAAGCTCCGTACAAAGGGTCCACTGCAACGGTCCGAAACAACTGGAGAGCAAGACAAGAATCTTCGGCGACCCGTGATTCCCGCGTAAAAAGAGCGAAGCAATCCACTCCTGCAAGAGGGGTTCAGTCTACGTGGCGAGAGCGAAGCAAATCGCGCAGTCAATCTGCAAATACGCCAGCAGGTGGAAAGAACAAGCGTAAAGGCGGTAAAAACAGGAGGTAAGCCATGAAAGCTGGAACGAAACCGGTACAACTCGCGGATAAACTATGGCAAATTGACTTGATGGAACAGGGACTCCCCTGCCGCACATCTGCCTATGTGATTTGGGATGAAAAGCCTGTGCTGATTGAAACGGGATCGTCAAAATCACACGACATTTTGGTAAAGGGTCTAAAGGACATCGGTTTGAGCCCGAAAGACTTGGCGTATGTGATTGTAACGCATGTACACCTCGATCACGCTGGCGGAGCCGGCCAAATGATGCAGACAGCGGAAAACGCCACACTCGTTGTTCATCCGCGGGGCGCAAGACACATGATTGACCCGACCCGCTTGTGGAACGGAGCCGCACAGGTTTACGGAGACGACTTGCCAAAGCTGTTTGGCTCCATGGTACCGGTACCAGAGGAACGTGTACTCATTCGCGATGACAAACAGACCCTCGATATCGGCAGTCGGACACTGACTTTTTACGATTCACCAGGGCATGCCAAACACCACTTTACGATTCTCGACAGCAAGCTCGACGCCCTCTTCGCAGGGGACGCAGTAGGCATCCGCTACCGAACCTGCTTCACAGGGTGGGACTTCGAGTGGGTCATGCCCTCCACCTCACCCGTCGACTTTGATCCAGCCGCGATTGACCACACCATGGACAGGTTGGAGAAACTTCCGTTTAAGACGGTCTACCACGCCCACTTTGGCCCCTCTCCGAAGGAAGAGGCAATCGCTGAAACCAGGCGTTGCGGTCACGCCTTCGCGGACTTGATTGACCGCCTGTACACACCTGATATCACCGTTGAAGCAGTCGCGGATGCACTACGACAGTGGGTTCGAACCGACCTCGAACGTCAAGGTCACACCGTTCCGTCAGACTTGTCCGTACTCGATATTGACATGGTGTTGGATGCCATGGGACTCATTCACTACCAGTCGAGGCGGCAGCAGTAGTAGGAGAAGTAGTAGGAGTAGCGCCGTCCCGCGAGGATCGGACTGCGTATGGTAAAGGCCGCGGCTGGAGCCGCGGCCGCGGGAGTGCGACGGCGAAGCTGGAAGCGCGCCTGGGCAGGGGCGGGGGGCGCGGAGACAGCGGCGGCGCGGAGCAGGGGCAGGGGCGGCGCGGAGACAGGGAACTGACAGGCCGGCGCGGAGACAGAGGCGGCGCGGTGTTCACAGAATAGACATAAACAGACGCCACGGAGGGCTGAAATGTGACTGTTCTGTGTCCTGCGACCTTCTGCGAACTGCGACCCAGAAAATAGCGATCCCTCAGGTGCTTATACGGCCCATCGCTTTCCCTCGACACAAAATAAGCATCCGAGAAGTGCTTAAGTCCCCAAACCCCTTCAGAATTCATGGCACCAATGGCATATAAGCTTCTCTGAAGTGTCTATTTGCCTCGTCCGGCCGGGATTCTGGCGAATAAGCGCCTCTCGGATCTCTATTTGCTTGCCGGCTGCTTGCCGGCTGCACTTCCTGCGTCCTCATTCGGGATTACGATACAGCTTGCAGTTTTAGACACTGGTATTCCTTCACATCCACCTATCTTTCTCCTTCAGTTTTGGACTCACAGTATTGGCGTCGTGCTCAATCGCCAATCCCTGCACATGATGTTTGGTCATCAAGGTTCGCTTGCGCCGATGTTCCTTGGATTCCAGCACAATGTCCAGATTGTAGTTTTCCGGATACAATTGTTCCCGCGAAAGGTACGGTGAGACACGCTTGTGGTTCAGAGTCATCCGCTTTCGTTGTACGACGACAGTCATGTTGCCTCTGTCATCCGGCAAACTGTACACAATTCCAGTTTGCTTCAGCGAGTTAATCCATACCCTGTCACCAATCTGAAGGGGCTTTTTCTTCTCGATCTCGGTGTCATCCCCATTCACCTCTCCGCCTTTCACCTCTCCGCCTTTCACCTCTCCGCCTTTCACCTCTCCGCCTTTCACCTCTCCGCCTTTCACCTCTCTGCCTTTCACCTCTCTGCCTTTCACCTCTCTGCCTTCCGCCTCTCCGCCTTTCGCCTCTCTGCCTTCCGCCGCTCTCCCTAGTGTTACAGCGCCGCATTCATCCGTCTTCTTAGCGCCTTGGGCCTCCCTTTTCGCACCAGCCGGGGCAGTCTTCGCATCAGCCGGGACACCCCCCGCATCAGCCGGTGTACACTCCGCTCCAACCGGTGCACCCCCCGCATCAGTCGGTGCAGTCTCCAAATCATCCGGTGCATCATCCACGTGTTTTCTGACAGCATGCGGCCCCTGCAGTTGGGCAGTGTCTCTGGTAATGAGGCGCGATCTCTCCACAATCTCTGCAGGCATGCCCAGTTTCAACGCGATTTCAAACGCATAACTGTTGCCTGCCTCTCCAATTTTCAGTTTATACAGGGGTCGCAAAGTGTCCGTGTCAAACTCCATTCGGGCATTTTCAAACCCCTTTGTCTGTTTTGCAAACTCCTTAATCTCGTTAAAGTGGGTTGTTGCCACAACGGTTGACCCTCGCCGATACAAAGCATCCAGAACGGAGATGGATAGGCCGATACCTTCACCGGGATCGGTTCCTGTCGCAAGCTCATCCATCAAGATAAGCGTGTTCCGGGAGGCCTGCTCTAAAATGTCGATAACACTTTTGACGTGAGCTGAAAAGGTGCTCAGGGACTGGTCGATGCTTTGTCCATCGCCAATGTCCGCTAACACCTGATGAAACACGGCAAACTCGCTGCCTTGTTCAACGGGCACCATCAGCCCTGACTGCACCATCAAAGTCAGTAAACCAATGGTTTTCAGGCTCACTGTCTTACCACCGGTGTTTGGTCCGGTAATCACCAACACACTGAACTTATCGCCGATTGAGAAGTCCAACGGCACCGCTTGATAACCCAACAGCGGGTGTCGTCCGCCCCGCACTCGCACAATGCCTTCCGTGTTCAGAGCGACAGTCCGTCCACCCACTGCTTTCGCAAACCTGGCCTTTGCAAACAGAAAATCATACTGTCCGGTAATCTCAATATTCAAGTCCAGACTATGGCGGTTGTCCCTCACCAAACTGGTTAATTGCTGCAGTACAAAGTCCGCCTCCATCTCCTCTGTTGCCCGTAGTTCAAGCAAATCTTGCTCAAGAGACGCAACGTCTGCCGGCTCAATAAACAGTGTCTGACCGCTTGAAGACTGGTCCACTGTCACACCGGGCACCATCTTCTTGTGGGCCCTCTGCACAGACAAGACTGTACGTCCTGCTCGCTCCGTAAGGATGTCATCCTGCAGAAACTTGCTATACTTTTTCAAAGTACTGTCCAGCTTCTTTTTCAACCTTTCTTGTACAATCCGTACCTTCTTTCTGACTTTCGCCAGACCTGTGCTTGCCTCATCATTAACCCATTCGTTGGTCACACACCTGTCCAATTCACCGCGGACACCTGGCAAGCTATCCAAGCTCCTCGCGTAACCTGCAACATTTGGGGCTTGCTCCTCTTTTCTCGCCATAAACTGTTGCAACTGTTCAATGCTCTTTAAGAATCGGGACACAGATCCCGCATCTGCCTTAGTCAAAACCAGCCCTTTGTCCATATGACTTAATGCCGCCGGCAGACCGTCCATTGTTGGAATCGGTACACTGGAGATGGATTGCACCGCTGCTGCAGCTTCTGCCACTTCCTCTTGCAGACGATTGATCGTCTTAACGTTTGTCAACGGCTCCATCTCGTCCACATGTTTCTTGCCGAGATGAGAAAGTGTATATTGTCCAATCTGTTCCTTAATCCTGAAGAATTCTAACGTGTCCAGAGTCTTGTGGTCCATTCTTAGGTCCTCCTCTACAAATCCCTTATTTTTACATTCGATACAACAAAAAAAGCAGAAACGAACACCTGGGTTCATTCCTGCTTGACATACTGTCAAGAAGTATAGTCAGCCTAACTGCGTCTAATTCGACACCTATTTGATGGAGAAACCCGCAATCAAACCGTCACATGGACAGTTACACATCTCGAGTCTCATCAAATAGAAAAAGCCCTGCTTCAAAAGCACGGCTCTGCCAGACGCAATTTTGTTTCTGACCGCGATCCCGTTGTTCTGAATGAATTTCAACAGCCGCTGCCGCATCACTTCCTCACCGCAGACTGCTGCCAAGGCATGTTGCTTCCTTGGCTCTATGAAATTCGGTTAGTTCAGAACAACCTTCGCAGACACAAACATCTCTCCTAGACTGTATGTAACTGGATTATAGCAAGCTCCTGAAGTCAGCGTCAAGCTTTCTTGCCAATGTGGGCATAAGCGGTCTGGTCATATCCAACAACAAAAAAGTCGTCGCCAATAAGCAGCGGACGTCGAAGCAACTTCCCATCTTGGCTCAGTAAGTCAAGCCACTCTTCTTCCGTAAGAGACTTACCCTTGAGTCCAAGTTCCCGGTAGCGGGTGCCGCGCGGGTTTGCCAACGCCTCAATACCTCCGTCAACGCGTTTCGCCCACTCCCGCAATTGCTCCTTTGTAGGGGGTGTCTTGACAAAATCCTGAAACTCAGTCTCGATGCCCTTCTCCTCTAAATCCTTAAAAGCCTTTCGACAGGTTGAACATTTTTTGTAGCCGTAAAACTCCATTATGCTATGTCCTCTCCTCTCGCGTTTGCCTTCTTCGCTTACTTTCTTCGCTTACTTTCTTCGCTTACCTTTCTTCGCTTACCTTTCTCGCTTACCTTTCTCGCTTACCTTTCTCGCTTACCTTTCTCGCTTACCTTTCTCGCTTACCTTTCTCGCTTACCTTTCTCGCTTACCTTTCTCGCTTACCTCTCACGTTTGCCTTGCTCAGGTCCGAACACTTCCGTACCGGTACTAGCTGACGTTTTCCAACAGAGCCGCTGCAACCAGTTCCAAACCAGCTCCATCCTCCTTGTCAAAGCGGCCGGGAGTCGGGCTGTCAATGTCTAACACACCCACTAGTTTTCCTTCTTTTAATAGAGGTACAACCACCTCGGACCTTGATGCTGCATCACAGGCGATATGCCCTTCAAACTTCATCACATCGTCGACCACAATAGTCTTCCGCTGCTCTGCTGCAGTACCGCATACGCCCTTGCCAAATCCGATGCGAATACATGCTGGCTTGCCTTGGAAGGGACCGAGAACCAGTTCTGCCTTGCTTTCGTCCCAAAGATAGAAACCGACCCAGTTGATGTCCTCGAGCTGCATATTTAGAAGTGCAGACGTGTTGCTTAAGTTCGCAATGAGACTGGACTCTCCTGCGGTCAAGTGTTTCGCCTGGTCTGCCAGGTTATGATAAAATGATGTTTTCACAGTGGGGTCCAGTTTTACTTCGTCAAACATATTGCCTCTCCTCTCCATCGAGACACAAATTCATACCAATGCCCAATCCGGGTCGGTATAGTATAATCCTCACTGAAAGACGCAGAGGAAGTCTGCTTTCAGTTTGATTTCAAGATACCTCATACGGGATTATGCCACATTTACTGAACTACGGAAAGGAGTTCGGATTCAATGACTAAGTACGTATACAGAAACGGTCTGCCGGCCATTTCGACATTCTCCATTGCTGCGTTCAATCCGGTAACAAAAGAAGTGGGCGTTGCCGTCCAATCCAAGTTTCTGGCAGTCGGTGCTGCCGTGCCATGGGTGGCATCTGATGCAGGGGCAATAGCCACACAGGCGTTCGCGAATACAAGCTACGGACCAAAAGGGCTGCTTTTGCTGAGAGAAGGGAAATCTCCTCAGGAAGTCCTTGACGAATTGTTGAAAGATGATGATGAAAGAGAAGCGCGCCAGGTGGGGATTATTGATACCAAGGGGCGGACGGCAACTTTTACCGGTTCCGAATGCTTTGACTACGCGGGCGGCCTCATGGGCGAAAACTTTACTTGCCAGGGAAATATACTGGCCGGCCGAGCGGTTGTTGAAGGGATTGCAGAAGGGTTTGAAGCCAACCAGGACTTGCCTTTTGCTGAACGGCTGGTACAAGCCTTGCAAGGCGGTCAGAAGGCTGGCGGAGACAAACGAGGCATGCAATCGGCAGCACTGTACATTGCAAAACCCGATGGCGGGTACGGCGGTTTCAACGACAGATACATAGACATTCGCGTGGATGACCACCCCAGTCCCATCGCTGAACTAAATCGGATTCTCAGTCTGCACCGGCTTTATTTTGAGAGATCCAAAGAGGGTGACAGGGTGGCCCTGACTGGAGAAACCTTGACAGAAGTTCAAAACCTCTTGGCAAAGGCAGGCTATAACCCCGGTTTCGGCGAAACCTATGACAAAGACACCCGGAATGCATTGTACGCTTATTGTATGACGGAGAACTTTGACGAACGCTGGACAGAGGAAGCTGCGATTGATTTAAGGGTCCTGGATTATCTGCGTCGACCCTAGCCCCGCTTACAGGCCAATGGATCTGGCAGCACGGAAGCCTGCAGGCAAACCGAGCTTACAGCCGAATCAAACTTGCGGGCGAATCAAGTTTGCAGGCGAACGAATCAAGCTTGCGGGCGAACCAAAAGACAGACTACAAGGGTACAGACCACGCGATGTACGAGGAGTGAAAAGCTTGTTTGGACTTTGGATTGGCAAACTGGCTGGCTGGACACTGCGGTTGTTGGGCCGCAATGCAACAAGTTTTCCGGGCAAGCTGGCACTTCGGTTCTCACCAAATTTACTAAAAAAACTTGGCAGCGGATTGGACCGATGTGTGGTTGTAACGGGCACCAATGGCAAGACAACAACGAATCGCCTGTTGGCGGCCATGATGAAGCAGGACACGGCTGTCATTACGAATTCTGAGGGTGCCAACATGCAACAGGGCTTGGTCAGTGCGCTGTTAATCCACGCATCTTTGACGGGAAAAATGAAACGCAAGACTGCTGTGCTCGAAGTCGACGAAGCAACCTTGCCTGCCGTGGCTGAAAGCCTCCCGGTGAAGGTGGCTGTGGTGACAAATGTCTTTCGCGATCAATTGGACAGATACGGCGAACTTGATACAACCCTGCAAAAGCTGATTGCGGGATTAAATAAGACCAATGCGACCGTAGTTTTAAATGCGGACGATCCCCTTGCCCGCCACATCGGTCTGCGCTACGCCGGCCCAAGTCTATATTATGGCATGGACAGGGACCAAGGACGGTTTGGCAGTCGGGACCAAATGAGGGATGGTGCGTTTTGCCTGGAATGCGGTGAAAGACTGGAGTATGACAGTTTCTTCTACGGACAACTGGGCATTTACCATTGTCCAGCATGTGACTTCTATCGGCCTCACCCGGAGTTCTCCGCCGAGTATACAAACGGCAGCCTGACGCTGACACAAGGAGATTTGCCCAAAACATCTTTCTCCTTGCCTGTACGAGGTTTGTTTAATGTCTATAACGCGTTGTGTGCCGTGGCAGCCGCGCGTGTGCTAGGCCTTAATGCAGAGCAAATTAAACAGGGGCTTGAAGCTTACAAGGCACCTCTTGGACGTATGCAAACCTATCATACGCACCCAGAAACCATCCTCAACCTCATTAAGAACCCAACAGGCTGTGACAGTGTACTGACCGCCATTGCCGGAGAACCCGGGAAAAAAATCGTAATCATTGCGATTAACGACAATGCTGCAGACGGACGCGATGTGTCCTGGCTGTGGGACGCAGACTTCGAATTGATTCCCGAGGAAATGAATGCTGTTCACTGTGTGCTAACGGGATTGAGAGGTGAAGATATGGCGCTGCGGTTGAAGTATGCGGGGTGTGACGAGGATACGCTGACGACAATCCCCGATATGAGTGCTGCTGCAGACAAAGGCTTGGCCTTGGCCCAAGCAGCAGGCGATCTGCCAGTCTATGTTCTGTCTACCTACACAGCACTGTACCCAATGGCAGACATTTTGAAACGGAGGCAAAGAACACATGACGAACGTCCTTACTATCGCCCATCTGTATCCTGATTTGCTCAACTTGTACGCAGACTCAGGGAACATCAAAACCCTGGTGAAGCGGGCACAGTGGCGCGGTATTGAAGTGACTGTGGACTTTATTCCCCGGGATGTGCAGCCTGATCCGGCAGACTATCACTTGGTACTGCTTGGCGGCGGTTCCGATAGGGAACAGGAGTTGGTTGCCCAAACACTGCTGCAAAAACAGACCGAGTGGAAGGCTGCCGTGGAAAACGGCTTGCCGTTGTTGGCGGTTTGCGGCGGCTACCAACTGCTGGGGGAGTACTATCAGTTACCAGACGGCAGAAAAGTTGAAGGCCTCTCTTTACTGAACCTCGTCACAGAAGCCTCTTCGCCGCGGTTGATTGGAAATATTGCCATTGAAACAGAAATTGCAGGAACTGTAATGGGCTTTGAAAACCACAGCGGCCGCACAACCCACAGCCATATGCCCTTGGGGAGTGTAGAAAAAGGAAACGGAAACAACGGTTCCGACGGAATGGAAGGTGTCTTGTACCACAACGTAGTGGGTACATATATCCACGGTCCGCTGCTGCCGAAAAATCCGCTGCTTGCCGACGAAATGCTAAAGCGTGCGTTGGAATACGCCGGTATGAACCGAGAGTTGGAACCTCTCGCGGACCAACTCGAAGGAGCAGCCCGCGATGCATTCTTATCTAGACGTATCCGAGAAGCATAAAAAGCATAAGGAGCAGAGGGTTTTCACTGTGTGATGAGCCTTTCCGTATCAAAGCTCCTTCCCTAACGAAGGCTTGTCCTCGTGTTAAAAACCGAAAACGCTCATTCCGCCATCCACAAACAACGTGTGTCCAGTGACGTAAGAGCCTGCGTCAGACGCCAGGAACAACGCTGGACCCACAAGTTCCTCTACCTCTCCCACACGGTTCAAGGGTGTTCTATCGAGAATGTCCTGTAAGTAATCCGGCTGTTTGAGGAGGTCCTCTGTCAGAGGAGTGCGGAAATACCACGGTGCAATACAATTCACACGAACTCCCTTTGCCCCCCATTCCATCGCCAGAACCTTTGTCATCTGAATGACACCTGCCTTGGCAGCTGCGTACGCAACACCGGTTCGAAGCGCGACGTGACCGCCAACGGAGGAAACGTTCACGACACTGCCGCGCCCCTGATGTACCATCACTTTTCCAACTTGCTGGGCCATGAAGAAAGCTCCTCTTAAATCTGTGTCGATAACCGTACGCCAGTCATCATCAGTCACATCCAGTGCCGGAACACGAATGTTGAGTCCTGCGTTGTTCATCAGGACGTCAATGGGGCCGCCCTGTGCGATGGCAGCCACAGAAGCTCGTATGGCATCGTTGTTGCGAATATCGCAGGTGACCTGCTCTACCTTGGTGTCTGGTGCCATCTCATGAATGGTTGTCTCTGTTTCCGCAAGCTTGGATTCGTCACGAGCCAGGAGTACAACGTCCGATCCCGCCTGTGCCAAACCGATTGCCAAAGCTCGCCCAATCCCCCGGCTAGCCCCTGTCACAACAGTGCGCTTTCCCTTGAGAGAAAAAGAAGGTAAGTAACTGTGTTTTCCTTCAGTCATCATGCAGTCCACCTTTACTTGTAATTTTACTGTTGCATCCCGTTACCGCAGCGGAGGCACACCCTCCGGGGGCACTCCATGCTGCTGCAGTTTCTCTTTTGCTTCAGGCCAAATCGCATGGGCTTTTTGCGCCTTGTAGTCATACGCGATTAGAACACCCTGCCCGCGGGCAACGTAGTCGCCCGTTTCGTTTTGAATAACGTGATCGACTGTGAAACTAGCCGTCCCCACTTTGCTGATCCACGTCAAAACCGTTAGCGTTTCCATATACGAGACCTGTTGCAGGTAATCACAGCGCGCCGAAACGACAATCAAGTTCCACTTGTCAAGCTCCAGCGTTGGATTAAAAAACCGAAACACGTCTGCTCGGGCTTCCTCCATATAAGTAAAATACTTGGCATGATTCACATGCCCCAAACCGTCGCAATCCGAAAAACTTACCCTTACCTGATGCGTCAGCACACCATATCCCCTCGCTGTTCGAAATTCTAAAACAGTTGCCCGGCCGCTTCAGAAAGTCTCAGTACCAGACTCTCTAAAGGGCGGACTCCAGAACGGATTCCACTTCCCGCAGTGTAGGCAAAGCGGCCATCGCTCCGGGCTTCGTGGTGACAAGACTGCTGGCCGCAACAGCAAACTCAACCCAGTTGCGTACACTCTGCTCACTCAGTTCCCTTGCGTTCGGTGACTGTGCCAGTTGGAACAAAAAAGAAGCAATGAATGCGTCGCCAGCCCCGGTTGTATCTGCAACATTCACCCGTCGTCCTGGAACCTGCCCCTGGCTTAAAGGAGAAGCAGTGCTTCCCGTACCGCTTTTGCTGCTCGTGCTGGTCATACTGCTCGTGCCGCCGGTACTGGTTTCGCTGCTCGTGCTGCCGAAAAAGTCCCTGTTGCTCGAAGCACTTTGCAACGAATAGAAACAGCCGTCGGCGTCCAACGTGATGAGCACAAGACCAGGTCCCTTCGAATGCAGCCGCTGTGCACCTGCGGATAAATCCGAGGTCCCTGTCAGGAGTTCCAATTCTTCACGATTCACTTTGAGGACATCTGTAAAGGGATAGACACTTTCTATCACCTGTGCACCCTGGGTTGGGTCAGGCCAGAGATTGGGACGCCAATTTGGATCAAACGAGACCACACCGCCAAGCTGCTTCATTTGCTTCACTGCGTGCAGAGTTGTCGTTCGACCTGGCTCGGTGGCCATTGCAACTGAACCGACGTGGAGAATTCCGGCGCTCTCCAAAAAATCGATGGGAATATCAGAGGGTTCAAGGCTTTGATAAGCGGTGTTTTCCAGGAAGAACTGAAAAGACCGGTCTCCTGTCTCATCCAGTGCAACAAATGCCATGGCAGTCGGTCGCTGTGCCACAGGCAAAAAATACTGCACATTGACCCCGAATTCTTCCAGGGTGTGCTGCAAAAACTGCCCAAACTCATCTTCACTTCGGCGGCCAATAAACGCACTCCGGCCCCCCAGTTTTCCGACGCAAGCTGCCACATTTGCAGGCGCACCTCCTGCAGCTTTGGTAAAAGTCGTTACATTACGCAACCGGCCTCGTTCATGTGCAACAAAGTCAATCAAGGACTCACCCATGCTCACAACAGTTCGCATCTGTATCCCCTCCCAATGTTTGTCTTCGTGCTGTATCTCTGACTCTTTACGTTCCCTTGTTACGTTCCCCTGGCTCTCAGTAATACGTGCTCGAGCAGCAGCACGAGTACAATGCCGACAATGAGGCCGTTTCCGAGGAGGTATGAGGCAAGAGACGGGAGTGTTTCCCACGCCGATCCCGCTACAAACAAAGTCCCAACTCCCGCAATCAGCGGAATGCTAACCACAAAAATGTTTCTTTGGTTCAACTCAAGTTTAGCAAAATCCTTCAGCCCGAACCCAAGCAATTGCCCAAATACAGTAAACAAAACAGCATAGCCTACGGGAGCGGGAAGGGTTGCAGCATATTGGCCAATCCGCGGGAAGAAACCAAGAATAGCCACCGCTGCTGACGCAATGATAAACGGCAGCCGGGAAGCAATTCCCGTCAAGGAGACTAAACTTGAAGCGGCTGTCAAGGGGACCATGCCGACCGTAGAGAACAAACCGGCCAGTACAGTCCCTGCTCCGCTGATAAAAGTCCCCCTGGTGTAGCGATATGGTTCTGGCGTGGAGGATGTAGCGCTGCCAAACGCCTGAACACTTGCAACAACGTTTGAGAGTAGGATAAATGCGGTCAAAATTGCAGTAATCACAGTGCCCCAGTGAAACTGAGGCACGCCCCAGGCAAACACTTTGGGTATTGCAAACAAGGTACTCTTGTGCACGGGCGCCTGCAACAAACCTAATAAACCGTAAACAACCCAGCCAAGAACAAGCGAAATAAGGACAGCCAGACTTTTTACTATGCCCCTGCCAGAAACCATAATGCCCACTGTAAATGTCACCAGTGCCAGGGAGAGCAGAAAAATTTCAGGTTGGACTGTGTGCTGATGATGAAAACCAATTCCAAGCAGACCCTCAACCAAGGATTTTGACAGTTGTAATGACAACAGAACCAGAAATGTCCCCGTGACGACAGGTGTGAACAAGTTTCGAATCTTATCAAGCTGTTTTGTAACAGCAAGCAGCATATAGACAAGCCCCGCAATCATCAGACCCATTTCAAGTTGACGCTGCAGAATTGAAATCGAGCCTCCGACCTGTCGTGTCATTTGAATCAGGACGATAAACACGCCCCACCACATTCCGGCGGGTCCTTCCAGTACAGCATACCGATGACCGAACCACGCTTGCAGCAAACTGACAATTCCGGCAACAAAGAAGGTTCTTGTGGCCAACAACGCAGTAGCTTGCGCTGTCATACCGAAGGCGTGGCCGAGTACAATTGGTACTGTCAACACACTGGCAAGGATGAACATAAACCACTGAAGACTAGAGAGAAACAACACCGATGCAGGTGGTGTCTGATCCAGCGTGTAACGCAGACTTTCCAATCTATAGCCTCCTCTCTCTCATTCATTTGTAATACAATCACATTAAAGAATTAAAGACAAGAAACAAAGACAAGGACTTCTCACGACTTGAATTTGACGACAGAGCTGTGTCACGGCATCATAAGAGGTACTGCAAAACCGCAAGGAGGACAGCAGATGTCTGAATACCACATTCCAGAGCGAGCTATGAAACTATATGAAGACATTCAACCGAACCAGTTGAAATATCATCAACATCGGGTTGCCGTAACGAAGGAATTTACCTTCGATGCAGCACATCACTTATATATGTACGAAGGGAAATGCAAAAGCCTCCACGGTCATACCTATCGACTGGTCATTACAGTGAGCGGCTATCTTGACGAGAGAGGGCTTTGTATCGACTTTGGTGACTTAAAGGAGATATACAAGCTGAGGGTGGAAAGACCCCTGGATCACCACTACCTAAATGAAGTGTTGCCGCCAATGAACACCACAGCGGAAAACATTGTGTCGTGGATTTGGAGAGAACTCGAATCTGAGTTGAAGAAACGCGACAGCAAACAGCAAGATTGGCGCTTGGAGGAATTAATCTTGTACGAAACACCAACCAGCAGGGCTTCCCTGAAACGGGAATGGATGACAAAATGACAACCGCAGAATTGGGACTCACTACAGAACAACTCAGCTTGAAGCTGCCCATGGTTGAAGTCTTCGAGACCATCGAAGGTGAAGGCACTGCAGCAGGCTTTCCGACGACTTTTGTGCGGTTGTTTAACTGCAACCTCCGCTGCACCTGGTGCGATACACCCTACAGTTACGCGCCTGCTCAACCTGAATACTTTGCTGCCGTTGGTGACATTGTTGCAGAGGTCGGGAGATTAGGACACCAAAGAGTCTGCCTCACAGGAGGGGAACCCCTTCTCTATACCGAAAAGGTCCTTGTATTAATTGAAGCTTTGGCCCGTTTGCCATTGATTCAAGACGTGCACATTGAGACAAACGGAGCCATAGATTTAACGCCGTTCATCCATCTTCGTAATGAAAAAGCGCAAGTCAGGGAAAAAGTCCGGTTTATTCTGGACTACAAATTACCCAAGAGCGGCGAACAAGACCGAATGCTTCAGGCAAATTACGGACTGCTTGGCCATCAGGATGAAATCAAGTTTGTCATCGCCGACGATGAAGATTTCGACACAGCCTGCAAAGTGGTTGAAGAATGGGTGGAGAAAGGGACTGTACTGTTCAGTCCCGTCTGGGAAACGATGCCGCCGCAAAAGCTCGTGGCAGCCATGTTGGAGAAGAAACTTCACAACGTGAAACTAAATTTACAATTGCATAAAATCATCTGGGATCCCGATATGCGAGGCGTCTAACCAACCCCCCTGCAGACTTACAGTTTTGACTCGGAGGCCTGGCGCAATCGCTGTACGACGGCTGCGAGAACTTGCTGAAATTCGTGTTTCTGACTTTTTGTTCGCGGTTTTGGGCCTTTATTGCGACCCGTTCGTTTTCTCTCTTCAGCATGCAGAGTCCGTTCAAACAAAAGCCTTTGAATGTTGTCCTCTGTGTACTCCATCCCTGCAGGTGACACAACTGCAGCGCCTTGGCCCAGAGACAGATTGGCGAGACCGTAGTCCTGAGTCACAACAATTGTCGGTATAGACTTGTCAATTCGACGGAAGATTTCCATGTCCGCAGATTGAGCGTGGGCGTCCACCGTGATGTTTTCAATGGATTCCTGAAGTGTCAGTTCGTGATTGATGCTATGTATGACAGACACTTTCATGTCAGCGTCATTGGCATACGCAGCAATGGCAGCCAAGGCGTCTCTAGGCATCGCGTCACCGTCAACAAAAATTTCCACAGTTACTTCACTCCTATGCTGAGAGGAAACACTTCCTGAGTCCATGACTCCATGAGTCCATGACTCCGTCTTATGAACGCAGGTTTGTTGCAAATCAATAATGAACACTTAATAATGAGCACTTAATAATGAATACTTATTAACTTAGAATTCGGTGGTGATAGCATGGTCAATCAGTTTTCGAGAACAGAGCTGGTTTTCGGCACAGACGGTGTGAAAACACTTCATCAGAAAACCGTTGCCGTCCTTGGAGCCGGCGGAGTGGGCTCATTCGCGATGGAAGCCTTAGCGCGATCGGGCATTGGGCAACTCATCCTAATCGATAAAGATACCGTAGACATTACAAATGTCAATCGACAGTTGCCCGCGCTGACCACTACAGTCGGACACCCGAAGGTAGACGTGATGAAAGAACGCATCCACGCTATAAATCCAGAGTGTACAGTCATCGCCAAAAAGGTCTTCTTTACACAGGAAAATGAAGATGAATTGTTCGGATTTGACTCCCTGGACTACGTCGTTGACGCAATTGACGTGGTCAGTGCAAAAATCCACTTGATTCAAAGTTGTGTGAAACGCAACATTCCTATTGTTAGCAGTATGGGCGCTGCCAACAAGTTGGATCCAACCCGATTTCGAGTGATGGATCTTGCGGATACAAAGGTCGATCCCATCGCAAAAGTATTACGAAGAGAACTCAAGAAACTCGGCATTGCCAAAGGTGTCAAAACAGTCTGCTCCGACGAGCCTCCTCGTGAGCCTCTGGAAAACGTCCGCAGAGACATTGTACCTGAAGAGAAGACAGATTCGAAAATCCGCAAGGAGAAAATGCCGCCAGCGAGTACTGCCTATGTCCCTTCAGTAGCCGGCCTAATCCTCGCAAGCGTAGTCATCCATGATTTGCTCGGCATCGAACTCTAACTAAAAGGGTGCCAGCCCATCTGGCACCCTGCTGAAGACAGTTGCCAGGACTGCACCACTCAGGACTGCACCAGTCCGGCAGTTAGGGACTCAAATGATCACTATTCGCGGGAGCGGCGATACGATTGTGATCCCAACGATCACTAAAGCCAATTGGCCGAGTCATTAGTGTCATCAATGATCCCTAATGTGCATCGAGGCAGGGTGGGACATGGACCATAGGGAGCAATGGGATCCCTATGGTAGACGGCTACAAGCGATAGTGATCGAATCGATCACTATCGCTTGGCGAGTACCGGAATAGGGAGCGAAGGGATCACTAACCAAACGCGATCGCGAACAAACTCCCTCGCACGGGCAGCTTTCAACTGTGTTCTCTGCCCATGACACGCACCCAACTCCTCGCCGTGCCCTCTCAAGCCAACTTTTCGGCATATCTGCCGCTCCATTCAGCCGCTCCATTCAGCCGCTCCATTCAGCCGCTCCATTCAGCCGCTCCATTCAGCCGCTCCATTCAGCCGCTCCATTCAGCCGCTCCATTCAGCCGCTCCATTCAGCCGCTCCGTTCAGCCGCTCCGTTCAGCCGCTCCGTTCAGCCGCTCCGTTCAGCCGCTCCGTTAAGCCGCTCCGTTCAGCCGCTCCGTTCAGCCGCTCCGTTCAGCCGCTCCATTCAGCCGCTCCATTCAGCCGCTCCATTCAGCCGCTCCGTTCTGCCGCTCCATTCAGCCGCTCCATTCAGCCGCTCCGTTCTGCCGCTCCGTTCTGCCGCTCCGTTCAGCCGCAGCCGCGGCCCCAGGCTGCTCCTTGGCTCACTCTTCACTCTTTCGGCGTTACAATGGAGGCTGCCTGTTGGGACGAAACAAAGTGACTGTTGAGCCGCTCATTCGCCTGTTCCAACGTCAGGTTCTCTAAAATCTGGATTGAAGAAAACCAATCGACACCCTTCAGATGATATGAAGTAAAGTTGCGAGCTATAGCGGTCGGTGAATCCATGGCCATGGCAAAGCGGCCCATGGCTTTTTTGCGATTGCGCTCAAACTCATCCTGTGAAAGCCCGCTGTAGCGAGCCCTGTCTAGAGTTTCATTAATTCGTCTTAGCAGCAGGTCGGGATTGCTGGTATTGCCGCCGACGAGTGAGTATCCATAACTCTCTGTGCATTCATACTCCCAACTGAACTGCTGATCAATCAGTTCTTCATCGATAAATTCGTGATAAGCATCGCTGCCTCTGCCAAACAGGGTATCAAGGATGACGCCGGTTAGCAGTTCTTGCTTGAGGAGCGATTCTCCTGTAAGTCCGACATCCGCATCCTTCCATCCAATGATACAGCGTGGCTGGCTGACACTTAGTTCGGCGGTAACCTGCGGCGTGGCTACCTCTTTCTGCTCATCCACGGGCACTCGCGTAAATGGCGGCGCCTTGGGAAAATTCTTGGCAGCTTGGTTTGAGCGGATGTGATTCATCATCTGTTCGGGATCAAAGCCGCCCACGGCCACATAGACCATGTTGGCTGGATGATAAAACGTTCGATAGCAATCGTACAGAAGGTCTTTGGTGATTCCCGCAATGCTTTCTACCGTTCCGGCAATGTCAAGGTGGACAGGGTGGGTTTTGTACATAGCTTTGAGCAATCCAAAGAAGGACTGCCAATCCGGATTGTCTTCGTACATCCGAATCTCTTGGCCAATAATGCCCTTTTCTTTCTCCACATTCTCCTCGGTAAAATACGGGTCTTGGACATAGTCCAACAGAATTGTTGTGTTTTCCAGGATATCTTGTGTACTCGTAAACAGGTACGAGGTCTGATCAAAGGTGGTAAATGCGTTTGCAGACGCTCCGTGTCTGGCAAACTCCTGAAAAACATCAATCTCTTGAGACTCGAACATCTTATGTTCGAGAAAATGAGCAATACCGTCCGGAACAGTCAGTAGGTCCTTGCCGTCATTCATTTCAAACGTTTGATCAATGGATCCAAAGCGAGTCGTAAACACAGAGAAAGTCTGCTGGAAACCTGGTTTGGGCAACAAAAATACAGTCAATCCGTTGTCCAACTGCTCCTGATACATTTTTTCATTAAAAGGCGGATAAGTGATTTCATGCATGACGGGCACCCTCCTGATTCCGAAGGAAATAAACTGTGTCTAGTTCAAGTGTGTTGGCTGCCTCTACAACCGCGTCTGGTTGCACGCCGTCTATGCTGGCGATTAAATCATCGACACCCCTGTCGACGCCCGCCAATCTGCCGGAGAAATGGACATCAGCCATAGCAGCAGGTTGATCAAGGGCCTGCACATACTGGTTTTTGATGCCTCGCAAAGTGAAATCCAGCTCATCTGCTGTGATATCACCTTGCTTCAATTTATCAACTTGCTCCAGGATAATCTTTAAGGCTTCATCATAGTTGCCTACATCAATGCCAGTCTGAATGGCCAACACTCCGTTCAGCGCTTCAAGCCGGCTCGTCGCATAATAAGCCAGACTCGCCTTTTCACGAACGTTGACAAACAGTTTGGAGTGCGGAAACCCTCCCAAAATCCCGTTAGCGGTCAGCAAAGACATATAGTCGGCCGCAGAATAGGATATCCCTGTTCGAAACCCAAGATTGAGTTTTCCTTGCTGCAAATCCTGCCGCTCGACCACAGTTTTTGATTCAGCATGCCGCAATGGCAAGGGTTCAACCGTTTTCTCAGATGTACTTGTGCGATTGACAAGGTCTTGGTTCAATCTTGAGAAAATGTCATTGGCTTGTTTTTCAGCATCGGCGACCTCACCAATGAAGTAGGTGTGAATCTCAGATTCATTCAACAGAGCCTGGTGATCCCGGTACAAGTTCCCACACGTGAGCCCGTTCACATCCTCCTCAAATCCAAGTCTGGGAAGACCGGCTGGGGACTCGCCGCAGACTTCCTTTAAACACTGCTCCATTGCATAGGAAATCTTGTCGTCGTACAAACTCTCAATCCGGTGCTTATGCAGATTCTTTTCTCTGTGGACATGCGCCTCGACAAATACATCGTTCTCACGCGCCGGATGTGTCAAGACGCTCGTCAACAGATGCAAGACCTCATCCGCCAACTTTGCGTTTCCGGTGACAACTTCTTGATTTGGAAAAGTGGCATGCAATTCTGCGACATGCATATCGCCTCTTTTTCCAATAGAAGTACGGATATTCGTGCCGTACATGGACTCCGTTCTACGAATCAAGCTTTTTGCTGTAGGATACTCCTCTGTGCCTTCCATCCATAAAAACGGCAACATGGCAATGCTTGTTACGGTAGTTCTATCAATGGGACGGGCGAGCTTCATACTGATGTAGCGTGTTTTGAACTGGGTTGTTGGAAGAATATGTACATACAACCGTCCGCTTTTAAACGTTTGAAAACTCGACATTGACTGCAACACTCCTGTCTGAATTCGAGCTATGCTGTCAGTATGAACGATTTCCGCATTGAATATCAACTTTGTGTCTAATGCGCTTTCATCAGAGAAAATAAAAAAGAACGGCTGCATTGTCCGTTGCTTCAGTACCGCTTTCCTAATAAGTTTCGTGCAGACGCCTGGGCGACGTCAAAGTCCGTTCTGGTAATAATTTGGGTTGCTCGAATCCAACGTTGTATGTCTCCAGTCAACCTTGGGCTGACAAACTTTGGAGCACCGTGATGTGCAATGAACTCTCGTCTCGTCTCCTGATGTTTGGATACACAGTGGACATTGGTTAAAGCATCCATTAATTCACCACAAACAGGACATTGATACATGGGATCCCTTCCTTTCGCTTTGCTTCAATATTTATGGGCGAAATCATGTCGCTATACATGGGAACTCTGCGATTTTCGAGACGTTGTGCGTTTCTTTTGAAAACTAAAACAGGCCTTGGCGTCATACACCACGGCTAATCATAATGGGGACAGGGTGCACTTTGTGCACCCTGATTCCCCTATGTGAACACCCTGCAGGGCGGGGTGACACCAACACGTTGGTGCCGGTTTCTAGAGCAATATATGCCCTGCAATCGTAATGTGTTCAACTTTTCAAAGCCAAGTGGTATATTGGATTATGTATAAATTTGATATTTATTTGAAGTTGTTGATGTGTTGGGGGATTGGGGGAAGGTTGGTTGATACGCGTCTATCGCACTGCTGTTCGATGGTTCTTTCACCTTGAAGCGTATGAAGTTGCAGGTTTACTTATGAGTATCGGAGCACTGGTGATTTTTCTTCGGTACGGTCAACGACTTGATGAGGTCTTCAGCTACAGAGGAATGCCTGGACAGATGTTGAACAATGTATACGCTCTGATGCTAAAACCTGCTACATGGGAATCCCTCACTTTGTTCCTGGTCTTCTTCACTGGATTCCTTATTTTGAGACAAAGGCACTCGCGCATTCCGCAGAGAATTTCTTACTTTTCCAGATTAGCACTGTCATTCATAGTCATGATGACAATTTACAAAATTATTATCTTTTATATTAATGTCTTTAACCCCTTTGATAGAGACTTCGTCATCATGCATATTGATAAGATTCTGTTTTTTGGAAAATTGCCATCGCAGTGGATTGCCCCTTTGGTCAACCCCGTGTTTAACGTGATTTTCAGTACGGCATACATGTCCTGGTTTATCCTGGTCTACGCCACCGTTTTGCTTCTGTACAAGCACTCCAAGAAAGCGGTTAAAAATTATATGACGACAGCTATTTTCACCTTTTATATTGGCTACATAGGTTACTTCTTTGTCCCTGCTGTCGGTCCTGTTTTCATGGTTCATTACCAATCATCAGTAGGTGCGTTGCCAAGGCTGCTTGTACTCGGTCAGAGCAGTATTGCGAGAGATTGTTTTCCGAGCCTTCACACGGGTATATCTCTGGTGATGGCGGCAAACATATGGAAGTACCGCCGGAGGTGGAGTTGGTTTTACATTCCCGTAGCTTCTTTGATTATTCTATCCACAATATATCTGAGGGTGCATTATTTCCTCGATGTGGCAGCAGGAACTGCACTTTCGGTCGTCACCATTCAACTAAGTCCGTACCTCAGTGCAGCGTGGGAACAGTTCCGTGCCAGAGTGCTGCTGGAAACCGGTATGGACACAACTGCCGGACTCGTACTCAGACAAGGTTGGTCTGAATTGGCTCGTGACAGTCGATGACAATTCGTTGAATTCGTAGAGTTCCTAGGGAATGAATGACAGAGAAGAGTGTTGAAAAGCCACCCATCGTGGTATATCATTGTTCTAGTATTTCACTACTTCTGTTTGAGGGGGAGTACGCGTGGCATTCGTAATTGTATCGCCGTGCATTGATGAGAAAGCTGCAGATTGCGTAGAAACTTGCCCTGTGGATTGTATCCATGAAGGTGAAGACCAGTACTACATCGATCCAGACACCTGTATCGACTGCGGTGCTTGTGAAGCAGTTTGCCCAGTAAGTGCTATTTTCCAAGAAGACTTCGTTCCAGACGACGAGAAATCCTTTATTCAAAAGAATGCCGATTTCTTCAAGTAAGCCACTATCTTTGTGATAGAGTTTACAGGACTCGAGGTTACCGTACTCGAAAGTCAGTAATTCATATGTCTGTCTTAGACATGAGTCGCAAAAGCAGGTGCATCGCACCTGCTTTTCTTTATGGAACGAGCCAGTGGCAAACAGACAGCAACAGACGGACTGCACCGAACGGACTGCACCAAACGCCAGTACCCTAACTCCCCTAACTCGTCTTGCTCTAACTCTCCCGTTACGGCTGGGACTGTCTCCCCCCGGTTTCCAAGGCACCATTTTGCGCCTCCCAGCGGACCTTCCCCGACTGTTTGCTGCCGCCGTGGTGTGTACGATGTCCCATGGCAATGACAAACCAGGTAATGAGTTGGACAAACCCCAGGACAACCGCCAATCTGGATATAGTCAGACTTGTCGGAGATGAACTGATGACCAACAAAAAGACACCTATTCCCGTCACCCGTCCACCGTTTTCGGCCACTTCCCGTGCAATCAACTGTTCATCGTTTTGATCTCCTGTTTCGTCCAATCGACTAATGGTATCAAAAACAAGCCCTTGCAGCGGAACAATAAAAACAGGCAGTGCAACTGCAATGGAAACACCATAAGCAATTATCATAGCCGCAGAAACTGGGCGCAGAAAAATAAGTGCTGCCAAGGCCATTCCTAAGGCACCTACACCAAGAACTCGAACTCGATTTCCAGGTCGAACAATTTTTCCCACCAGATAAAACGACAAAAATGACAGGAAGTTTTGCAAGAACAAAAATTCACCTAGTCGGAGCTCGCTCCCCGTAGCGATATACATTAACAAGCCAATCAGAAACAGGAATACGCCTTCCCGTAAGCCGTAAATGTAGCATCCTGTGAGGATGTGCCGCCATGGCCGCTTCTTCATCAGACGAAGACCTTGGGAGATGGAGAGTCGACCTGAGATTGGCTGAGGCTTCAGTTTGATACTGACCACTGTTGCCACAAGAAATAAAATGAGAGATACGCCGAAGATGACGTGGTATCCATTCAATGGACCAAACTTGTCCTCCCCAGAGATGATGGCCCCAGACAAGATGGGTGCAGCCATATTGGCAATGGCCACCATGGCACCATTTAACCCGTAGAATCTGTCCCTGGTTTCAGACTTGGTGACTCGCAGGCTCAAAAAGTTGAAGGAATACCAGTAAAAACCCTGTGCGGCTCCCATCACCATTCCCAATAAAAAAGGTACTGAAGCTGCACGTGTACCGCCAAACAGCGCAAAGAGATAAAATCCTGCGTGCAGCAGTACGCCGATGCGTAGTGTGGCAACAGCGTAGTAGCGATTTGCAATGTAGCTGGCAACCACAAATGCAAATGGAACCAGTGCGTACACAGCGAGATTGTACCAACCAATTGGAATGTAGCTTTTGTCCACTTTCCACAAATAGATGTTTACAAAAGTATTTGACAAAGCCACCGACAAAGAGAAAATTCCACTAATGAGCAACAACCACCTGGCGTCTGCCCATAAGGGATGTCGTTGTGGTTGACCCAAAACTTCACCTCCCTTAGTGCCCCCGATGACAACCCAGGTGCTGATCATACAAAGCATAGTGTGTCCAAAAACGCCTCCGCCACTCGCGCACAGGCATACACGAATCCTGTCGCTGATATGAGTACAAAAAACGGGCTGCTTCAAAACCGTTGTCTAAAACGGCTTTAGAAGCAGCCCTGCAGTGTGTTTCTACACATGCTTTTTCGCTTTTTCGCTTTTTGCGCTTCGTTTCTATCAGTTGGTGCTCTTACGGTTTACATGTTGCGCCGGTACTTGCCGCCCACTTCGTACAGTGCACGAGTAATCTGGCCGAGGCTGGCCACCTGCACTGTTTCCATCAGTTCCGCAAAGATGTTGCCGCCTTCGCTTGCTGTCTGCTGCAGTTTACGCAGCGACTCTTCCGCAGTATCGCTGTGCGCATCCTGGAAGGCATGCAGGTTCTTAATTTGTGATTCCTTCTCTTCCTTTGTAGCCCGTGCAAGCTCGAGCTTCGGTGCTTCGTAATCTTCCGCCAGTGTGTTGGGATTGATAAACGTATTGACTCCGATAATGGGAAGTTCACCGGAGTGTTTCAATTCCTCATAGTACATGGACTCTTCCTGAATCTTGCTGCGCTGGTACTGGGTCTCCATGGCACCAAGGACGCCGCCTCTGTCATTGATGTGCAGGAATTCCTGCATGACTGCTTCTTCAACGAGATCGGTCAATTCTTCAACGATAAACGCACCCTGCAGCGGATTCTCATTCTTGGCCAGACCAAACTCCCGATTGACAATCATCTGAATCGCCATGGCTCTGCGCACAGACTCTTCTGTTGGCGTCGTAATGGCTTCGTCGTAAGCATTTGTGTGCAGTGAGTTGCAGTTGTCATAGATGGCAATCAGGGCCTGCAGCGTTGTCCTGATATCGTTAAAATCGATTTCCTGCGCGTGCAAGGAGCGGCCGGAGGTTTGAATGTGATACTTCAGCTTTTGGCTGCGCGGATTAGCGCCGTACTTGTCACGCATGACAACAGACCAAATGCGGCGTGCGACGCGGCCAATGACGGTGTATTCGGGATCCATCCCATTACTGAAGAAAAAGGACAGATTGGGGGCAAACGCATCGACGCTCATGCCGCGGCTGAGATAATACTCCACATAGGTGAAGGCATTGGCCAAAGTGAATGCCAACTGTGAAATCGGGTTGGCACCTGCTTCAGCAATGTGATAGCCGCTGATGCTGACGGAGTAGTAGTTGCGGACCTTGTGGTCAATAAAATACTGCTGAATATCTCCCATCATGCGCAGTGCGAACTCTGTGGAGAAGATGCAGGTGTTCTGACCCTGGTCTTCCTTAAGAATATCCGCCTGGACGGTACCGCGAACCGTTTGCAGCGTCTTCTCCTTGATTTGCTGGTATTCTTCAGCCGTCGCTTTGCGGCCCTGCTCCTGTTCAAACTTTTCCACCTGCTGACTGATGGCCGTATTCATAAACATGGCCAGAATCATCGGAGCGGGTCCGTTGATGGTCATGGAAACACTTGTGGACGGTGCACACAAGTCAAAGCCTGCATAGAGCTTCTTCATATCATCCAACGAACAAATGCTGACGCCGCTCTCTCCCACCTTGCCGTAGATGTCCGGGCGGTAGTCCGGGTCTTCACCGTACAAAGTGACGCTGTCAAAAGCTGTGGACAGGCGTTTTGCGGGATCGTTCTCAGATAAATAGTGGAAACGGCGATTGGTCCGCTCCGGTGTTCCTTCACCGGCAAACTGGCGTTTCGGCTCTTCTTCCTTCCGTTTCAAAGGGAAGACCCCTGCCGTATACGGGAACTCGCCAGGCACGTTTTCCAGCAGGTTCCAAAGCACAATGTCGCCCCAGTCCTTGTATTTCGGAAGGGAGATTTTTGGAATTCGTGAGCCGGACAAAGACGTGGTAAAGAGGGGTGAGCGAATTTCCTTGTCGCGTACCTTTGTGACAAGCTCATCGGCAGCGTAAATTTTGCGTTTTTCTTCCCATCCGTTCAAAATTCCCTTAGCCTCGTCATCCAGCTTACTCCACAGTTCGTTGTACAGGAATTCAACCGCAGACAGCGCCTCTGTTGTTTTCTCGACGGTTGGCTCAGACGCATTCCCAGAAGCATTCTCAGACGCCTTCAACTGCTCCAGCGTACCCTGCAGCTGGTAGGCTTTGCGAGCCTGCTCGGCTGTATCCTCTGCATTCTGACGGTAACCGTGAACGGTCTTCACAATGTCCAGCAGATAAGTAACTCGTTCACCGGGAATAATGGCTGTCTTACTCTGTCGCTTATCCAACTCAGGCCAACTGCTCGACCACGCTAACCCCATTTTGTCGTTCACGGTGTCAATGAGTTTGCGGTAGAGGATGTTTGTGCCTGGATCGTTAAACTGGCTGGCAATCGTCCCGTACACAGGCATATCTTCAACCTTCTTTGAAAAGTCCTCACCGTTTCGCTGCATTTGTTTACGCACATGGCGAAGAGCATCTTCAGAGCCGCGCCTGTCAAACTTGTTGATAGCCACCAAGTCTGCATAATCCAGCATATCAATTTTTTCCAATTGGCTGGGTGCACCGAATTCTGCTGTCATAACGTACATAGATACATCTGATACAGAGACGATATCCGCATCGCCCTGCCCAATGCCGCTCGTCTCGACAATAATCAAGTCATAGCCAGCATAGCGTGCTATTTCGATGGCTTCCGAGACCGCCGCGGACAATTCGCTGCGGGACTCCCGGGTGGCCAGGCTGCGCATGTATACATTCGGGTGGTGAATGGCGTTCATACGAATGCGATCGCCCAAAAGTGCGCCGCCCGTCTTCTGCTTAGAGGGATCGATGGAGAAGATAGCAACGGTCTTATCCTCAAAGTCAGTGAGAAAACGCCGAACCAGTTCATCCGTCAAAGACGATTTTCCAGCGCCGCCTGTACCTGTAATTCCCAGAACTGGCGTATGGCCTGCCCGCTCGCGTATTGCGGAAAACACGTTTTTATAGTGGTTGGAATCCATGCTGTCTTTCTGTTCAGCAAAGGTAATCAGCTTCGCCACAGTGGCAGGGTGCTGCGGGTCCAGTTCCTGCAAGAGTCCCTCCGCATCTGTGACAGTCGGAAAGTCGCATGCTTCAACCATGGCTTGAATCATACCCTTTAGGCCGAGTCTGCGGCCGTCGTCAGGCGAAAAAATCTTGCTGATGCCGTAGCTTTCCAATTCCCGGATTTCGTCCGGCACAATGACACCGCCGCCGCCGCCAAAAACCTTGATATGCGAGGCGCCCCGCTCCTGGAGCAAGTCGTACATGTATTTGAAAAACTCCATGTGCCCGCCCTGGTAAGAACTGACCGCAATCCCCTGAGCGTCTTCCTGGATGGCGGCTGTGACGATTTCATCAACCGATCGATTGTGACCAAGGTGAATCACTTCCCCACCCAACTGCTGAATGATTCGACGCATGATGTTAATGGATGCGTCGTGACCGTCGAACAAACTTGAAGCGGTTACAAAACGCACTGCATTTTTCACCTTATAAGATTTGTTTGAACTGGATTGTTTCGTCGTCTTCATTGCAGAACTGTTTTGCGTTGATGCCATTACGTACATCTCCTCCCCATATCTCTTACAGTTAGCCTGTGCCATTTCAATCGTTTTTTGTCGCCGCTTCTGTGTCTGAGCAGCCGAGGACGCACCGGCCACATTCACTTGTTAACCGCTAGCTGACACGGTTCCCGCAGGCATGCATCAGTGAATCCACTTGTACTTTTGCGAATGTATGAAAGTCAACGTCGCGCAGAGCCCATCTACGGAACGCCCACATCTGCCCGGTTACCACAATTTGATGTGCCAGAATCGGTACAGCATTTTCATCGACGTCTAAGCTGCTATCGGCAATCCCTTCATAAATCAGCGTCTCAAAAATCCCAGTGATTTCGGACTCTTTACCCAGCACCTCAGACAAAAAATCTTTTGGAAGGGACTTGCTTTCCTGATAAATCAGCAACACTTCATCAGGCATTGAATCAATGGCTGTAAACAGTGACCAAATGGCTTCGCGAAGGCGCTGACTCCCTTGTCCAGTCTCTGTCAAACTGCCTTCAACACGGGTTTCTACTTCCTCGTGAATGTGACGGCAAACGAGAAAGAGAATGTCTTCTTTGGACTGCACGTACTCATACAACAATCCGGTTGAAAGACCGCTCGCCTTCGCAATCTCCCGCGTTGTGGTGGGATGAAACCCCTTCTTAATAAACAGTTTCACCGCAGCAGCGACAATCTGTGCTCGTCTCATCTCAACTTTTTTAGGATCCTTAACATTACTCTGAATATGGACCGAGCCCATTTTGCCGCACCTCTTTCACCAGTCCCTCACCTTTTGCACTCAACCACCTGTCTCTTCGTTTGGAGTTCAGTTGCCGGCTCTTAGTCGACTGAGCGCTCGTTCAGTTTCCTGTTTCAAGTGTAACGACTCATGAAATTACCGTCAAGGTTTTATCTTTACGATGAACACTGGTATTCTGGTAGGGACAAAACGAGAATGAAAGAAACACAGAGTTGAATTAGGAGGATGCTAAACCATGACGGAGAAGTCGTCCCAACGCGTGCCGGACATACTTCTCGGCGCCAACGTATCCATTGCAAAGACAGGATTGCTGGCGGCCGTGAAAGAGACCATAGAGTACGATGCAAACACATATATGATTTATACCCGCAGTAACCGCGGCGGCAAAGCCCGCCCCATTGAAGATTTTAACCGCGATGAAGCATGGGAGTTAATGAAGGAACACGGCATCTACGATCCCGTTGTTCACCTTTCCTACCTCGTCAACCTGGCAAGTCCGAAGGAAGAGACTTGGCAGTACGGCGTTGACGTCCTCTCGGAAGAAATCAGACGAGTCGAATACTTGGGATTGAACTATATTGTCATGCATCCGGGCAGCCATGTCGGAGAAGGTGAAGACTACGCCATCAAGCGAATTGCAGATGGCTTAAATCGCATCCTCAGCGGAGACGAAAACCTGCACCTGTGTCTTGAAACCATGGCCGGAGACGGTTCCAAAGTTGGCAACTCGTTGGAACAAATTTCTGAAATTATGAATCTTGTCGAGCACCGTGACAAACTTGGCGTCTGCATCGACACTTGCCACAACTACAGTTACGGATACGATGTGGTCAACGACTTCGATGGATTTCTGAAGCGATTTGATGAAGTGATTGGTTTGGACAAGCTCAAGGTTGCACACATCAATGATTCCAAAAACCCGTTTGAATCAAGAAAAGACCGACACGCCAATATTGGCGACGGCTCCCTTGGTTTGGAAGCCATCAAACACATTGTCCACCACGAAGCACTCCGTGGGAAACCCCAAATTCTCGAGACTCCCGGCGGCAAGTACCGCTCAGAGATTGACGCAATTCTGGACAGGAAGCCGCAAGAGTAAGGATGACGCTTAAGATAAAATTGTCACTTATAGGGGAAATGGAGTAAATCCGGTGCAGACCGGATTTTTTCTTTTATACAAATTTTATTACTATACAAATTTTATTGTGAAAAGGTGCGTCACAGGAGAGTGAGGGCGCCACTGACAGGCCAAGTGACGGTCCGTGACAGGTCCGTGTCGCGGAGCTGTCGCAGACGTGTCCAAAATAGAGATCCCAGACAGGCTTATTTGTCTTTGATAACTACTAAAGAGGCAAATAGGCGCTCCAGAAGAGCTTAATACCCCAATTTCAACCCAAATTCGACGGTAGTATCCGAATAGAGATCCCACAGGTGCTTATCCACCGGAAATGGACATTAATCACGCAAATAGGCATCTGTGGGGAGCTTAACGACAAATTGACCCGCCGATCCGCTACAATACCTACTTAGAAATAAATCTATCACATTCCCCCGCTCAGTGACTGGCCATGAAGCATCGCTCCTGAAACCTCAAAGCCGTAACAAACTCCTAATTATAGTTTGGAACATAACCTTGTCCAGCACCGTTACATAGAGGCGCTAGGTTTAAACCCTTTCAAATTTGTCCATATTGTTACCAGTTCTGTAATAGACAAAAAAGAAAGGGAGAGGCTTTCATGCGTCGGAAAATACTGATATGGCTGACTATGGCGTTCTTCTCTGTGACAGCACCCATCATCAGTTTAGCGTCCGTCCGTTCCAATTCATCTCAACAAATGGTACCACCAGCATCTAAGAATGTACAAACATATACTGTGAAAAAAGGGGATACACTGTGGAACCTGGCCCACCAGTTACATGTTGCACTAAAGGATTTGATATCCCAAAACCATATTGTGAATCCTAGACTGCTGCAGATTGGAAAAGTACTAAAATTCAGTGTTTGGAATGGGTCAAATAGTAGTTCTAATTCGGTCCCGACCGAACGTTCACAGGGGAAAGTATCTTTAAGTGGGAGTGCAGGTTCGTCTTCAAGTTCGACTTCACGTTCGACGAAAAGCATTGCCCTCAGTGACAGCAGAGTCATCTACTGTACCTTGACTGCATACACGGCAGGTCCCCTGTCAACTGGAAAATCACCTAGCAGTCCTGCATACGGAGTCACGTCCACAGGGCAGACCGCTCAACAAGGAGTCACTGTTGCCGTAGACCCAAACGTCATTCCATATGGAACGAAGCTTTATATTCCCGGCGTGGGTTACCGTGTAGCAGAAGATACTGGCGGTGCTATCAAGGGAGACCATATTGATATCTTCTACAACAGTCGCTCTACAGCTGTAAAGTTCGGTGTACAGCACCATAAGAAAGTTTACATTTTGCCAAACTGGTTCCATATTCCTCTTTCAGGTCAAAACTAGGCTGGAACCATCAATACTGTAGACAGCAAGCAAGGCTGCAGTAAGACAAGAAAGCTAGGGAGTTGCAGTAAGACAAAGAAGGGTCGCAGGCTGTCACAAATTTGGCAGCCGCGACCCCTTTTTGCTTGAATGATACATACAGTGACAAATCGTCGTCCCAAAAGCTTAAGCCAATGGTTCATCCGAACGGTTCATCTCAAGTTCTAAAGCCAATAGGTCATCCATACACAAGTGTAAATCGTTAAGCCTGGTACTGTTCTGCTTCAATCACCCGATTGGCAATACGGCGTTTCAAGTCCCGTGCATTGACTGGCTGGAAGCGTGTCAATTTGCGAAGAACGGCAAGCTGCGTACGGAGTGTATCTCCTTCTTCCATTGCTGCCAGCACATTCTTGGCAAACCCGTCCATGCGAGTCATGGCTTCGCGAGAATAGACCTGAACCATCTCAACCTTGTTGTCTGCATCTTTTCCGTTGTCCAGTTCTTTCTCTGCCCGGAGCAAGGCGCTCTCGAGTGCATAGATCTCAGCAATCATGTCGGCCAAATCAGCCAAAATCTCCTGTTCGTCCTTCAGTGCCTGCTCGTATTTTTGGACGGCGGTTCCACCGACAAAAAGGAATACTTTCTTCATCATTTCGAGAATGTGCCGTTCTGCTCCAAACGTTTCGCTTTCATCCGGCATGGGAAGCATACCCATTAACTCTTCCTGTAGACCTTGTGCTGCCTGCAGAAGCGGTAATTCTCCCTTTAGGGCTTTCCGCAGAAGCATATCTGGAATCAACAGTCGGTTAATCTCGTTGGTCCCTTCAAAAATACGATTAATACGAGAGTCGCGGTACATACGCTCAATTGGATATTCCTGAATAAAGCCGTATCCGCCGTGAATCTGAACGCCTTCATCCACAACAAAATCCAAAGCTTCAGAAGCGTAAACCTTATTGACCGAACACTCTAGTGCGTATTCTTCAATGGCTTTTGCCACGACTTTGCCGTCGTTGGCCGAACCTAGCTGAGCTAACTGTCCGTCAATATCGCCAGTGGAACGGTAACACATGCTCTCTGCGACATATCCGCGAATATTCATGTCAGCAATTTTCTTTTGAATCAGTGGGAAGTTTACAATCGGAGTCTTAAACTGCTTTCTATCTTTTGCATATTTCACAGAGGTCTCGATGGCCGACTTAATGCCGCCCACGCAGCCGACTGCAAGCTTATACCGGCCGATGTTCAAAATGTTGAACGCAATGACGTGTCCGCGCCCTGCTTCACCCAATAAGTTTTCTACTGGAACCTTGGCATCTTCCAGAATCAGAGGACGGGTTGAAGAAGCTTTAATGCCCATCTTCTTTTCTTCAGGCCCTGTAGAAACGCCCTCAAAGTCGCGTTCAACAATAAATGCGGAGAACTTCTCCCCGTCAATCTTGGCGTATACGACAAACAGATCTGCAAAGGCAGAATTCGTGATAAACTGTTTTGTTCCGTTGAGGATGTAGTACTTTCCATCCTCTGAGAGGGTTGCTGTGGTCTTTGCGCCCAATGCATCAGAACCGGATTCGGGTTCAGTCAGAGCATATGCTGCAATCTTTTCACCCATGGCTAATTGGGGCAAGTATTTTTTCTTCTGTTCTTCATTACCAAAAAATACAATTGGCAGTGATCCGATTCCTACATGAGCCCCATGAGACAGCGCAAAAGACCCTCCGCGTGTAATGTTCTCAGTAATAATGGCTGAAGTCACCTTATCTGCGCCTAGCCCATCGTAGTCTTCAGGCACATCAGCGCCAAGCAGACCCAAGTCTCCAGCTTTTTTCAGCAACTTTACTGTCAAGTCCCAGTCCTGGTGTTCCAATTGTTCTTGATTTGGAACAATTTCACCTTCAACGAATGAACGAGTTGTATCGTCAATCATACGGTGTTCTTGTGTAAAATCCTCTGGCGTAAAGATGTTCTCCGGAAGCGTTTCTTCAATTAAGAACGCTCCCCCTTTAGTTAAATGTCGCTCACTTGTACCCATGACTTCTCCTCCCCTGCATATCGCAAATCAAATAAAATCAAACAACGATTGAAGTTATCTTGTAAAACGGAACCACTTAGTCAGGCTTGTAGTCTGACAACCAGTCAGGCTTGTAATCTGACAAACCTTCGTCTTGGCGTTGAATTAGTCTAAACGCTCAAACACACCAGCTGCTCCCATGCCGCCGCCAATACACATTGTGACAAGTCCATATCTGCCGTTCCGGCGTTCCAACTCGTTTAAGATGGAAACCGTCAAACGCCCTCCGGTGCATCCCAGAGGGTGACCCAATGCGATGGCACCGCCATTGACATTGGTCTTCTCTTCATCCAGGCCCAGTGTGCGAATCACATGCAGTGACTGCGACGCAAATGCTTCGTTCAGTTCGATGACATCAATGTCATCCAGACTGATGCCGGCTATCTTCAGAGCCTTCGGTACGGCTTCGACCGGGCCTACGCCCATAATATCGGGATCGACACCTGCAACAGCAAAGGAACGAAACGCTGCCAAAGGCTTTAATCCCAGTTCCTTCGCCCTGTCAGCAGACATCATTAAAACAGCGGCCGCACCATCACTGGTCTGTGAAGAATTGCCTGCGGTGACACTGCCCTTAACATGGAAAGCGGGGCGCAATTTCGCCAATGCCTCGATGGATGTGTCGTAACGTACACCTTCGTCTGTGTCAAAGACCCATTCTTTCATCTGCATACTGCCGTCTTTGCCCATCTTTGCTTCCTTTACGGTTACAGGAACAATCTCACCTTTAAATTTCCCTTCGGCGATGGCCTTCGCAGCACGCTGGTGGCTGCGAAGAGCAAATGCATCCTGGTCTTCACGGCTGATCCCGAATCTGCGAGCCACTTCTTCTGCTGTGTGTCCCATTCCCATGTAGGCAGCAGAATTGCTATCCACCAAATACGGATTAGGCGAAATGTTGTACCCGCCCATGGGAACCATGCTCATGGTCTCGACACCGCCAGCAATCAGGGTATCAGCAAAGCCCGTCATGATTTGCTGACCAGCCATTGCAATCGTCTGAAGACCAGAGGAACAAAAGCGATTGACAGTCACACCTGGCACTGTGGTCGGCAAACCGGATCGTAAAGCAATGATTCTGCCGACATTCATCCCTTGCTCAGCCTCCGGTATGGCACAACCCATAACCACATCTTCTATCTCTTCAGGTTTTACTTCCGGCGCCCGCCGCAGTAAATCCTGTACTACAAGTGCGCCCAAATCGTCCGGACGTGAATTTCGAAGTGCTCCTTTCGGTGCCTTTCCTATGGCCGTCCGGGCCGCGGCGACGATTACAGCTTCCTTCATTGTCCAACCTCCTGTCAGTTACGAAGTGGTTTCCCAGTTGTCAACATGTGCTGCATTCTCTGCTGGGTTTTCATCTCCCCAATCAAGCTCAGAAATGCCTCCCGTTCCAAATCCAGCAGGTACTGTTCTGTTACCAGCGTACCGCGGGGTACAGCACCGCCAGTCATGACATTAATAAGGTGATGGGCGATTACCACGTCGTGGTTAGAGACGTAACCGCTTTGCTTCATGGCTTCTACGCCCGTTTTAAGAAGAGCAGCGCCCGCTTCACCAACAACAGGAACGAGTTTTTCCACTTTTCTCTGGTAGCCCGACTTCGCCATTCCCAGTGCTCTTTGTTTCGCATCGTGGAGGAGAAAATCCCGGTTCAGCGTAATACCGTCTGATTGCCGCAAATACCCGATTTTCTTAGCATCCTTGGCACTGGTAGATACCTTTGCAGTGGCAACAGCTTCAAAGGCTTTCGCAACATAATTTTCAAGTCGTACATCGGCTCCACCTTGCACGTGTTCATTGGCACGAAGCAGCATCTCCTTGTTGCCGCCTCCGCCAGGAATCAGGCCCACACCAACTTCAACCAAGCCTACGTAGCTTTCTGCAGCTGCCTGAATGTGATCGGCTGGGAAACACACTTCCATGCCTCCACCAAGAGCCATGCTGAACGGTGCAGCTACGACAGGTTTGTCAGAGTACTTCAGTTTCATCGCTGCATTCTGGAACTGCTGCACAATGGCGTTGATGTCCTGCCAATTTTCGTCCTGCGCCTCCATCAGCATCAACATCAGGTTTGCTCCGACACAAAAATTCGGAGCTTCGTTGCCGATGACCAGGGCATCCCAGTTTCGCGATACCTCATCCACCGAAAAGTCCATCATCTGTATTACATCGGCACCAATCGCCTGTTTTGGAGAGTGAAATTCCAGACAAGCTACACCGTCTCCCATATCGATGAGGCTGGCACCGGAATTCTTCTTAATCACCTTTCCTTGCGCTTTTAACGTTGCCAACGACAGGTGTTCTGGATTCTCCGTCTGCTTGCGAAACTCTCCATTGCCAACATAAAATTCGATGTTGTGATGATCCGTACTCTCGTAGAAAGAGGTTTTTCCTGATGACAGAAGTTGCTCTACGAATTCAGGAATGGTGTCTCCTTCATCACGCATCCTCTGTACTGATTTTTCGACGCCGATGGCATCCCAGGTTTCATAGGGGCCCAAGTCCCAATTGAATCCCCATTTCATGGCATTGTCGACAGCAACGATATCATCTGCAATTTCAGTTTGGATTGTGGCTGTGTAAAGAAGAACCTTCTTTAAAATGTCCCACGCAAATTGACTGGCTTTGTCTTTTCCATAAACCAGTGTTGAAATCTTTGCCTGCACACCTTTGGCTCGTTTTGCCGCATCCAACGAAGAAGATTTCAATTTTCGACGCAGCCGGTAGTCCAAAGTCGTTAAATCCAGTGCGTGAATTTCCTTTCCATTTTCATTTTTCACGCGTTTGAAGAATCCTTGACCTGCCTTTTCTCCAATCCAGCCATTGTCCAGCATCTTTTGGATATAGTCAGGTACAGCAAACGCCTGCTTTTCCCAATCTCGGGTAACGGACTGCTGAACATTCTTCGCAACATGAACAAATGTATCCAATCCGACCAAATCCAGCGTTCGGAATGTAGCGCTTTTTGGACGTCCCATTGCAGGACCAGTCACTGCGTCTACTTCGTCAACACCGAGTTCGTATGCTTCCATTGCGGAAAGTGTGATGAGCAACCCATACGTGCCAATTCTGTTGGCAATAAAGTTGGGTGTATCTTTTGCCAGGACCACACCCTTGCCGAGAATGCGTTCGCCGATAGATTGCATCAAGGAAACGATTTCAGGGCGGGTATCTGGACCAGGAATGATTTCAAGCAATTTCATGTAGCGAGGCGGATTGAAAAAATGCGTTCCGAGAAAGCGCTGGCGAAACTCCAGACTGCAATTCTGGCTCATCTTTTCAATTGAAATCCCCGATGTGTTGGAACTGACAATGGTCTCGGGGCCAACAGCCTGTTCCACACGCTCCAGCAATTGCTGCTTCACTTCCAGGTTCTCTACAACTACTTCAATGACCCAGTCACAATCTCTTAGTTTTCCTAAATCGTCTTCAAGGTTTCCAACCTCAATTAACGCGGCATCGTCAACATCATAAAAAGCAGCTGGCTTGACCTTCCTTGCTGCAGCCAAACCCTTGGTTGCAAACCGATTTCGTACTGCCTTGTCCTGTAGTGTCAGACCTTTTGCATTATCTTCTTCACTGAGTTTCGGCGGCACAATGTCGAGTAATACCACTTTTATACCCGCATTTGCCAAGTGTGCGGCAATTGCGGCACCCATTACACCGGCTCCCAATACCGCCGCTTTGCGTACATTGTCAATCACAGTCGCTACATCCCCCTCTGTAGTGTCGGTCAACTTAACCGACCAGTCGGTAGGTTCAATCCCATCATAACAAACAAGTAAAAGTTTGAATAGATCTCCATCGAAAATATGCAGAATTTTATAGTAGTGTGTGACTAGTCCAGACTGAAAGGCCAGTAGAACCAGATAGATCTGATTCTACTGGACAGGCTCCTCATAATTGCGAAACTTGTTCACCGCATCCGTAAACGCATCCTGGAGCCGTGCAGCTACGTTGTTTCTGGAACTCCTCCAAATTTCAGCAGGGTCTTCCGGAGTTGAGAGCAGGGTTTGGGCAGGAATGTCAGGCAGATTGTATAGCAACGACATTTTATTTCTATCAGCTACAACGGAGTGAATTGATTGAACTTCCAGTGTTGTACTTGTCATAAAGACCTCATCCATGCTGTGCAGGTCATCTAGAGCAACACTTTGTTCATATACTGTGTATCCGATTTCTTGGGCAAGTTGAAGTACAAAACGCCTGGTGATACCAGGTAGAATATAACGGTTCGCCGGGGCCGTATAAATGTCTGTGCCGCGCACAAACCAAGCATTGCTGCTGGACCCTTCAGTAAAGTCACCGGATTTTACGAAAAGAGCTTCTACTGCCCCGAATCGGTGAGCAGTTTCCTTTGCAATTACATTCGGTAAGAGATTAATTGTTTTAATCCATGTGTTGGCCCAACGTTCGTCAGGTATGCACAACAGCGATTTCTCAGACGACTTAGCAGACGCCTTCAACAACAATGGCTTTACTGTCATTGTCACAGAAGGCTGTGCTTGTGGAAATAAATGCTCCCGCGGTGCAATTCCTCTGGTGACTTGCCAATATACCTGAGCTTCTTCTTCACCGCTGCGGCGGACAGCTTCTGAAATCAGCTCAGTCCATTCTTCGTGAGACAGCGGATTCTCAACACCAATAGCTTTGCAACTTCTGTCAAGGCGCTCCAAGTGCCAATTGAGCAGAAACGGTCTTCCACCATACACACGGACTACTTCGTAAACACCGTCTCCAAATTGATGTCCCCGTTCTTCAGATGGAACGACAGACTCTTTGGATGATAGAAATTCCCCGTTGACATAGTAGATTTCACTCACCATGCTCCCCTACTTTCATAAAGTCTCGCATTGTCGTACTGGTCGCAACACCTCAGGGATTCGCATCACATTCAGAACTCATGTATTATGGACAGCGTATCCTACCTGCACTGAATGTCAACATACAAACGGAGGTGATTGCTACGGAAGACTGTTTATTCTGCAAAATCGCAAATGGAGAACTCCCGTCGAAAAAACTTCTTGAAACAGACGAGTTGCTGGCTTTTGAAGACATTCGTCCGCAAGCGCCTGTTCATGTATTACTTATCCCTAAAAAGCATATTCAATCAGTTCAGGAACTAGAGCCTGAAGATAAGGAATTAGTGGGAGAATTACACCTGGCAGCACAGAAGCTTGCCGTGCAATTGGGTGTAGAGAAAGACGGTTATCGCATTGTATCTAACGTGGGCTTCCACGGCCAGCAAACCGTTTTGCACCTGCACTTTCACTTGCTTGGCGGACGCCAGCTCCAGTGGCCTCCCGGTTAATGACCGCGGAGGCCGCCCAAGCCGGCAACTGTCCTCTCAAATCAGGTACTGTAGCGGTTACTCAGCCGGTTTGTCAATGACTCGAAACTTCGTCTCCGTTCAAAATCAAATGCGGAACAATGGTTGCATTTAAAGAAGCAGAAGCACTGCAGTATTTTTCCTCACTGAGATGAATAGCCCGCCAGGCTTTTTCAGGCGCAACTTCCCCCGTGATGTGGTAATACAAGTCAATTTGGGTAAATCGTTGCGGATGTTCATCCTGACGTGTGCCCTCAGCTTCAATTTGTAAATCTTGTAAGGGTTGCCTCATCCGCTCCAAAATCATGCTGATGTCAATTCCGGTGCATCCAACGAGTCCCATCAGCACCAATTCCATCGGACGGTTTCCCTTGTCTTCTCCCCCCGCCTCTTGCTTGGCATCCATCGATACCTTATATCCAGACGGACCGGACGCCTCAAAATGACGTTTTCCCTTCCAGTTCGCTGTAATCTTCATTAACATCCTCCTCACATCATTCCCGTGAAATTTCTATTCAAAAAAGGCTGCTCCGCAGAAATCTTTACTGCTTATTGACGTCAAATTACACCTCTGTAGCAGCAGTGTCAAAACCTTGACGGAAAAATGCAACTAAAAAACTGAGTACAGTGTCAAAAAAAAGACTGCAAAGAGTAGTCCGTGCAGAGCACCTGCCAAAACATCAGTAACGTGGTGAAGGCCTGTGTAAACTCGTGAAATCGCAAGCAAAAAGGCCAGCACAAGCAAGACAGGTCCATAGCTCGGAACCGCGAACATACTGATGGAAAGAGCAAAAGCGCCTGTCGCATGATTGCTCGGAAAAGAAGCGCCGCCGTCATGACAGAGAAGCGGTCTGAATCCGTACAGCTCGAATGGCCGCAAGCGATTAAACCGGCGGGAAACGGGTTCATTGACAAGACGAGCCACGATGGCAGCCACGACGGCGATAGTCGCATGAGCAAGCACAAGCCGGTGCAAGGACGCAGGCATTTCTAAATTTATAGTTGATGTGACAATCAACAGTAACATCACTATTGGTGTCCACTTACCGACTGCTATCATTAATTGGTCAAAAAACTCAAACCTCTCCCAGGCTTTCTGACAATGTAACACAGCGGTTTTGTCCATCTGCTCCGCCAAGGATGCAAGTGAAAGATTCAGTGGTCATCGCTCCTACTTTGCTTGTACTTCTCAGCTTTGGGATAGTCAGTACCCCTTGCCAATTGAATCGACATGTTTTTGACAAGAGCCTGATTAAAAGCAGGCACATTGTACAATTCTAAATCACCCTCGTGATTATAAGTGTAGGCTTGATGACTAAAATTTGCACTGCCTATGATAAAAATCCGACCTTTGTCAATATCTACGATTTTTGCATGCATCCATTCGTAATGATAGGGGCGATAGAAACGAACCGTAACGCCTGCGTCACGTAGTTCATCTGAGGCTCTGCGATTTAACGATTGGTTCGGGTCCAACAGGACTTCTACCCTCAATCCCCGCTTCACATCCATTTTCAATGCACTGATGACGTTCCAGTCAGAGATATCGAATCCTTCCAATTCCACCGACTTCTCTGCATGCGCGATGGCTTGTACCACATGAGGACCAATCTGTCGGTCAATCAGCAGCGGCATTTGAGTAGAGGGAGCTGCAGCCGGTTGCCCTCCAGCTCGCTTCCAATCCCAGCGAAAAACCGCCAAATAAGAAGGATTGGGATGAGAAATGTAGACAGAGGCATCATTATTCGACCAACTGTGCTGACCGAAATTCATACCGCCGATTAACACGCCCCTTGCAGCGCCGTCTGTAATCAGCATTTTAATATGAGAAATTCCTTCATGGATATGAAGTGATTCCACTGGAATTCCTGCATGCTTTAATGCAGGAACAGCCGTCTTTTGTGAATGCTGTTCTGTCGCATCCACCACAACGCGAACATCCACCCCGCGTTGATGAGCATTAATCAGTGCCTGTAGAATATCAGCGTCGGACAGCTCGTAAATATCCAGGTAAACGTAATGTTGACTGCCTTGAATCATAGTGAGAGCTTGCTTTTTAATGTCCTTTTCCCATTCCAGCGTCATGCCCCGACTGTATGCAGGAGCAGGCACAGCTTGCACTTTATGTACTTTTTGCACAGATGTACAGCCAACCAGGGAGAAAGAGGCAAGGAGTGCAATACTCATGGCTGTCAGACTCTTTTTTCTCATGTGCGAAGGCACCTCATTCCCGAAGCGATGTAACATTTATGCATTGTGTTTCGCTTTGCAATCTATCATCACCTGTTCACACCAAGATAATTGTTACAAAATATGAATAATTTCACAAAAATAATTTTTATTTATCTGATGTTAATGCCCAGACTCGCGACACAATCAGTTGAGGACGTTGACTCTCCCGGTACTGTACAGTTCCCTCCATGCCAATCAATCTCCCATAGGGTGTAAATATAATGGATCCCGTAGCTTGATAAACATTTTCAAACATAGTTGCATCGGCAAAGCCTGTTTCGTCTTCCAGCGTAAAAAACACTGTTGTTCTGCCGCTGCGCGTGGGCGGTCGATGCGGCCGTACAACAATACCCGCTAACTTTATTTGTGCGTTGTCAGGACAGTGAATGACATCTTTCGCTTCAGCATATCCTTCCGTTTTCAGGTGCGGTCTGAACAAATCCAGCCAGTGACCTGACACACCGACACCTACTAGATTGTATTCATCAGACAACTGTCCTGCAAGCAGTTGTCTCTCTTTTGCCGCATCATCAAAAGTGTTTCTGTACTTCTGTCTGTCATTCCGAATGATGGCTTTCGAAGTAATTTCCAAAGGTTTTTGTTGAACACTTTCATGCCTTAGAAGAGGCAAATGGTTCATTCTGCGCGCAAACCAGTGTGGTAGTTCCCACAGTTGGCTTTGCCGGGGAACATTTGAAACGCCGTCAAAACTACCGACTCGAATCAATTTTTCTGCAGATAGTCTGTCTAGGTCATGAACGCGCGAAATACAGTCCGGCGCCGACTCAAAGCCTCCATGTTGTTGTCGTTCAGAAACAATTTTTTGTACCAGTGATTGACGTATGCCTTTGATAAGACAAAAGCCTAACTGAATTTGATTCTTTTTCACCGTACATTCCCATTCACTGCGGTTGATATCTGGGCCAATAACAGCAATGCCCCGTTGTCTGGCAGCTGCACAAACAACATGAACAGGATAATAGCCCATTGGCTGCTGGTTTAAAATAGAGGCAAAAAATTCAGCCGGGTAATGCCTGGACAGATAGGCAGTTTTATAGGAAGTCGCTGCAAAAGCAGCGGCATGTGCTTCACAAAAACCATAGCTGGCATAACCTTTAATATACGAGAAAATGGTATCTGCTGCTGCTTCGTCAACACCTGCCTGTCTAGCTTTTTTCAAGAATCTATCTCCAATGCGATCCATCTCTGCACGTGTCCGAGCCTTACTCATCACTCTGCGCAGTTCATCCGCTTCTCCGGGTGAAAACTGAGCAATGACCGTAGCGATTTCTATGACTTGCTCCTGAAATAAAACAACGCCATAGGTTTTTGCAAGGATGGGCTCCAGTTTGGGATGCAAGTAAGAAATCGGTTCGAGGCCGCGGCGGCGACGAATAAAGGGATCGACCATATTTCCTTGAATGGGACCCGGCCGAATCAACGCAACACTAGCTACCAAATCCTCCAGTCCACTTGACTCAAGCCTTGCCTGCAGCGCTCTCTGCGCAGGACTCTCCAACTGAAAAACGCCAACGGTGTCGCTGCGCCCAATCATGGCAAAAGTAGCTTTGTCGTCAAGCGGGATGCTATCGTAGTCCACTGCCCTGCCTTGGCGTTCACTTTGAACAATGGTGTCTTCAATGGCCGACATGGTGCGCAAAGACAATAAATCCAGTTTCACCAGTCCAACATCTTCAACCGCGTGTTTGTCAAAAGGGGTCATCCATTCCCCTTTTGCGGACGGTTGCAGCGATGTCACCTCATACAGGGGACGGGAACTGATGACAACCCCACCTACATGCATGCCAAAATGTCTTGGAAAACCGGCTGCTTTCTCAGCCAGTTTCCAAATCCACGACAATTGCTTTTGATACTGTTTCAACTCCTGCATTTCCGGAATTCGGTCAAACATTTCGGCCAAGTCGTCAGCATGCGCCATAGCAGGAACCCGTTTTGCCACCACGTCCAAAATCCTCTGCGGTACACCTAGGGCCTTGCCGAACTCCCGGATGGCAGAGCGTCCGCGGAATGTTTGAAGTGTTGCGATTCTCGCTACATAATCACGTCCGTATTTGCGGTAGACATAGTCTATGACTTCATCCCGCCTGCGGCTGTCAAAATCAATGTCGATATCCGGCCGTTCAGCCCGTTCCAGACTCATGAAACGCTCAAACAGCAAATTTCTGCCGACAGCATCTACATCGGTTATAAAGAGGCAGTATGCAACCGCAGAATCTGCCGCTGAACCACGGCCTGCACAACGAATACGGTTTTGTCTGGCAAACCGGACAATATCCCAGACCACTAGAAAGTAATCTACATAACCAAGTTGTAAAATAATACTGAACTCATACTCCAAGCGCTCTTTTATCTCATTTGTCAAACTGCCGTAACGTTGTTTTGCCCCGTTATAAACCAGCCGGCGGAAGTAGTCCATTGCGGAAAATTCTTTAGAAGGAAGTTTATACTTAGGGAACAAACTGGCTCCTAAGCTCAGCACCACCTGACACCGCTGTGCTATAGCCTGTGTACTTGAAACAGCCTCTGGATATTCAGCAAACCGGTTGTAGGCTTCTTCCTTTGAATGCAAATATCGGGTAGTATTTAACGGACGATTAGGATGCGGTGTATATACGTCCGTATCACAAGAAATACACTTCAATGCATCGTATACCGGAGAATCAGCCGGGTTCACATGGTGAACATTGCTGGTCCCTGCCATCGGAATGTGTGTATGTCTGCTGAGCTCGGCAAGTTGGCTGTTCAACCAGTTTGTCCTCGGATATGCATCTCCCTGTAACTCTAAAAAATAGGATCCCGGAAAAACAGCCTGATACTTTTTAGCAACGGCTAACGCTGCATCCGGTTGATAATTCAACAAATGCTGTGCAATCCGTCCTTTTCTGCAGCCGGACAGCACAATCAGGCCTTCACTGTTTGCAAATAAATCTCTCTCCGACAGTTTTGGGTCCAACCGGCCGTCTTCTCCTTCATGCGCCAAAGTCAACAATTGACAGAGGTGCGTATACCCAGTCTTGTTTTCTGCAAGGAGCGTCAGATGTGTCCCGTCTGTCAGCGTCACTTCAGATCCGGAAATCGGTTTAATTCCGTACGAAGCAGCCCATTTATGAAATTCTGGAAGTCCGGCTATTGTATTGCTATCCGTCAACGCCAACGCAGACATTCCCCACATAGCAGCCTTTGCTGTTAAGGATTCAATAGGAGAAGCTCCGTCTAGAAAAGAGTAAGGCGAATGACAGTGAAGATGGACAAACTCTCTCTCTTTCACATCGCATCAATCCCAAATCTTATATATCCCCCAATTGTTCTCACTGCCTTCCAAATCAAAAACCTGATGCCGGTTTGTATAAACACGAAGCATTTTTCGATTTCTTTCACCGTCCCACCAATTCCCCATTTCCTGCCACGAATCGATATAAGTATCCACTTGGTGAAGCACATCTCCGTCCCAAAAAGAAAACGGCAGGTTGTTATGCCAGTTTTCCACAACAATACTGCGTCTTACCAACCGGGTCACAGTTCACCCATCGCCTCTAACCGCAGTTCACGAAAACCGCTTATCAGCCCCCGCTTTAATTTATAAGGGTACTTTTTGTTCACTCGCGACATCAGTTCATCCAGTTTCTCCGCTTCATTGTATTGAACAGGAAGAATTTGACGCTCATATACTCGAAACGCAGCCTGAGTTCCCTGAAGCAGGGCGTACTCTTCACCATACAGCTCCATATCTTCAATAGCTGTCCCTGAAACATCTGTTAAATGAGGTACGAGATGTGACCAGATAGCATATTTGGTGTACAAAAGTCGATTAAAATGGCGAGTTAGACAATCTTTTTGCTCATCAGTTTCCCAGCACAATTTAATTTGCTTGACCCCTAGACCTTGACTCATGAGGTCTTCAGACAGCCGTTGTACAAGTGCTTCTGCCAAACCAAGAAACAAAGAGATATCGATAGTTTCTGCCTCAGGCTCAACCTCTGCTTTCCGATACAGCAAAGGCCTCTTCTGATTCAGATGCAATACCTGAGTCCCTGTGTCAAAATAATTCTTCCAAAACCAGTATTCGTTACCGAACCGCAGACGCAGATTTTCTTCAGGGACGTCCTGCAGTTGTCCCAATGTTGTAATTCCCAAATTCATTAATTCCTGCTGATAACGCTTTGCAATCATCCACATTGCTGCGATTGGCAGACTTCGTATCCAGCTTGTAGAACTGTCTCCTTTAAACTCATGCAAAATGGATGGAGAGACAATTAATTGCTGTCTATTCACAGTAAAAAACCCCGCACCCGGAATGGAACCGTATCTGCTCCATTCCACGAGTGCACGTGCCAACTGCTTGTTTTCTGCCATTCCGACCCGAACTCGCCCGGCAAAAGAAATTTCGCTGTCTACAGCCGACAAAATTTTACGAACCTCTTCAGATGTACCTAGGTATTTTGGAAGCTCTGCATAAAATCCATTGTTCTCTACAAATTCGAGCCAGGGTGTGAAATTGTTGATGACTTTCCAAACACGTTTCATCACAGGTTCAGGTTCCGCAGACACTGAACACAGTTCAATAGAAGGCAGCAAAGCCTTTGCAGATTTTTCACTCATGCCCGCACAGATACCTTGTTCTCTGGCTAAAACAGAAGCATCACGAATGACACCGTTTTGCACTGCACCCCACAGTTCAGATGCACATGACGCCATGACTCCTTGTGCTTCACCAAACAATGTAACTTTCACACTTACCACCTCAATAAGAACATATGTTCGTGTTAGTGATTATACTCCCCTGATAAGCCGGATACAAACGTATGTTCGCATAAAAGTGTAATAAAAATATGGAAGAATCCAATAAACTTGGATCAACAAATGAATTTTTTACAAATCAAAAATTCATTGAAACCTTTTGTAGACAAACTGCGTCTAATATATTGAAAACACTTAGCCAGAGCTTAAGAAAATTAAACAAGCAGCAGCTTCGACTATCGGAAAGAATGATAAGAGAACGGGGGATTTAAACGTGGCCATTGGATTTATTGTGACGATTATTGCTCTTGCCGCATTAATTGGGTTCTTTTCCAGACAAGCGCTTCAAACCGAAGATACTCCTGCCAATTCAGAACACCGTGAAGAGAATTCACCTTCAAACACTCAGCAGCACTACGAATCCCAGTCTCACATTATTTAATACTCACGTAATGAATCTCTATGTCAGACCTGTGTTTTTGCCCCATTTCTCCAGTTGCTCCTTGCTGATGTTCAATGGAAAGCGAGAATCACCGGCAAAGTCTACGGTTGGCTCAGATTGCAGTCTTTTCATTAGCTCTCTTTCTTCGGGCCAAAAAGATACTGATGACTGAATTTGTTCTGTTGCAGTTTCCGCGCCTTCCGACACTTCCGTTTTTGATAACTCAGAGCTCGAAACCTCTGTTTTTGTTTCCGGAAACCCGTGATTGTCTGCAGAGTGTTTCTCTAACAGCCATTCAGCCGTCTTCGCATGAACATCGTCAAGTAACGATGCAAATGGCAACCCTACGTATTCCAGTGCTTTGTACGGATAAATCTCCTGTTCACGCATCAAAGTCTCAAACATGGCCATCATGTGAATACATGGGTTTTCAGGAACTGCGCAAGAACAAACTGCTTCGTTTTGGACCTGTTGAAGGTAGTCCTCTGTTGGGAACAGAGAAAGACCTGTTCCGGACAGAAATTGCAAAAAATCATCATCCCACTCATTGGCCAAAAAAGCAGCTTGCCAGTCCGGACGCCTGGCCAGCCAGATGACAACCTGGCTGCGGTATGAAGCCCACCAGCTTACTACCGGAACGCGCAATGAAAAAGTACGTTTTCCTCCGCCGATGTTATGCCACTTCACCCTAGCTTCAATACCTTGTTCCGTAACGGAAACAATGTTGACATTGCTCTGCTTTGCTGCAGATTTCCACCGCCGGGATTGGGCTGAATCCAATTCCTGCAAAACATCTCTCCACTCTGCATGTACCTTTCCTGCACCCTTACGGGAAGCCATTAGTCATCCTCCTCCAAGGCAGATTCCATATCCAAAGCAAACAAAGATTGCAACTGGCCGTCATTGAGCTCTGTAATCCAACCTTCTGACTCTCCAACTACTGCTTGGGACAAGGTTCTTTTGGCCGTAATTAATTTATCAATTCGTTCTTCAAGTGTGCCTGAACAAACTAATTTGTGAACTTGTACATCCTTTGTTTGCCCAATTCGGAAGGCTCTGTCTGTCGCCTGGTCTTCAACAGCAGGATTCCACCATCTGTCAAAGTGAAACACGTGGTTGGCTCTCGTTAAATTTAAGCCTACACCGCCTGCCTTTAGCGACAATACAAGCACTGGCGATGGATCTTTCCTTGATTGAAATGCAGAAACAATTTCACCGCGGACACTCGCACTCAACCCTCCATGCAGAAAACGCGGTTTCCAACCAAATCGCTGTTCCAACGCCTCGCATATTAATTCACCCATGTCGCGGAACTGGGTAAAAATTAAAGCACCTTCATCTTCTTCCACCACATCAGAGACCAAATCCAGCAGTATTTTCAGCTTTGCAGAACGTTGTACGGTATTACTGCCTCCCGCAATCAAACAAGGATGATCACATAACTGCTTCAATCGGACTAAAGCTGCCAAAATTTGTCCTCTGCGGGACATCGCAGAAGCTGCAGAAGAAATCCCTGACCACAGTTGCCCTACAATTGACTGATACAAGGCAGCCTGTTCCGCTGTCAAACCGGTATATTCTCGGACCTCCCATTTCTCAGGCAGTTCTACCTGAATACTCGGATCGGTTTTCCTTCTTCTCAAGAGCACCGGCTGCAGCAACAATTGTAATCGTCTGGCCGCCTGCCCTTTCGGTTCATGTGACACTTGACTTACAAATTGACGACGAAACCAACTTCTGTTTCCAAGATATCCGACATTCAGAAATTCCATAATCGACCACAGCTCTTCCAAACGGTTTTCTATTGGCGTTCCCGTTAAGGCAATTGAATGGAACGCTGATAACTCACGTACTGCTGTAGCCTGTTTTGTATCTGCATTTTTAATGTTTTGTGCTTCATCCACAACCAAAGCGTCCCATTCAAAATGGGACAACAACTCCCTGTCACGGACAACCGTTGCATAGGTTGTCATGACCAAATCTACCTTTGGAACAGCCAGTTCCAAAGGTAGGATACCGTCTTCCTGCGGATTATTTCGCGCTGATCCGTGGTGTACATGCACCCTCAGTTCCGGCGTAAACCGGGTCAATTCAGAACGCCAGTTCTGCAACAAAGAAGTAGGGCATACCAACAAATGGACGCCCCGGGCCTGATTTTCTTCTTTCAAATACATCAAATAGGCCAAAATTTGAATGGTCTTCCCCAACCCCATATCATCAGCCAAACAACCGCCCAGACCCATTTTCCGCAAATGAATCAACCAGGAAAAACCAAGCATCTGATAGTGACGCAGTTCCCCGTGAAAACCCATTGGTTCAGGTAATTTGGGCGGATTTGCCGCACTACGTAAAGCTTCAATCCAACGCTTTACAACAATGGCATCCGACTCGTATTCCACTTCCACATCAATTGGAGACTCGTTGCTTAAAGAAACTGTCCTAGAAAACTGCAGCAAGTTTGTCTGTGCAGATTCAGGCTGAGTAAACTGCTGGAACGACTTCAATTGCTCGAAAATCTCCTGAATTGGAACGAGTCTCCACGAACCGCCCAACTGAATGTATGGAGACTGTTCCTCCACCATTCGTTGAAATTCATCTCTGGAGATTTCCGTTTCGCCAAGAACAACTGTCCAGTCAAAATCGACAATTTGCTGTGCATCGAACCAACTCTCCGTCCGTGCAGACTGCTGTCGACCGCGTTGGGCTCCCTTGGATTTCGCACGCTTAACTTGCACCCGAATCCGCACATCATTTGTTTCTAAAGTTTCAATATCAGGGTATTTGAATTCAACACCAAGACCAGCAATTTTCGGTAAGTCGTCATAAATCAAGGGCATCAATTCAGTAGGTGGAATCACAACTTCAGCAGGAGCCGGTTGTTGCAAGGTCCGTTCAATTAAGTGAGAAAATTCTCCCGCTTGCCTTAGTAACGGCAAAAACCAGCTGTCCGGCCTGTCAAGCCGTTCGTGTCCAATCCATATCACACGTTTTTCCTGCTCCCACCACTGAGATAGAGGTACCCGATGCGGCCAGTGATTGTGTGCAATGTACCAGATTAGTTTCCACTCAGAAACGGACGAATTTGCGGCCGGAGGTAACAATTCCATCTCCAAATGGCAGGTACCTGCACCGGAAGTATCTGTGACAGTAGACGCCTTCCATCCGCTCTCGGAAAATGTGTGTTTCAACATCCTCCAAATCAACCAACGGTCCGCAGAAAAAGGCTGTTTCTCCTTTTGACCGAGTCCTTTCTGCCAAGCTTCAATCAGTTCCTGTTCCCCCCGATAAGGGATACGAAAACCGCTGCCGGATGTTTCATCGCTGTCTTCCTGCTGAATTTCCACAGAACATTTTTGGATAAATCTATCAACGCAGTAACACAGCCAGTGATCAACAATCACTTGGCCGTGCTTATCTCGTTTCCACGGAAGCCGAGAGTTCCATGAATCTTTCAGGTAATCATCTGCACTTGTGATGTAAAGCCTTCGCAAAGCTTGCGCATACGTATCCGTTAATGCCGGTACCCAGGCTGCAACGTGGTTTTTCATTCCGCCTGACTGCACCCAGCCTTCGTCACCGGAATACGCCAACTTGAGAAACTCTTCCACAAGTTGGTCTGTCCCCATATCTGCCAACCCAGCAAAAGCCAATACATCGTAATTGCGTACAATTTGAAATGCCCATCTCTGTATTCGTATAAACAGTTTTAGATTCTCATCCAGTTTAATCATCTTTTGGACGGGGGCTTTAGGCTCTTGAAATTGTTCTAACAAGTCGAAAAAAGTGTCCGCCTGCATGGCTACTGTCTGATCAGATGATAAGGTCAGACGGCTTTGATCCACTGGTGACAACAATTTCAGCAATTCGAGAACTTGATGACGGGTTCCGTTCTCAACATGAATGCTTGCAAAGCCATTTTTCCACCACAGCTTTTCTGGCGAATACTGTCCGCTGACGAAAAGCGGTTCCTGTGTCAAAACTCCTGGTTGCTCAGTGCCTGTAATCGTCATTCTGATCCCCTTTTACATGCTCGCAATGCTGTCTGTCTGTATCACTGTATCACATGCTTGCCACCATTCATTCATGGCCTATCTATCCATAGTACCGCAAATGGACACGAATATCATATTTTACTGACTTGTCCCGTATTCTTGAATAAGTATATGCAGTGCTGTTATCGCATTACTGGTAAAAAACTGCTCCATTGTGATGGAGGTCGATGTCATGAATGGTTTTCTAGGCCAACTCCTTGTCGATTTTCTAGTTGCCATGGGAATGGTTCTCGGAGGTGCCCTGCTAGGCGGAATTGGGGCTGTGTTTCGCCATGATTATCCTATGGATACCATGGTACTGCTGGCTGAACGGCTGAAAATTTGGGCCATGGTCAGCACTTTGGGCGGCACAATGGATACCATTCGGGCAATAGAAACCGGTGTCCTGGATGCAAAGTTCAGCGTTCTTGGCAAGCAGTTCACTTATCTGACCGCAGCCTTCTTCGGGTGCCAGGTCGGATTCTGGATTATTAAGGCCATAGCCGGCGGAAAGGCTCCGTCCTCCATATGAAGACCGCTCGAAGTTTTGCTCTCATGCTGCTGGGTATCGTCATTGGCAGTTCACTGATGCTCAGCGCAATGGGACGACAGTTACAAAACTCATATGAACAACAAAAAAAACTTTCAGACAAAGTTTCAGAATTAGAGCAGGAAAAAACAGCCCTTGAAGACCGTCTGCATAAACCCAATCAACAACCAATGATTGAACGGATCCATGTAGATGTCCTTGGTTCTGAAGGCGGGGTTACAGAAATTCGTACCATAGATTTTGTAAAACAGCAACTGGCTTGGTTGATTAACAAGCCATTGTCACTGTTGGTGACCATGCCCGACCTCCCTGTCAAAATGGTTGACGGACGAACGTTTCATATTGAACAAAAGGAAATGATTGTTCATGTGAAGACTGTTACTGTTGGAGAAACCCTCTACCTCCGAGTCACTTCTACGGAAGTGAAAAGCACCCAGGGTTCTTGACAACTTTTTGACCTCAAACGCCTATAAAAGCCATGAAAACACATGTTTAAAACCCGTACAGGCTCAGGTACAATCAAAGTTATCCGCACTGGAGAAACTTGACTGGGTCAACCTTTTAACGGGGATGTGTAAATATGCTATATAGTGACATGACACCATCGCACCTGGAAAACGAAATGAAGCAATTGCAGCAACAAGGACAACGGGCATATGATGAAGCCAACTGGAGCGAATATGAAATTAATATGCATAAATGGTACCTTGCCAAATCTTATCTCATCCAGGATAACGTTCACTTGAAAATCGGTCGTACCTATTCCCTTGCGGAAGCCCACGATCGACTAACTGTGAACAAGCTTAAAGGCATAATGGCTTGGGGCATTCGAGAATCAGACGCGGAAGAAATCGCTGTCCCCATCGCTATGTTAGAAGAGTATGACTAACCTGCTTCACTCACTGGCCCGATAGCCTGGGGCAGGGAGTGTTTAAGCACGCACCAGCCAGGGTTCCTGAGCATTACGGCAGTTGGGGAGTTGGTGAGTTGGTGCCTCAAATCCTATCTTCACCATCTCCCCACCCCCTTGGTTCCCTCATTTTGATTCACTTACCCTGATTCATTTACTTCACAATAACATCTTGCAATTCTTTGGGAGCTTGGTTTAGCGATGTGGCCCCATCTTCTTCAATAACAATCAAATCTTCGATTCGTACGCCGAACTTCCCAGGTATGTAGATCCCCGGTTCCACGCTCATTACCATTCCAGGTTGCAAAACCTGCTGATTGCCGCCCACAACAAACGGCGCTTCGTGAATATCCAAGCCTACACCGTGCCCGGTCCGATGCGTGAAATAAGTGCCGTAGCCACCGTCCGTAATCACCTTCCGACAGGCTTTGTCCACCTCTTGCGCAGCAACCCCAGGTTTAGCAGCCGCAATACCTGCCTTTTGGGCGTCCAACACCAATTGATAGACCTTTTTCATCTCGTCCGAAGGCTCACCTAAAATAAAAGTCCGGGTCGTATCACTGCAATAATGTTGATAAACTCCACCTGTATCAACAATCACTGTTGTGTTCTCCTGAAGTTGCGTTTCATTCGGTTCGTGATGCGGCGCTGCCCCGTTTGTACCCGTTGCCACAATGGGTGGAAATGACATTCCCTCTGCTCCAACTTCCTGCCATAACTGCCACAGACGTTCCGTCAATTCTCCCTCTGTTTTTGCTGTCGATAGTTCTCCCTTAATCTTTGAAACCACTTCATCTGCCATTTCTGAAGCACGGGACAAATACCTTAACTCTGCTTCATCCTTACAGACACGGGCAGCCGTAATCATGTCATCCCCGAGAACTGGTGTCCGTGAAGCTTTATCTGCGTTCATTAACTGTAAAACATGACGAGCTTCCCAGTTCCCGTCCACAGCATAACGAGCATTGCTGTCGATAGACTCCATAATTAACTGATACGGATTATCGCCGTCTTTCCACATCTTCTTTGAAACTTGTGCACCCTCTGCTTCATGTTGAAACATTTCGTGGACTACCCAAACCGGATTGTGCTGAGACGACAGAAGTAATGCACTGGCGCGCTCCCCGGTTTCAAGCCATACACCTGTAAAGTAGTAAAGGTTGGCCGGGGAGGTTGCCACAAGTACATCAGTATTATTCTCCTTCAGTATCTGTTGCAGCGCTGCAACGCGTTCCTTTATGCCAGCATCCAAACTCATATAAAAATACACCTCTCAACCGTGTTTCTTCTGTGAATACAATTATTGTATCACTTGCAGAAGACTCAAGCCTCGGTTGTTGTCGGTGTCATATTCAATTTCGATTCCAACAGTTTTCTGTTGTGAAGTACGCTTGTATCTTCCGGCCGGTATTTTCCTGCTTCCTCATTGTGCTCCCACGCCTTTTGAAAGTTGCCCATGTAGTAATAACAAACACACAGTTGCAGATGCGGATACCAAGTGGAATACGCAGGATAGCTGAAGCTCCACTGGTTAAAGTCCGGCTTCATATTTATGGCCTGTTCATACCAGTATGCCGCAATTTGCCACTTTTTCTGACGATGAAAATGATAGCCGATGCGACACAAGGTTTCCGGGCGCGGAACCCCGTATTCCAATGACCGCAGTAAGGAAGTCAATTCCTTGGAATCGTCTTTCAAGATACGATAGCAGTCCGCCATATTGATGCAAGCATGTATCTTATCGTCTACCCAGCCTTCCTTCATAGCCAGATTTTTTTCGTAACTCTCAATAGCCTCCTGATGGCGGCCGCTTTCCCGGAGCTCGTTGCCGTAATAAAAGTAATCGCGCGGGGAAAATCCGTCTCCCCTCTCTATCTTCGTTTGATAGATGGAGAGATTTCTGCCGATACGCGATTTTTTGTTCGGTGGACTCTTATGTGTCACAGCAACATCTGAATTCATGATGTTACCAGCTACATTTAGATAATTATGGCAGTCACCGTACCATTTGTAGTTTTTCTCCCGCCTCAGCAATCTGTGCCTGCGGTACCGAAGGGTCACATTTCCGAAGGAATCCATGCCGGCATTATAGTACATGGAAACCGAGTCTATAGCTGGGTTTAGCGATTCCTTGAGAGATTTCAATTTGTCACGGTCTTCCTCGAGTAACACATCATCGGCATCCATATAGAAAATGTAGTCCATTGTGGCATGGCTGAAGGATTCGTTCCGTGCCTCCGCGAAATTTCCTGTCCAAGGAAAATGGAAAACACGTTCGGTATACTCCTTGGCAATTTCAACGGTTTTATCCTCCGATCCCGTATCCACAATGTTGATTTCATCAACGAGATCGTGAACCGTATCCAAGCACCGCGCCAGTGTATCCTCTTCGTTTTTCACAATCATGCAAAGGCTGATAGTAACCACTCACCGCAACTCCTTTCAATAAAACCTTTACCTTAATATGTGAGCCAAGCAAGGACTGTTCACGGTAGCTGCCCTGCTGAGAACCGGGAATTGTCGAAAAGCCTGAAAAGACGAAACAGGATACCTTGTGTTGTCTCAAGGCACCCTGATGTTGAAGGATTACATGCTGATAAGTTATACAAACTCGATGGCATTTACAGCAAGTGTCAAAGTGCTGTAAGCCGCAAGGTCTGAATCAGCTACAGCAATATCAATTTCATACGTGTGAAAACCTGCAGCCGGGTATCCAGCCAAGTGATGATTGGAACATGAATATTTGGACATCCCCATGTGCGTATCTATCAATTGGGGTGGATTAAAAACGAGATCACGTCCAAGCATTATCTGCCTGAACGTGATCTGTTGCTATATCGTTATTACGGGCCAAAGTCTATGGCATTCATATCTCGGTTGATAGCCGAAGCTGACGTAACACTTGTGGCGGTAGTTACTGTGATGACGATTGTATACGTGTCTGTCGCAGTAGCTGGGGCCGTATCGGTATACGTGTCGGCAAGATCGAACCGCTGGGTTGAAGCCGTAGACCCTGTTCTGGAAAATGTCCTCGTCTCAATTCCAGTTCCGTTTCTCTGCAGAGCCGCGTTGTACGTGATGGTCCAGTTGGCCGTTACAACCGCCTCAAAGCTGTAGGCCCAGTCGATTTTAATCCGATCTCCTGCAACAACAGGAATGGACATCGTAGCAATAGTGGTTGGTGCTCCTGCAGTATTAACAGCTATGGTCCCTGTGTTGTTTGAAAATGCGTACTCTGTTACGATACCTGCTCCTGTGGGACCTGTCGGGCCGGTCGGGCCGGTTACCCCTGCTCCCGTCGGACCTGTTGCCCCGGTTGGACCAGTGGCTCCTGTCGGACCTGTCGCTCCGGTGGGACCTGTTACTCCGGCTCCCGTCGGACCTGTCGCTCCCGTCGGGCCGGTGGCTCCCGTCGGACCCGTAGCTCCGGTGGGACCTGTTACTCCGGCTCCCGTCGGACCTGTCGCTCCTGTAGGACCAGTGGCTCCGGTGGGACCTGTAGCCCCGGTTGGACCGGTTACTCCGGCTCCTGTCGGACCTGTCGCTCCTGTCGGGCCGGTGGCTCCTGTCGGACCCGTAGCTCCGGTGGGACCTGTTACTCCGGCTCCCGTCGGACCTGTCGCTCCTGTAGGACCAGTGGCTCCGGTGGGACCTGTAGCTCCGGTTGGACCGGTTACTCCGGCTCCTGTCGGACCTGTCGCTCCTGTCGGGCCGGTGGCTCCTGTCGGACCCGTAGCTCCGGTGGGACCTGTTACTCCGGCTCCCGTCGGACCTGTCGCTCCTGTAGGACCAGTGGCTCCGGTGGGACCTGTAGCTCCGGTTGGACCGGTTACTCCGGCTCCTGTCGGACCTGTCGCTCCTGTCGGGCCGGTGGCTCCTGTGGGACCCGTAGCTCCGGTTGGACCTGTTACTCCGGCTCCCGTCGGACCTGTCGCTCCCGTCGGACCAGTGGCTCCTGTCGGACCCGTAGCTCCGGTGGGACCTGTTACTCCGGCTCCTGTCGGACCTGTCGCTCCTGTCGGGCCGGTGGCTCCTGTCGGACCCGTAGCTCCGGTGGGACCTGTCGCTCCCGTCGCTCCCGTCGGGCCGGTGGCTCCCGTGGCTCCCGTGGCTCCCGTGGCTCCCGTCGGACCCGTAGCTCCGGTGGGACCTGTTACTCCGGCTCCCGTCGGACCCGTAGCTCCCGTCGGGCCGGTGGCTCCTGTCGGACCCGTAGCTCCGGTGGGACCTGTTACTCCGGCTCCCGTCGGACCCGTAGCTCCCGTCGGGCCGGTGGCTCCTGTCGGACCCGTAGCTCCGGTGGGACCTGTTACTCCGGCTCCTGTCGGACCTGTCGCTCCCGTCGGACCTGTCGCTCCCGTCGGACCTGTTGCTCCTGTGGCTCCCGTGGCTCCCGTGGCTCCCGTGGCTCCTGTGGCTCCCGTGGCTCCTGTCGCTCCAGTTGCTCCCGTGGCTCCTGTCGCTCCCGTGGCTCCCGTGGCTCCGGTGGCTCCCGTGGCTCCTGTGGCTCCTGTGGCTCCTGTGGCTCCAGTTGCTCCCGTGGCTCCGGTCGCTCCCGTGGCTCCTGTGGCTCCCGTGGCTCCTGTGGCTCCTGTGGCTCCGGTGGCTCCGGTGGCTCCCGTGGCTCCCGTGGCTCCGGTTGCTCCGGTTGCTCCTGTTGCTCCCGTGGCTCCTGTGGCTCCTGTCGCTCCTGTCGCTCCTGTCGCTCCTGTCGCTCCTGTCGCTCCCGTGGCTCCGGTGGCTCCTGTGGCTCCGGTCGCTCCGGTGGCTCCCGTGGCTCCGGTCGCTCCTGTCGCTCCAGTGGCTCCTGTGGCTCCTGTGGCTCCGGTGGCTCCCGTGGCTCCTGTGGCTCCCGTGGCTCCTGTGGCTCCGGTGGCTCCGGTCGCTCCGGTGGCTCCCGTGGCTCCGGTGGCTCCGGTCGCTCCGGTGGCTCCCGTGGCTCCCGTGGCTCCCGTGGCTCCCGTGGCTCCGGTCGCTCCGGTGGCTCCCGTGGCTCCCGTGGCTCCCGTGGCTCCTGTGGCTCCCGTGGCTCCCGTGGCTCCCGTGGCTCCCGTGGCTCCGGTCGCTCCGGTGGCTCCCGTGGCTCCGGTGGCTCCGGTGGCTCCTGTGGCTCCCGTGGCTCCGGTGGCTCCGGTCGCTCCTGTGGCTCCCGTGGCTCCCGTGGCTCCCGTGGCTCCCGTGGCTCCCGTGGCTCCGGTGGCTCCCGTGGCTCCGGTGGCTCCCGTGGCTCCCGTGGCTCCCGTGGCTCCGGTGGCTCCGGTGGCTCCGGTGGCTCCGGTGGCTCCGGTGGCTCCGGTGGCTCCCGTGGCTCCCGTGGCTCCCGTGGCTCCGGTGGCTCCCGTGGCTCCCGTGGCTCCCGTGGCTCCGGTGGCTCCGGTCGCTCCGGTGGCTCCCGTGGCTCCGGTGGCTCCCGTGGCTCCCGTGGCTCCCGTGGCTCCGGTGGCTCCGGTCGCTCCGGTGGCTCCGGTCGCTCCGGTCGCTCCGGTCGCTCCGGTGGCTCCGGTCGCTCCGGTCGCTCCGGTCGCTCCGGTCGCTCCGGTCGCTCCTGTTGCCCCGGTTGGACCGGTTACTCCTGCTCCCGTCGGACCTGTCGCTCCTGTAGGACCAGTGGCTCCTGTGGGACCTGTAGCTCCGGTTGGACCAGTTGCTCCTGCTCCCGTCGGACCTGTTGCCCCTGTGGGTCCCGTAGGGCCCGTAGGGCCTGTTGCTCCGGTTCCGCTGATAGGTGTCGCAACGAGCAGTTCAACGTCATCTACATAAAGACTCGCATCTCCTGGAGGAATTCTGTTAATTATCACAAGAGCCTGCGTAGCTGTGAGTGGGGCTGCGCTGGTTGTCTGATAGACTTCCGTCCAGTCCCCAGTTGCAACATCCGGCAACTCTCCGGCCGGTATATTTACAATTGTTCCGTAGCCTAGGAACGTAAACGCTGCGTCATAATAAATAACACTCATTGACACTAGCGGGCTTGGTGAAGCACCTTGTTTTGCCAATGAAACGATGAACTCAAACGTCTCACCAGGACTTATCGGAACAAACTGATAAATATAGGCACTTGAAGCTCCTCCCGCCAATAGTGCTGAAAAGAAACCTGAATGACTTGCTGAACTTGTCACTGAAGCATTGAATCCAATCCAAGGGGACAGTCCCCCGGTTTCAAAACCTCCGTTGACAATTTTATTCGTTGGCATAGTCTCATCTCACCTCCAGAGTGTGAATTGAGACCACAAGGATGTTATCTCAAATGATCTCAGGTTACTCTATGCCTTTATGAGAAAATGGACTAGACATTTAAATATGGTTGAGAACACATTTTCACTCGCTGATTTCGGATTCGCTGAAGAAGCGCATAGATGTCTGCTGACCTGCTCTGACACATTTCCAGTTCCATCAACATACTTTAGTGATTGGCTGCATCTGCGAAAGAAACGGAGCTGTTTCTATGTCCGATTCGTTTGACCTTCTACATTTAATGGAACAATTAAATTTGAATGACAGTAAAGATGCCTATAAAAATATCTACACTCTCATTTCCAACCACAAACACCAACAAGCACAGCCGCTCATTCAAGCTGAACTGAAAACATCAACTTTCAGACCCGAATTGCTGCTGACTGCCGGCTATGTTTGCGAACAATTAAACAATGACCAAGAAGCCTATGAATTTTATCAAGATGCACTTTTATTCCTGGACAGTCAGCAAAAAGAACAACTCATTGAGAATAGCCCTGTACTTCGACAAACAGACATTTGCCCAAGAAGAAAAATTGCCTTTTTCGTAAGGCCGGGACTGGATAATTTCCTATCTCCTGTCATAGAGCATCTGTCAAATACTCTTCCAAACACAATTCGCACCAAAAAGTTCGTCATCCGTGACATAACGGTCATAAATTCTGCCATGAAGTGGGCCGACATCTGCTGGTTCGAATGGTGCGATAATTTAATTGCGTATGCCAGCAAGCAGCCAATGTCGATGCAAAAGAAAATTATTTGCAGGCTGCACAGTTACGAGGCATTTACTTCCTATATCTTCAACGTAAACTGGAGCAGCGTGGATAAGGTCGTATTTGTTGGTTCTCACATCAGAGATTATGTCCTTGACAAACAACCTCAGCTTCACACAGCCAAGACAGTTATCATTCCCAACGGCATAGACCTGAGTAAGCATTCCTTTGCAGATAGAAAGCCTGGATTCAACATTGCTTATGTTGGCTATATCAATCACAAGAAAGGACCCATGCTGCTGCTGCACGGATTTAAGATGCTGCACGACAAAGACTCACGGTATCAACTGCACATTGCAGGCGCGTACCAGGATATTCGCTACAGACTCTATTTCGAACAAATGATAAAAGAATGGGACCTTGAGGACAGCGTTCATTTCGATGGCTGGCAAAATGACATCGACCATTACCTGGAAGATAAAAACTACATCATTTCTGCCAGTCCGCTGGAGAGCCAACATTTGTCCATTATGGAGGCTATGGCGAAGGGAATTAAACCCTTGGTACATCATTTCTACGGCGCCGAATCGGTCTACGACAAGTCGTACATTTGGTCTGGGATTGAGGATTTAATTGAGATGGTGACGAGTAAGGACTATGCCTCAGAAGGTTATCGGACATTTATTAAAGAACACTACGAATTTACAAACCAGATGAAAAAGATTGGGACGGAAATTGAAGCGTTGCTCCCTGTTGATACCTCAGAACCCAGCCAAAACAACCCAGCATCTCCGCTCACCAACGGTCCCCTTGTCACAATCGGGATTATCAACTACAACTACAGCCGATTTTTGGATGAAGTAATCCCGTCGGCGCTAGAACAATCCTACCGGAATCTCGAAGTCCTTGTGGTTGACGATTGTTCTACCGATGATTCTGTACAGAAAATTCATGGTTATATGTCTAAACACCCGCAAGTCAGAGGTATCTTCCACGCAGAAAATTGTGGAACCGAGGCTGTTGCCATCAGAGAAATTCTTAGTCAGGCACAGGGGGATTATCTGATTATTGTCAACGCTGACGATTTCTTGCCCGACCATCAAGTTGTTGAGCGATACATGAAAGTTTTTTCAGAAGACAAACACCTTGACTATATTTACGGAGATTTACTTCTGGTCGGCGATGCGTCCCAAATTACAGGGCATTGGACATACCGTCAATACACTGATAATGAGGTTGTCAAATACATTTTCCAACGGAAAGGATCCGGAATTATTCCAATGGCTGGGATGTTTAAGCTTGATTTTTATCGAAAACACCAATATGAGTGGATTATAGAAGAGGGAAACACCAACGCCGGAGATACGCTGAACTGCCTCGTCAATGTGAATCGCGGCTGGCGCTATAAATACGTAAACGTACCGATTTTGTGTCATCGGCGTCACCAGAATAATTTGACCTATAACATGACCAAAAGAATCAAGTCTGTAACCTCTGTCATGGACTACATTGTAAATAATTTTGACGAAAAAATTTACCTTCCACAAGTAAACTGGCAGGCATTAAACAAGGAACAGCAAAGGGCTGCCAAACACTATTTTGCCGGCGTTTCATATTGGCAAATGAAGATTGATTATGCAAAAACGCCTTTTGTAGCTGCGCTCGACAGTCAAGCAAAAACCGATTGTCTCGAGCCTCTGCTGTCAAAAGCACAGTATCACTTTAACTTGAGCTTACATCACGCAGATGATTACCAAACCCAAATCAGCCAGTTACTGGACCAAAATGTGACCACATAGCAGCAGGCAGACGACAAACACCACAAGCTAGACGCGCATAATATGTATGCCTTAAGTATGTATACACGACGGAAATCAGTTGTTAGCAACCAAATTAATATACACTTTTTCAAAGGAGATGGAACAAATGGAATACACACGTACATCTGCAAGAAATGTTCATGCAACACTACGTAATTTAGTCAACGGTTCTGACAGCTTATTAGATGTCGGGAGTGGTTTATGCCTAAATTCTCACGAGTATAATTGTAAAGTTATCCTGGCATTGGAGGTCCATAGACCGTATCTGGAAAAACGAAAAAACACGCAGCCTCATCTGATACCCATCAATGAAGATGCCATGAATATTCAAAAGCTATTTCTGCCCAAAACAGTATCAACAGTTCTGCTGAACGATGTGATTGAACACTTTCCAAAAGATGATGGACTACATCTGCTGCAGATGTGTGAGGAAATTGCCAACAAGCGAGTGGTGGTGTTCACACCACGGGGCTTTTTCCCGCAAAAGGCCTACGACCACTTCGACATGGGCGGTGAATCGTACCAGGAACACAGGAGTGGTTGGGAACCAGAGGATTTTACAAGTCGCAATTACAACGTCACTGTTTTTGAAAATTACCACGACACCCGTAACTCTTCCTTCGTCAAGGCATTTGGAACGAACCATGCGCCAGTTGACGCACTCTTGGCATGGAAGGAATGCGGCCAATCATAGGATTGTGTTGGGAAGGATATCGATGTATTCCAATGAGTGGTTTTATGAGATGGAACGAAGATTTGCACTGGAGCAGTTTGACGATGACAGCGGTTTTCGCATTGAACAAGGAGTCATACCTGTCATCGTCTCAGCATCTCACGCTGTCTCACAGTGGCGTGAGGATAAAATCAAGCGCGGGGAATTTAGAACTGGACCCATCAGCCTGTGGCTGCACCAGACCACGAACTGTCATGCTATTTATAAAACGAAAAACAAGATGGATGATGCAAACTTTGATAAAAGAAGTACTTACCGCGATGCATTGATTCAACACATACAAGCGAACAGTGTCCAGTATTTGCTTGATTTGCATATGATGCACCCGTCTCGACACAGTGGTATCGATATTGGGACTGCAAACGGGAGAAATACTCACTCGGACCCGCAAGCCTTGAGCTAAATCATCAGCATATTCTCCCAGTTTGGTCTTTCTCCAACCGTCAATCGATACTTTAAAGCATCGCGTCCAAGTGTCGTCACTCGACATGCAGTGCAAGAAACAAATCTTTGGGGCGTACAACTTGAAATGAACTGGCTTCTTGTTCAGGAACACATCGAAGTGGTACTTCTGGCACTACAGCGTATTGTGCAAACACTGTCTAAATAGGCATTTCATCTTTCAATTCTCTCACATTTAAGTCGAAGGGGATTTCCCCGCCCAGCCTGCCCCACAAAAGTTGAGGCTTGTTTGTCGCAGCTTATGACGGCAGCTTATGGCGTGGATACTTGTCTGGATGTTCCCTCATCCAACTCTTCAGTTCCAGAAGCATGTCTTTATACGACGGAATGTCCGGTTCAATGTCTGTCCTCAATCGATGTAGTGTCTTGTCTGACACAACCCTGCCATCCCTCTTCATAGTAACGTCATCTTTCTCGAAAATTTCCTGGAACAGCAGAAGTAAGTCAAACTTGGAAATCCTATAAGGTGAAAAAACATGGATAATGCCGTCTGAATCGCGGTCAACTAAACCATTCAATACCTTTGCCAACTGCAAGGTCGTAATGCCATTCCAAAACACATTTGAATATCCCGAAATGGTGCCACTTTGACGCATAAACCACTCAAATAAGCCAATACCGTCGGCTTTAATTTCCGGCCCGATGATGGAAGTACGAATGGTTAGGTGACTCTTCTCGTCTATTTCACCCAGGCTCTTGGTATTCGCATAAACACCTGTGCCGTCTTTTCTGTCAGATTCTACGTAACTTCCCTTATGGCCGGAAAACACACAGTCTGTACTAATGTGCAAAATCCGATATTGAAACTCATGACTATACTCCACAAGCCAATGGGGAAACAAGGCATTCACAATAATTGCGTCCACTGTGTGATCTTCTGCATCCTGATTTAATAGCCCGATGGCATTTATCACGACATCAGGCTGCACCTGTCGTAAAACACTTTTCAACCGCGTCTTATCTTTGGCATTTAAGTGAAGTATCAAGGGATTGGTCTCAGTAATGCTTCTCCGAACTGTAAACCAGACTTCATGCTGCTTTAGACTGCGAAAATAGTCCACAATCATATGCCCCGCCATGCCATCGCCGCCGAGAACGAGGATCTTCACGGAAGAAAGCCCCCTTCTGTCAGCATGGAGCGAATCGACGGTTTTGCCATTAGATTGGTACTCGAATCATATTGTGTAAATTCGACGGGTTCGAGTGACTGGTATGCACGTTGTAACATTTCTGACGGATGAGAAGGTAGAATGACAAAGTATTCTTCACCAAATTTATAGGTTCGAGATGCTTCATTGCGGGAAACCAGGACTTCATGAAGCTTTTCACCGGGGCGAATCCCAGTTTCCTGAATTTCAATACCTTTGTCTGACAAGCTTTCACCCATGACTTGTGCCAAGTCTAAAATGCTGCACTTCTTCATTTTCATGACGAACGTCTCGCCGCCAACCGCGAGGTTTGCTGCTTTCGTAAGCAATTCGATGGCGTCTCCTACAGTCAGGAAAAAACGAGTCATGTCTCGATGTGTTAGCGATACCCTTCGATTTGCTAGAATTTGATTCTTGAAAAAAGGAACAACACTTCCGTTCGTCCCCAACACATTGCCCCCGCGGATGCAGACAAACCGCGTTCTTGTTGACTCGTCGTTGGCATGAATCATTAACTTTTCGCCTAAGGCTTTGGTCATGCCATAGAAATTGACGGGATCGACCGCCTTGTCAGTGGAAACGTCAATGACTTTTCTCACGCCCGCTGCCACACTGGCCCTAATCACATTTTGTGTGCCCTGCAGGTTGGTTTTGAGTGCTTCTTCCGGTTGGTATTCACAAATGGGAACGTGTTTTAGCGCAGCCAGATGAAACACGTAATCAACATTCTTACAAGCCGCTTCCACAGCTTCCCTGTCCCTCACATCTCCAACCACAAAATGCAGAATTGGATTGGCTTGAAATCTCCGTTGCATCTGAACTTGCGCAAATTCATTTCTGGAAAGAATACGAATTTCCTTAGGATGAAAAGAAAGGAGTTTGCGTGTAAGTTCGTGTCCCCAGGAACCCGTTCCACCCGTAATCAGACAAGTCGCGTTTTCAAACATACATCTGTCCTCCCAACACAATGTTCACAACACGTGAGGAAACATCCGTGTCTTCATACCCCTCCGGACACTTCCAGTTGACTGACTTACTGTTTGCAAGATTTGCAGCCAGGACGATAGACTCTGTCTCTACGCTTCCGAGGGTGTTGCTGCCACATGCAATGGTTTCAGGTCTTTCTGTGGTTCTTCGCATTGTGACGGCAGGCACGTGAAAGAGACAGCATTCCTCCTGTACTGTTCCACTGTCTGTGAGAACAAGCGAAGCATGCTTTTCCAAAGCAATAAAATCATAGAAACCAAATGGCGTATGTGTCTGGATACGGTTGGAATTGAACCTGACACCGTATTCCTGCAAGCGTGCTTTTGTGCGCGGGTGAATACTGCAAATGACAGGCATATCTGTACTCTCGGCAATCATCGTGGCCGCTTTGAATATGTTACGGAGACGTTCGGGGTTATCTACGTTCTCGGCTCTGTGTGCCGTCATCAACATATAATTCCGGTTTTCTATCTGCAGTCGCTTATGAATGTCACTTCTCTGTATCTGGTCTGCATAATGCAAGAGAACTTCGTAAATTGGATTTCCAGAGACACTGATTCGGTTGGTGTCAATGCCTTCACGAAGCAGATTTTCCCTGCTCCCACTTGTATACGGAAGATTCAAATCAGCAATACTGTCAATCATCTTCCGGTTTAATTCCTCTGGAACACTTCTGTCAAAGCAACGGTTTCCTGCTTCCATATGAAAGATAGGAACACCCAAACGAGACGCAATGACTGTGGCAGCCAAAGCAGTATTTGTATCGCCCAAAACCAGAACCCGTTCTGGTTGCTGTTCCTTGATGAGTTCTTCCAGGCGAGGCATCAAAGAGCCAAGCTGTTGACCAAATGAATGCGTCTTTCCTGTTATCATAAGGTCTGGTTTGCGAATCTCCATTTGCTCAAAGAAAATGTCGTTCAAGTAGTAGTTGTAGTTCTGACCTGTGTGCACCAAAATATGTTCAGATAGCGCATCCAGTTTTTTAATAACAAGTGATAGACGAATAATTTCCGGACGTGTACCCAAGATTGTCATTACCCGCACAGGCATTACACCCCCCGCTGTTCCCCTGCGGCTGGTTCATTTTCAAACTGACATTGAACCATGCACAGATTGTACGATGCTTGTTAGAAAGACCGCCCGCTAGTAACAGGCGCATTGTCATCGTATGAAATTCACTGCAATCTGTACGGGCGGGTATCTGTGCCAAAGCATGAATGTGCGGTAACCGTTGCGACGACGAATTACAAAGCATCTGCCGAGGGACAACAAAGACGAGGAAACACTGACACTCAACAGCCGTCTCAAACTAGTGTCAATAGTCTATCCCTTCATAGTTCCACTTTTGATAGATTCCCTTATTAAAGCTGTAAATGCCAATGTACAACTCCAACTGATTTTGATAAATTTCGCTGATTGGCACATTGTCAAACGAGGCCACTATAAAGCTTTTGTCCATATAGTCGTTGTATTCCGGCAGACCTCGATTGAAGTAATCATAGAGGTGATGGCGGTCGTACAATAAACCCTTCCCATACCGCCACTGCAAGCCGCAACCATGAGACCGCGCGAACTGTGCTGCATAATCAATCCATTCCCATCCAAATGCGGTGTTCCCGTAATAATTGGGATATAACACTGCAATTTCAAACCCAAGGCTTTGCCACTTTTCTGCATGAGCTGTACCGTAATTGCTCATCCATAGGAGTTGTTTTCCCAGCCCGTGTACAAAGGAACTGACAGACGGAATGACCTCTATGTCTGCATCGTTTATCACCTCACGCCCCCAACTTATCCCCCGCCAGCGAAGCAGACCCTCCAATCCTGACTGGTTCCACCGGTTCGCGAACTCCTTAATCCACCAATTCACAGCAACAATCCGGTCTTCTGAAGAGGAAAAATTCAGTTTCTGTCCATCTGCTTTCCCAAATCTAGTCTGTTTGATTTCTGGATACGGCACCGTTACCCATACATCCACCGGAGCAACCGGAAGTGCACAACTAGATACTGCGTCTCTCAGAGCCATTAAGTTGCCTCCGCGATGAAACAGTTCATTGAGCCATTCGGTCCAATCACTTGCATTCGCTGGCTGTTCAAAGCCCGTGAGCGCTGGTGTGAGAAAACGTCTGCTTTTCATTCTCCGCGGAGAAAACAAGAAGGACTTAAACATCACATCTGCCGGCATGTCATTAATGCGGTAGAGCAAATAATCTTCCAAGCTGTTTTGGTTCCATCTTTGATAACCGCTGTCAACCAAATCATTTCCGCAATACAACTGGACAACAGGACTGTAATTACCGTAAACATTACGTCCTGCGTAGCCTTTCTCGGACTGCTCGCCCATCGCCGCCACCACCTGCATCAGAATTTCTCACACCGTGAGTATTCAAGACTTCTTACCGTTCCTCATCAAGCTTCTCATCAAATTTCTCATCAAGTCTCTGATAAATCCGAAGTAATTGTTTTACAACTGTTTCTGCACTGTGATACCTCAGTGCATATTCTCGTCCCTTTTTTCCATGTACCAGCCGTAGTTCGGGGTTTTGTATCACTGTTCGAAGTACTTCAAACAGCGAGTCCGGATTCGCTGATACAATGGGAGGCACTTCTGGAAATGCCTCTTTTAAATCCTCACGAATATAGCCAATCACCGGTTTTCCCAGGCTCATCGATTCGACGGCCAGGAGTCCGTAGGAACCGCACAGGACTTGATCGACAACAATATCAGCCTCTTGGTATAAGCGAACAGCATCTTTGTTTGCCATCTTCTCAATTCGCTTGTAGCGAAACTGTACACCCTCTTTGTACAACCGCTCTATTGCCTGTTCTACATGTACTGTCCCTTTGAATAATGGATTTGTGGGTGCATGAACAACAAGAGGCTTAGACGCTGTCAGTGATGGAAAGCGAGGCGTAACCGCGCCGACATCCAATGCTATGGGAACAACGTGAACCCGTTTATAGTACGGTGCAACATACGGATAGACTTCGTAATCCTGAACCACTGCGTCTGTGATGTATTGCGACAACTCGGACAAGTGTTTGTGAACTACATCTGAAGGGGGTGAATCACCGGTATACACATACGGATTGTTTTGTGCTGCAAGTTCATGGATCCGTACATCATTTCCCCAATGATGCATGAGTACCGACTTGCCCACACGGTGTATTTCCGCAAGGTCACAGTAATTCTCACAGAGCGTATCCGCGTAGTGAAAATGAAACAAGTCGAAATAGGAAATGATGTTTTTCATCATCCACTGCAGTTCAAACCGGTCCACATTATAGAGTCCGTCTCTGTACCCCAAATACGAGTGAAACGTATTGTACGCTGCAGCATGCACGCCCAGTTTGTTTAACACCTTGCTGATAATACCCATTTGTCCTGCGATTTCAGTGGGTCCTTGAAATACTCTCACGGCTCTCCCGCCCCTCTCTTGGGAGCTACTGATTCAACCAGGGCGACTTTGTTATCTGGACTGAAAAAAGCATACAATCCTGAAGTTCGATGTTGGCGATAGGAAGGGCGAATCACCGTGATGTCAGGTGAAGCACCGCCAGGTTCATGGGTGTCCGTATCATCTGCATTCTCATTTTGGATTCGCACCAGTGCCAGTTTACGTCTGTGAAGTCCTTGCGCAACCTTCCTAAAAGTCTCCTGGTCCGTTCCCCAGAAGGTCCCCCGCGTCCATACGAACCCCCGCATCCTCACAGTCGTTTCAAACACTTTGTCATTTACATCCCGATGGTCCGTGAGCATCGTTGTGAGTACCCTATCAATCCACCACAACAGTGCATCAGCGCGTGCATCTGCATTGTTTAAAAACCGAAGCTCCTGTGCCCCGACAATCCCAAAAACAGACTTTTGTTCGAAGGGATACGGTAATCCAATCCAGACATCCACAGGTTTCGCTCCGTACCATTGTGAACATTCTCTCAGCGCAGTGACGTTTATTTTCGGTTGAAACAGCTCTTTCGCCACCGCCAGCCAATCGTCTATTTTGGCAAGGTGTCCAAATCCCATAGACCATGGTGATATCATGGCTCCCTGATTTGTCAGGTCCGCATCAAATAACACACCGTTGTACAGCGGTAATGAATTCGGATTAGACCGGTTCGCGCTAAGGTAAGCCCGTAGGTCCTGTGCCGTCCATTGATGCGACTTAAAATCAGAGACCGACGTAAGGATTGGAAGCCGCACTATGCGAAGCGACTCGAACGATTGAACTTGACTTGCGACTTTGTCCATGGCGGGCTTCACCCCCTCGTCCGGTTATCCATCTGCGTAGACCTGTTTGTAGATTGCTATCAACTGTTTCGTAACAACCCGCACATCGTGATACTTCTCAACATAATGCCTGCCCTGTTGACCTAAAATCCTTCGCTTCTTCGGATGTAGTATTAAGTCCTCCAAGGTGCTTTCCAATGTATCCGGCGAGGCTGAAACAATTGGCAGTTGTCCAGGATACGTTGGCTTCAGTTCTTCTCGTATATACGTGACAACTGGCTTTCCCATCGCCATGGCTTCCACGCTCAACAGTCCATAGGTGCCGCAAAGCAGCTGGTCTATCACAACATCAGCTTTTGAATACCAGCTCATCGCGGTTTTGTGGTCCATCTTTTCAATCCGCTGGTAATCGAACTGGTGTCTTGTCTGCAATGCAGCGATGGCAGCCTCAACATACTTTGTTCCCTTGAATTCATCATTAGTAGGTGCGTGTACAAGCAACGGTTTTTGCTTAGTCATATCCGGATAGGCTGGCGCAAGGTCAGAAGTGTTCAATGCTAAGGGAAGAATGTATACATTTTTGTAATAGGGTTTGATGAACTCATACAGTTCATTGTCTTGAATGATTGCCGTATCAATATACGCAGACAGCTTTTGCAACTTGTCTTGAATCTGTTGAGTGCTGTGATAACCCAACGGTAAAGGATATTTGAGCCTTTGATTAAGTCTTTCAACGTCGCGTACATCGTTTCCCCAATGATGCATGACCATTTTTTTGTTCAGCGCTTTTGCTATCTGTAAATCTTTGTAATCTGCCAACATTGTATCTCCGTTGTGAAAATGAATGATATCAGCGGCATGAACCACTTGGTCAAATACGTGCTGCAATTCGTAAGCATCTGTCTCAACAATGGGACTTTCATAGTTGAGGTAGGTCTGAAACCAGTTGTACCCGTTTGCGCGCCAGCCAACAGAGCGGAGTCCTTGACATAAAATACCCATTTGACCGGCTATTTCGATGGGTGTGTGCAACACCGTAATCAATTTGTGTCACCGCCCTTTCTACCGCTCACGAGATGTGTGCTGTTCGCACACCCCACACTTGTATGCAACGCGAAGCGTAAAACTTAGGACAAGTACGCTAAGCACCTGCAAAATACGCTTTTACAGCTTTGATAACTTCATCCTGCTGCTGCTCCTCCATACCAGGGTACAAGGGCAAACTCAAGCAGTGTTCTGATACATCTTCCGCTGCAGGCAAAGCCCCTTTCTGATACCCCAATCCCGCCAAAGCCGGTTGTAAATGCAGAGGCAAAGGGTAATAAACGGAACTGCCAATTTGCTGGTTGGATAAATGCTGCTTCAGTCCATCGCGATCCTGTGCAAGGATGGTATAGAGATGGTAGACATGCTCCGTATCTCTTGGAGAGGAAGGCAGTTGGATTGGGACTTGATTGAGAGCCTCCTGATAACGAGCAGCCAGGGTCTGTCTTTGTTTTGTCCATTCGTCCAGTTTTCTCAGTTTAATCCGAAGTAAAGCAGCTTGAATTTCATCTAAACGGCTGTTCCAGCCCAGCTCCGCATGCCTGTATTTTTGAGTGCTCCCGTGAACGCGTAATCGCTTGATGCGAGCCGCTAATTCTTCATCTTCCATGAGAACCATTCCCCCGTCCCCATAGGAACCGAGGTTCTTTGTGGGAAAGAAAGAGACCGCAGCAGCGTCGCTGTACACGCCAATGCCACGCGAATCCTGCTTGGCTCCAATCGCCTGACAGGCGTCTTCAACAAGTTTCAAACCGTCTGCCCGAGCCAACTCCTGAAGGCTTTTCATATCTGCCATCAGTCCAAAAATGTGCACTGGCAGAATCGCTTTTGTTTTCGATGAGATTTTCTCTTTCACTGTCTCAGCCGTAATCACAAACGTTTTCGGGTCTATATCCGCAAACACCGGTATTGCCCCTACAGCTGCAATCGCTTCTGCAGTCGCAAAAAACGTAAACGGTGTTGTAATGACCTCATCACCTGCCCCCACACCAAGTCCGTGCAGTGCCAAAGTGAGCGCGTCTGTTCCATTACCCACGCCTACGCCGTATCGATTTCCAGTGTATTCAGCTACCTCCTGTTCAAGAGCGGCAACATGATTTCCTAAAATGTACTGTCCCTGATTCAGTACTTCTTCGAGCACGCTCAGAGACTCGGTTTTTACAGACTGCCATTGATACGACAAATCAATAACTGGGATTTTTCCCATCATGGGTTCACCTGCCTAACTTTCTACCCGTTGGTCTTACTCATCGTCTTTGTGAAACAAACTTGATACCTGACCGATTTCTCTGGCAGGTACGCCAACTGCCACCTGATTTGCATTTACAGCTTGTGTCACAACTGCACCTGCACCCACAACAGCGCCGATGCCAATCTCCACACCAGGCAACAGTGTGGCATTGTTGCCGATTCTTGCGCCTTGTCTAATAATGGAACCTTGATAGGGGTAGGGTCTCAGTCCCATGTATTTATCGTTGGAAGTCGAAACTTCCGGCCCAACAAATACGTCATCTTCCAAAATGCTGTCTCCTGTAATGTATGCTCCCGTTTCCACGACGACACGGTTGCCAATTTTCGTGTTTAACTCGATTGAAGCAGACCTTCCAATGACTGAATTCGCAGCAATCGAAACACGCTCTCGAATCGATGCCAAGTCTCCTACTAAAACACCGTTGCCAATAACAGAGCCCCTGTTTATCACCACTCCTGCACCAATACTGACGTTGTTCCCTATCTCTAGTGGGGGTAACGCCTTGGGCTTTCGTTTTATACGCAGGTTCGTTATCGGAGCTTTTCCCAAGACTGAGTTACTGCCTACGGCCGATCCGCTTCCAACCACAGTCCCTTCCCTCACTACGACATTGTCTTCAATGTTCACGTCATCACCAATCTTCACGTTTTCTGCGATAACAACATTCCACCCCAACTTCACACGCTCTCCGAGGATTGCAGTCTGATGCACCACAGCATTTGATGTCTCGCGTTCCACGACTCCCTCTCCTCTCTCGCTGGTGGTCTCCAGCATCATCTTGATTGGCTGCAGTGTCCTGTGGATGACCCGCAATTCAGGACTATTTCCCCGCAGAATTGTGGCTTTGATTCTCCTTCACAAACCACTCCCATGTATTCATCAGCCCTTCTCGCAAAGACACTTGCGGTTCCCAGCCTGTCAACTGACGGAGTCTGGTTGTATCCATGACGCGACGCCGAACGGTATCAACTTTTCTCTTCGTCGTATGCCTCACCGGATAATCCACGTGATTCGCAATTTCAGCGATGAGAGCTGCTAACTGGTTTACAGTGGTTTCGACCCCGGTTCCGACATTCATTACCTGACCTTCAGTCCTCTTCGATAGGCCGGCCAGTAAAACCGCATTGATGGCATCATCTACGTAAGTAAAATCACGAGACTGCTCTCCATCGTCATAAACAGTCATCGGAACGCCGTCCACAACAGCCTGCATGAACTTTGAAACGACCCCGCAGTACGGGTTGGAACTTACCTGGCCCGGTCCGTAGACATTTGAGAACCGTACTGCTGTTGCCGGCAGACCAAAGGATTCACAATACGCTGCGACCAAGAGTTCCCCGGCAAATTTGCTGGCGGCATACGGAGTACTGACGTGAAACCGTTCCTCTGTTATCGGCAATTCCTTGGCGTTCCCGTAGATGGAGGAAGTCGACGCATAAACGAATCTCTTTACATGATTTCGCTGCGGCAACAGGTTGAGCAAAAGCTGTAGTGTACCCATGGCGTTAACTGTGAAATCCGACTCAGGATAAGGGATGGAGAGCAGCATGTTGCGAGCTGCAAAATGAAAAACATAGTCAGCATCCTGCAGCAAAGTTCGAACTAGAGTGCTGTCTGTAACGGATCCGTGGACAAATGTAATGTTGTCTTGTCGCAAAATACTGTTCTCATTTCCAGTAAACAAGTCATCCAGCACAGTGATGTGACGAGGCTCTTCAGCTGCCAGGCGGCGAATCAGTTGACTGCCAAGGAATCCAGCGCCGCCTGTGACGAGAATTCGGGATTGCTTATACATCTGTATCCCTCCTTGTATATTAAGAACAGCTGCTGAATTGGTTTACGTAAAACCATAATGTAGTTGCTCTATTAAATTTCTGTTCCTTGAAAACCTAATCAAATGTTGATAGACCTTTCTGTGACAAAGTGAGTGTTTACGACCTCGGGCTGATCTTGGGAAAATAGCCGTAGGTGTCTACCAAGGGAATGTTCCTATCCCTCCCGTTGCCCCTCATCTGAGGGTGTCTTCCGAGGAAAGATTGTTCCCCTGGCCCCATGGAATAGACCTACACGCTGACTGTTTCCCGGTCCGTCATCCCTCCTGCCAGCAGAAGGAGGCTCGTGCACCGATGACGTCTGGTGTATTCCAATAGCTCGCAAGGCTGTCGTTCATGGGTTTCCCAGGGTCATCCCGAGGTCGCAGGCATCTGCATCCCAACCTGAAGGAGGTGATTATATTGACTTCCTCCTTGTTTGTCGGAATTGATGTAGGCAGCCAAGAGAACGTGGTTTGCTGCTTAACACAGGACGATGAGAAACGACCTGTGAGTCGATTCACCGTTACCAACAATCGTCCTGGGATTTTAGAGTTTCAGGATCGTATCTCCAAGCTGGCAAAACAGAAACAGGCTGAAGAGATTCTCTTTGGTCTCGAACATACTGGATGCTACTCAACCCATGCCGCCATGTATCTGCAACGTCATTTGGACTTTGGTGTTCAGCGTAGGGTCTACGTCTTTAACCCCAGTCTTATCAGGGAGTTTAAGAAATCCCATTACCTGAGTGCCCCCAAGAACGATAGAGTAGATGCCTGGTTTATCGCAGCTAAGCTTCGGACAGGCCTTCTCCCGCATCCCTTTACCTGGAGCGAGCCGCTCATGGCGTTGCAGCGCTTGACGCGAGCCCGCTACCACCTGATGCAGGATCTGTCTAGAGAGAGCAACTTCCTCATGACGAACTTGTATCTCAAGTTCAGTGACTACAGCAGCACAGGTCCCTTTAAGAGAAACAAGCTCTCGGCAACTTCCATTGCTGTCATGGAGGAATTCGAATCCGTTGAGGAACTCTGTGAGATGCCCCTTGAGCGTCTCATTGAATTCCTTGTGGCACATGGCAAGAACCGATTCGAAAATCCTGAGGTCGTTGCTAAAGTGCTACAGAAGGCTGCTCGCTCCTCGTACCGGCTACCCCAGTCGATGTCGGACTCGGTCAATCTCGCAATGGCTTCTAGTATTCGCGTGATTCGAACGGTACAAGAGCAACTGAAGGCACTACGCAAAGGAATTGAGGACCACTTGGCGACGATCCCGCAAACCCTTGATTCCATTCCCGGTATCGGTCCCATTCTTGCTTCCGGCATTGTAGCTGAGCTGGATGTAAGCCAGTTTAAGAGCCACGCGGAAGCCGCTAAACACGCCGGGCTCGCTTGGACCGTTCACCAGTCCGGGAAATTCACAGCCAACCGAACTCGACTGATTCATTCTGGCAACCGCTACCTCAAGTACTACATGGTTGAAGCGGCAAACAGTGTCCGGGTGCACGACCCTGTTTTCGCCGAGTACTATGCCAAGAAGAGAGCGGAGCCAAAGGAATTTGCCGAGGGACGTACCCTTGCGCTTACAGCCCGGAAACTGATGCGAGTGGTCTTCTATCTGCTAAAGACCAACCGACTTTACACTCCGGAAGGAGGGGTCCGACAACGCGCATAAACTTACCGCGATCGACCTCTATCCACCAGTTCCTAGGTTTTTCACCATATTTTAAAAATCTAGGTAGGGTGGGCTTAGTTGAGTATTGCTAATTTTGGCACCACGTCCAACGTAGTAGCAATTCGACAAATATTATGTCACCTTAGGGCCTTGACATCGTACCGCTGCTCTTCGCTGCAGTTTATCTTTCATAATGAGTGTGGACATGGTGTTCAATGGAAGCGTGACGGCTTTCTCCAAAACAGAAGATCGATAAATCGCAAAAATGGTTTCGAGTGCAGTCACCGCTTCGACGGCTTCAACCAGAGGCGGACAATTGTTGTAAATCGAGTCGTGAACATCCTGGTATAACTGAGCATAGGGGTCCACTGCAGAAACAACTGGCTCCTCGACACCCGGCACGTTCCAGTAAGTCGGCTTTAAGTTCTTTCCTTCGAGAACAAACGCTCCGGCGCTTCCTGTGACGGCTACGGCCTCCCTCGAAGTCCCCTCTGTTGCACATACCGTAGCGTCAATCGTCAGCAGAGTCCCGTTCTCCAAGACAATGGCGGCCGCTGCCGTGTCCTCTGCTTCGATGGGGCGAATCAAACGTTCTACGAAACCCTGTACAGTCCTTGGCTGTCCCGTGAGCCAGAGAAGAATATCGATGTCGTGGATAGCTTGATTCAACAGGACACCGCCGTCCATTTTCCACGTCCCTCGCCACGCACTTTGGTTGTAGTAATTGTCGTTGCGGTTGTACATTAACGAGAGGGAGGCAGTGACCACTCTGCCAAGTCCTCGTCGGTCCATTAACCCCTTGATGCTTCTTAAATGTGGGAAGAACCGTTTCTGGTGACACACAATTAACTTCCTTTGCCTGGTCTCTGCAATTTGAATCAATGATCTTGCTTCTATCAACGACAGGGTCATGGGTTTTTCCAGAACAACATGCTTACCTCTCAGCAGTGCTTCCCGTGCAATGCGGTAGTGCAGGCCGCTTGGTACAGTGATTGCGATAGTATCCAGTTGAGGATTCTCCAGCAGCGATTCATAGAACTGGTAGCTTTCTATCTCGAGCGGGTCTTGCGTCAGCGATGCGTAGTATCTTCTAAGTTCCGCCGCCCGGTCCGTCTCCGTGTCGCAAACAGCCCGTAAACGAATGTCATGGGCACTCGCAATGCTCTTTGCATGTTTCTTCCCAATAAAACCGCAACCAATTAGTCCGACATTCATTGTCATCATCTCTCACCACTGTGCAATTCATAATGTCGTTAAAGCTTCACTACGTTTTCTCGTCTGTCGCCCGCTCGAAACGTATTTTGAGTGTCCAAAATCACCTTGGCTCTGCTTTGAAGCAGGCTGTAGTCAACAGCGGAATGTGCGGTTAAAACAGCGACTGCATCATATCCTGCAATCGCATCGGGACTGAGCACTACAGATTGCAGCCGGGCTTTTGGCACAACAATTTCGGGTACAAACGGATCGAAATAATCCACGTCAACACCTCGTTCAATCAACTGTCTCACTACTTCCAGTGACGCTGATTCGCGGATGTCATTGACATCCGGTTTGTACGTTACTCCGACAATGAGTACGCGCGGATTCTTGTCCTTTGCCAGCAGCAAAATACGGTCGGCGATATAGCTTGGCATTTCATCGTTAACCGCTTGCGATTCCTTCACAAGCCCAAGGGAATACCCGTTTTCATTTGCCAACCACTGCAGATACAGCGGATCCACCGGAATACAATGCCCCCCAATTCCAGGCCCCGGATAATAGGGTGTAAAGCCGTAGGGTTTCGTTGCCGCAGCATCAATGACTTCCCAAATGCTGACGTCCAGTGTCTGACAGAGCCTCGTCAACTGGTTCATTAAGGAGATATTCACAAAACGCTGTGTGTTCTCGACCAATTTGGTCATTTCTGCTGTCTTTAGAGACGAAACAGGTACCAGCTTGTGAAATACACGTGAATACAACCCTACTGCCTGCTGCAAAGACAGGTCATTTACTCCGCCAATCACTTTCGGAATCTCTTCCAAGGGAGCGTCACTTCCCGGATTAATTCGCTCCGGAGAATAAGCCACGTAAAAATCCCGGCCTGCCCTGAGTCCCGATTTTTCGAGTAAGGGAATGATTTCGTCTTCTGTTGTTCCTGGGTACGTTGAGCTCTCCAATACAAACAGTTGATTCGAATGCAAATGAGGAGAGATTGAAACACAGGCATCTGTGACATACTTCAAGTCTGGAAGCTTCGCCTCGTTTAAAGGGGTTGGTACACAGACAATCACCGCATCTGTTTCAGCTACTGCATCAAAGTTGCCGCTGACCGAAAAGGCGGGTGACGCCATCAGCTCTGCAAGTTCCTCATTACAAACACTACTCAGGTAACTCTTTCCCTCACGAAGCCGATTCAACTTTGAGGTATCTACATCGATGCCGGTCACATGATATCCACTGCGCCAAAATGCTAATGCCAAAGGCAAGCCTACAAAACCGAGTCCTACCACGGAGACTCGCGCAAATGTTGTTGGGCTTTCACTTGCTACATGCACTTGCCTTCCTCCTTTCAGCACGACACCTACGCTATAGTACGGAGGAACAAGCACGGACGCGCAGGCATACAACCTGCGCGTCTAGAAATGTGCGGATATCATGTACGATTACGATTACTGACATGAGCGCGGACAAAGTGCACGGCTAGTCTGTATAGTAGCGAGGAGGGATGGCAGGGAGTACACTCCTGTCCCTGCCTTCATCAGTAAAACCTCCTCGCCGCCCCATGTGAGCAGTCCAGTAATCCAGTGTTTCCGAAAACTGGTTAAGAATCTGAGGGAGTGCAAAGTTCCTCTTTCGTTGCGATTCATCGTACCCAGCCAAAGTGTTAAGAGACGGCCCGCTCTGAATGCTAAAGGCTGACATTGCAGCCTTGGCTTGCGCAAGCACCAGATTTAAAAGAGCCTTCGGTGTGAGGACGTGCAAGACAGATGACCGCAAGGCAAATGGCGGCAACAGCATGCCTGAAGCCCTGAGATGGTCCTGTCCCTCTGTGACATTGACAAACCAGTTTCCCAAAGCCGCTGGTGACATCTGCTTCAATGCAACGGGATGAGGAATTTGGTTGGTGACAACTACATCTGCTTTGCCTTCATGCAGCATTTCTGTAAACTCCAAGAGTTGTGCTGCATGAATCGGAACCGATAAGTCGTGAAATACAACAGAATGTCCAGTTGCTTTCAGCGCACCCGCCGCGAACGCCAGTTGCTGGTATCCAAGTGAGTTTAGCTGTACAAGCTCCACGTTTTGAATGATTGGACTGGAAGCGAGTCCGGAAGCATTCCAGACTTGTTTCGGTGTCACCAACACAATCTGTACGTCCTCTTGTTGAAGGTCTTGAATCACGGTTTGATGTTGCTCTACCCATTTCGGCATCCATAGCACAACACTGTCGGCAGATAGCGATGACTTTCCCGGAGGAGATTCGTCCTCATGTTCCAAACCCTCCAATGTCCAAGCAGATAAAAGCGCACTCTCTCGGGGCGGGTGCATATCCATCCAGTATCGAACCGCCTCCACGGTGTCTCCATGCATTCTCTGAAATGCAGAAGACATCTTCTCTCCGCGCTGCCGTCTGTGATTCGGTCTAAACTTGTTTTTGGCCAAGACATCAAGAGCCGTAGGACAAGCTATTTTCAAACCCTTATCGATTGCTATAACAGTAGCCAACAGTGGATTCGCCAAGGTCGATGAACCAATCGCATTCACAGCTTGACGACTCAGCGCATGTGGAATGGTGAGCAGGTTTTCCAGCCCCAAATCATTTCTGCCAGCCAGCATGTTAAGGAAATACCGATCCATACTGGGTATATCGGGCCGCTCATACCTGGCCAACCAATGTAGACTGTTTAATGCGACATCAGTCCCTGTCTGTACTTCACGAATCAGTTTCAACAGTACATCCGCTTTCACTGCGAAGTCTCCGTCAATAAACAAATAAATGTCAGCGTCTGTGTGCAAAGCACCTACGGCTCTTCCGACATCATTACCAAGCGGGTGTGCAAACTCAATCACCTTGGCCCCAAAACTTCGCGCAATCTGGGAAGTTGCATCCCCCGATCCGTTGACGACCACAATCACCTCATTCGGCCCCAACCGCTGCACTTCACGCAGAACTTCCCCAATCGACTGCGCCTCATTCATGGCTGGCACAATCACTGACAACCTGTACCGCTTATTTCGCAATGGAGCCGAAGGGACAGGTTGGTGACTTCGAGCCCGTTCTGCCGGTTTTGTCGGTTTTGCCGATTTTGCCCGTTCTGCCGGTTTTGCCGGTTTTCTGCTCACACTCACCGGCTTGTAGAATAAGACTGGTTGCCCAGAAGACATTCCCTGTTGTTCTTTCGGCTCATCCATCTGTCTCTTTAGTCTTCTATTTGCACCCTGCAGACTCTGTGTTTTCACTGTGCTTTTCCCTCTCGGTTTCAACCTTTCCGGGCGAACCCCGCTGAAAGCAGTTCCTTGTTTCCTTCTCCTTTGACCCACCCTATTTCTCTGCATGTACGGAACCCTCTTTAGTCACAGCTGCTTCCTGTCTATGCCATGCAATTGTCTGCCTTAATCCTTCGTCGAGGGAGGTTTGCGCCTGCCAGCCCAACACTTCAATTTGACGCTGCAAAAACGGAACACGTCGAGGAGAATCTTCGTATCCGGAACCATAAATCTCCTTGTAGGGAACATAGGCTGTGGCCGATCCCGATTTCGACAATCCGACAATTTTATCTGCCAGGTCCTTAATTTGTATCTCGTCGGAAGTACCTACATTTATTACAAGTCCATCTGCAGTTTGGGACAGGGCTCGAACTGTCGCCTGAACGCCGTCCTTAACAAACGTAAAACACCGCGTTTGCGTTCCATCTTGGTGCACAATCACAGGCTTGTCGCGAATTGCACGCTCTATCATTTGTGGTATGACACCAGCATAAGGTGTTGCCGTAGCACGCGGACCGTACATATTAAAGTAACGAAGAATCGTTACCCTAAGTCCTTTCTGTGCATAACCGAGACAAACGTGTTCATCAACAGCTTTTGCCGTTGCATAGGCCCAACGCTGGTATGTGGTTGCCCCCAATACACGGTTCGACTCTTCATGAAAAGGCAATGCAGTATTCTTCCCGTAGACTTCTGACGTCGATGCAAAAACCAGCTTTTTATCCCAAATCCAGCATGCGGTCGCCACATTATGCGTTCCGAAAATCGAGGCTTCAATCGTCGTCAGCGGATCTTCCATACACTTCTTAACCCCCAGTACAGCAGCCAGATGAAACACCGCATCGTGACTCTGTACGAGGGATGAAACCAACGCCTTGTTCAGGACACTTCCTTTAACAAATTGATACTGCGAATACTTCCTCGCACTTTCTGTGTAAGACAAGTGTCCATTAGAGAGATCGTCCAGAACGGTTACTTTGTGACCCTCTTCCAACAGCGTGTCCGCCAAATGAGACCCGATGAAACCCGCACCACCAGTCACTAAAATTTTCATTAGAAATGCACACTCCTCACCTTAGCCATCCAACGAACTCTGTCGTCGTAGGTACTCTGCAAACCCGGCGACGTGTTTCATAAAATGAACGAGTTCGTCATCTGTCAGAATGTCTCGTCCCGGCCGAGTGTTACAGTCATACACGTAGAGTTGGCCGTTGTCGGCCTGCGCTACATCAACACCAAGGACCCCTAGAGCGGGATACCGAGCTTGCAGGACTGAAGCAATACTGTAGGAAAATCCCTTGATGTTCTCCAATGAGACCATCTCGGGGTCAACGGACAGGTCTTTTGGCACTACATTTTCTTTCTGAAAGGCCAGGGAAAAAATGTTTCCTCCTGCATGATAATTGGTCAGATAGGACTCTGGCGCACTCTTGCGCAGTGTTATGGCAACGGTCTGCCATGCACCGGTTACATCCCGGACAAGTGTAACCCGAAAATCCACTCTGCTCCCCTTAGTATCGGCCAACAGAGGCACGTTCTCCTGCAAGAAGTAGGGCTGGCGCGCCAATAGGAGTTGGAGCATTCGTTGTAACTCTCCATCCTCCATCACTTCATCGACCCGACCATCACTCATCCGTTCTCCGACCACACGGTACTGATTGGGAGGAACATACTGCATCCGAACCATGTTCATTCCGCCGGAACCAAATGCGGGTTTAAGCCATAGTGTCTTCCCGTCTTTCAAATCCGCCTGCAGCTTTTTTATCGTGAATCTGCCGTATGTGACAGGTACAGACCCCAGTTCCAGAGGTTGTTGCGACAACCACCGAAACAACCGATGTTTGCCAGGTAAAACGGGGTTGAACCAAGGGAGGTTCTTACTCTGTGCAAGCACCCGCATACTTTGAAGGAGATTGCGCTCCGCTTTTCCCGCACCGAGGTACATCGAATCAAAGAAGACTGTCTGCGTGGGCAGCGGGCGAACCGATTGCCTCCATTCGAGTCCTTGTGCCGGCGTAGGAGCAACAAATTCCCATCCCGTAATGCTTCCGTCTTTGCCTAGCTTTTGGGGAGAACTAACAATGATATCTTGACCATAGAAAGCCACTGTTTCTGCCAGTATTCGAAATGCGGTCGCGCGCCGCTGCAGATTTGGATCCAAAGGAAAGACATTGGTCACAACAGCCAGCATTCAAAACCCCTCCAGTGTTCCCTACAGCGTATGTACTGAGTTTTCTTGAGGGGTAGGCGTTTGCTTGATTTAGCAGGACTAATGACGGGTGCCAGATGCGAACTTGAGGGGCACAGCCATATGCTTGTTGGAGAACTACGTTTGCGCCCGTTCACTGTACGGACAGAGGAGGTTTGAAAATGAAAGTTGGGTACGTAACGCCGGAAGACCTCCCAATCCCGCCAGTCAGAGGAGGTTCCGTGCAAATATACACACATACACTGCTTCGGCATTTTTCTCAGGCAAACCCTTTTGCAAGTGATGAACCAACAATCTTTTTGATAAGTCCTGACAAGACCCGCCAAAGTGGTTGGCGACAGACCTACGACAACGGAGTTTTTCATTACACGATTCGCGCTGCAGGCAAACAAGACTACCAAAAACAGGCGCTTCACGTTCTATCCCAAATCAATCCAGACGTCATTCAAATTGACAACCGTCCGAAATTTGCTGGTTTCGTTAAACAAACCATGAAAAAGCCGACACTTGTTCACCTGTACTCCAATACGTTTCTTGGCCCTCGACACATCCTTCAGAACGAGGTCAAGACCACACTAGAGTCACTGGACACTGTCGTTCTCATCAGCCGTTATCTTCGCAACATGATTGTTGACAAGTATTCTATGAAAAAGAGCCACTGGAACGCTACCGTCATTTATCCAGGCATTGATACATCGCTGTTTCCTGACAGCACTTCGGTCAAGCGTGACTTGGAAAGCTTCTCAAAGGAGCAACCCCTAAAGGTATTGTTTGTCGGGCGGGTAATTCGTCAAAAGGGTGTACAGGTTTTGGTAGATGCGGTCAAACGGCTGGTGAACGCGGGCTACCCAGTTGAACTTACCATTGTTGGAAAAACGCATCCATGGGAGCAACAGTACGAGAATCAAGTGAAGAAGTCAGCTGCGGGCTATCCCGTTACTTTCACAGGATTTGTTGCACATGAGGAATTACCTCTTTACTATAGCCGACACCATTTATTCGTATGTCCGTCTCAATACCGGGAGGCATTTGGTCTAGTCAACTTGGAAGCCATGTCCAGCGGCTTGCCTGTCATCGGCAGCCGAGTGGGGGGAATTGAGGAAATCCTAGAAAAGGGAGCTGGCATGCTCGTTGACAACCCCCATAGTGCGGAATCATTTCGCGCTGCCATCGCCTATTTCTTGCAGAATCCTCATGACTTGCACAGCCAGTCTTTCGTGTCGAGAGCACGTGCTGGCGAGTTCTCGTGGCAGTCTACAGCACATCGGTTTAAGAAACTCTATCAATCATTGACAGAACCATTGACAGAACCATTGACAGCGTCGTTGACAGAACCACTGACAGGAGGCACACCTTCCGGGGTGCCGTCACAACAATCATCCACATGGCGGCACCGGAGTAGGTGAAACAGTTATCTGGAAATCAGCTAATGACATCCTCCAAGGAATCATTGGATTGTAAATTAGAATCCGGATAAGGGAACAAGTCACAAACTCGAACCGTTCGCCCAAACTCGTTTTGATAGACTACGTGTTCCCGCTTTAGTTCGCGGGGACTCTCCAACCCGCAAGCAGCTGCCAATGCAAAGACACCTTGGCGCAGACTCACAATGTAATTCATAACACGCCACTGTTTTTCTTTGGGGACCAGTGCCTCCTGATACTTGGGGTCCGTGGTAGTGATACCCGTTGGGCACTTCCCTGTATGGCACTGCAGGGCCATAATGCAGCCATTGGCCATCATAAACCCGCGAGCCGAATTGACGGCATCTGCGCCAAGCGCCAGTGCAATAGCCACCTTATCTGCGGAAATCAACTTCCCGGAAGCAAAGACTTTTACTTCATCACGAATTCCATACTTTCTAAGTGCATTGTCTATCAACACCAGGGCTGGATACAGGGGGAGCCCCATGGAATCCGCCATCGATTTAAATGTGGCTCCAGAACCGCCTTCGCTTCCGTCCACAGTAATAAAGTCAGGATAAGCTTTGAGTGCTGCCATTTCTTCAATAAACCGTTCAAGTCTGTCTTTGTCTCCAACCACAATCTTGATGCCGACAGGCTTGCCGCCTTCTTCCTGCAACATTTGAACAAAACGGACCGTGTCTTCAACGGAGTGAAGAAACGGAAATCGGTTTGGTGAGTTTACGGTCTGACCAACAGGTACCTTGCGAATCTCGGCAATTTTTTCATTGACCTTTGAACCTTCCAGGTGCCCGCCACGGATTTTAGCACCCTGTGCAAATTTAAGTTCAAATGCCTTCACATTTTCATGAGCCGCCTGCTTGCGAAATTCCTCAATGGAAAAGTTGCCCTTGTCGTCTCTGTAGCCAAACAATCCGGGTCCAATCTGTGCCACAATATCTGCACCCGTTTCAAGATGCTCCTTGGCTATACCGCCTTCCCCAGTGTTAATCCAGGAACCGCCTGCCATTCTTGCACCGTTTCCGGTTGAGAGAATATAGTGTTCGCCCACAGCACCGTAGGAGGTTGCAGACGCACCAAAGAAACCTCTCATTCTCCAGGGAACTTTGCGCCTTTCGCCGACAACAATTTCATCGGGTTCTGTGTACAGCCACTTGCTGACTGTATCATCCACCATATGTTCTCGCCTTGTCAGCAGGCCCTCCTTGTCAATCTCGTATTTCTTCCCTGATGCCTCTTCCAAGTTGTCTACACGCAGTTCTTCAACCAACTTTGGAAACATTGAGTTGGAAATATAAAACCCGGCCTGCTCATAGTCCCGCTTTGCTCCGAAACTAATCAAGTCAGTACGATATTTGGCCGAGTACACCAACCCTGTGAAGTCTGCGCGGGAAAAGGGCTTGCCTTGTGAGTCCTGATCAAACCAGTATTGTCGAAATTCCGGACCCATTTTCTCGAGGAAGTACCGAACCCAGCCCAAGTACGGATGAGCTCTAATCACAGAGTGCTGGGGTTTACGGGATGCCAGGTAGAGAAATACCATAAATGCTCCCGGAGTGACGACAAAAACCACCAAAAGTACAATTAGAATCGTTGTTTCCACAAGCAAGTCCCCCCTCGTTGCTCAACTCATCTTCATCTGAATATCCCTCGTAAAACAAAGCTGACATTAGCAGGCCGCTCAGCAAGACGGCGCATAAAATAACCGTACCAGTCATTTCCGTACGGCACGTAGACGCGGACAGGGTAGCCTTCATCCACAAGCTTCTTTTGAAGAACTGTCCCAATGCCATACAGCATTTGAAACTCGTAGGTCTTCTTGTCGAACTTGAACTTTTCGATGAACTGTAGTGCATAATTGACGATGGTTTCGTCATGAGTTGCGATAGCTGTAAAACCCGGGCTTTTTAAGTGTGTCTCAACTAATTTGATGTAGTTCACATCTACATCGGCTTTGTCCTGATACGCAACAGATGCCGGTTCCCGATAGGCACCCTTTACAATTCGCAGGTGGACACCTGCCTCGCCAAGCCGCTTCACATCCTGAATGCTGCGATACAAAGATGACTGAATGACCGTCCCTACACTTTTGTAATCAATGCGCAACTCATCCAAAATATCCAGTGTTTCTTGACAATGGCGAGAGTCTTCCATATCAATTGTTACGAGTAAGCCAAGTTCCCTTGCTGCCGTCAAAATTCTGTGCATATTTTCCATACAAAGGGTTCTATCGATATCCAACCCCATCTGCGTCAGTTTTAGCGAAAGAGATGACTGCACACCCGAATTGTATATGGCCTCCAGAGTGCGAATACCATAATCTGCTGAAGCTCTGGCTTCCGCAGGGTCACTAACAAACTCCCCAAGGTGATCGAGTGTGGCCGCCATACCCTGCTGATTCAACTGCCGTATCGCTTCAATTGCGCTCTGAATGGTTTCGCCGGCCACAAACCTTTGGGCACCCAAGTGAAGACCGTATCGTTTCGCCCACCTGTTTGCCGATTTGCTCTTAGCCATAGACTGAAACAGTGAACGCAACAGTTGCTCCATGTTTCATCTCTTCCTTCAACAAAACTGACATCTAAAACAACAATTTGGAGAGGTGCAGATGGTCTTGCCCCAAGTGATACCCGATGACAAATCCGAGCAGCGCAAGAAACGCAATCCAAAACAGGATGGCGAGAATTGTAAACAGCCAGCGAACCGCCTTTCGCCGCAAGTAAGTACAGAGTACGGCAATAAGCAGCAGTAAAACCAACAAAAAGATGAGCAAAGGACAACTCTCCTAATCATTCTTTATCAAGCCCTTAACGGCCTGACATTATACGTGCATACCCTCACAGTCATTGAAACATACACTTGTTGAAAACTTCTCAGTTTATAAAGTACACATTTCCATTTATATTCAACTGTTCAGTGACGCACGGTAGGCAGCAACCGCTCTGGGTCTGCAGTGCGCTTGACAGTCCATGTTTCAGAATTCAGAGGGTCGTATTGCTCTAGATAGTGAACTACCTCATTGGTAATGGCCGTGGGCGTTGAAGCCCCCGCAGTGACAGCGACCGTCTCGACCGAATGCAGCCATTCCTGCTTAAGTTCAGTAACGTCGGCAATCCTGTACGCTGTGGTTCCCGCGACTTCTTCTGCTACTTGCGCCAGTCTGTTTGAATTGTTGCTGCGCGGGTCTCCAACTACAATACACAGATCTACGTTTTTGGCTTGCTCTGCAACCGCCTGTTGCCGCGTCTGTGTCGCCATGCAAATCTCGTTATGGACTTCAGCCTGCGGGTACTTCTCTCTGACTTCCTCCATCAGCTCTGCCGTATCCCACTGGCTCATGGTTGTTTGATTGGTAATTGCAATATTGTCATTGTGCACATCAAGTGTTTCGATGTCTTCCGTGTTTTCGACCAAATGCACATGCTCCGGAGCGACGCCGACAGCACCCTCCGGTTCAGGGTGCCCCTTTCTTCCTATATAAATGATATCGTAGCCTTCCGAGACTTTGTCCCGAATCAAATCATGGGTACGCGTTACGTCCGGACAGGTCGCATCAATGACATGCAAGCCCCGTTCTCTTGCTCTGCTTTTTACTTCCGGTGAAACACCGTGCGCAGTGAAAATTACGGTTCCTTCCTGAATCTGTTCAAGTAACTCTAACCGGTTGGCCCCGTCAAGGGTAATGACACCTGCCCGTTCAAATGCATCTACAACATGACGATTGTGAACAATCATACCAAGAATATAGATAGGCCGCGGCAAAGCCTTATCGTCGGCTGCGCGCTTCGCAACAACCATGGCATCAACAACCCCGTAGCAGTATCCCCTAGGCGTAATGCGTGTTACTTCCACTTGGTCATCCCTCTCTTTCTAACCTGCAAGCCACTGCACACCAGCCTCGCACCCAGAAAACGGGTCAGCCTTGCTGAGCCTGGGGACGCCACTGATGAAGCAATTTTTGTTTTAGGTCCCAAAGACTTTCGGACAGGTCAACATGGTAGATGTGTGGATTGACCGGCCGCAAAATTTCAGACGGAAAGTGACTCATGCAATTTGCCACGTGACGTCTGATTTCTTTGAGCGATGGAAGCTCATAGACAAGCTCCCCATCTACAAAAATCGGCTTTAGCATTTCCTCCACTTCATACTGGTACAGTGTCTTGCGTTTATAGGTGTGAATTGGATCAAAAAGTTCCAACGGTTCGCTTCTATCCAGTTGTTCATCATCCAGGACAATCAAGTCCGCGGATGCATATCCCTTATTATACAACCTAATAACTCGTTTTTTGCCCGGATTTGTCACTTTGGCAGGATTTTCAGAGACTTTAATCGTTGGCTTAAGATGCCCATCCTCTTGCTGAGCGGTCATTTTATACACCGCACCCAAGGCTGGACAGTCATAGCTCGTAATTAAATTCGTACCTACCCCCCAAGAGGTAATCTCAGCTCCTTGCAGAATCAATTCACGAATGGTGTGTTCATCCAAATCAGACGAAGCGATGATACCCACATCCGTCAACCCAGCCTCATCCAGCATTTCCCTCGCTTTTTTTGACAGATAGGCTAAGTCTCCGCTGTCAATTCGGATAGACTCCAGTTTCTTCCCCTCTGCTTTCAGTTCTGCAGCTACAGCAATGGCATTAGGGATCCCGCTCTTCACCACATCATATGTGTCGACCAACAGAGCGACGTGATTTGGAAATGCACTGGCATAGGCCCGGAAAGCTTCCAGTTCAGAAGGAAAGCTCTGAATCCAGCTGTGTCCTTGCGTTCCCACCACAGGAATGGAAAAACTCTGACCGGCCATGACGTTGCTCGTTCCAACACACCCGCCAATATAAGCAGCTCTCGCGCCAAAGATGGAAGCATCTGCGTTTTGAGCCCGACGCAGACCCATCTCAATGACTGGAGCCGTTGGATTGCGTCTGTCCGTTCGAGCTGCATCCACAATTCTTTGAGCCTTGGTTGCAATCAGGCTTTGATGATTTATGAAAGATAAGACCGCTGATTCGATTAACTGAAGTTCGAAAACAGAACCCTCAAATCGCAGGATGGGTTCGTTGGGAAAAACCAGCGACCCCTCTTGAACAGCATACAAGGTCCCGGAAAACCGAAACTGACGCAGCTTCTCCAGAAACTCCTCTGAAAACATGTTGAGACTCTGCAAATATGTAATGTCTTCGCTGCTGAACTGGAGATTGTACAGGTACCAGACCACCTGTTCAAGTCCAGCCGAAATCACGTAGCCATTATTGCAGGGATTTGTGCGATAAAAGAGGTCGAATACGACCTGCTTGTCCCAATCACCGGAATGGTAATGGCCATACATCATGGTCAATTGATACAAATCCGTCAACAGTGCCAGCTTCCGATCCCGATACACAGGCAACGCAGAAACTGCCTCTATCCGTTGCTGAATTGCCATCCGTTTCTCATCTGCAATCGCCATTCATTCACCGCTCCCATCCGGCTTTGCTGTCACGCTCTCTATCATCTCCTCCAGTAAGCCCGGCGTCCCTGCAGTCACGATGTCGCGGACCAAAAGACCATAGGGCTCGCCGTGAAGTGACTTGACAGCTCCACCAGCTTGCTTAATGAGAAACACTCCTGCCGCCAAATCCCAGAGGTTCAGGTCGTATTCCCAGAATCCATCCAAGCGACCGGCGGCTACGTAGGCAAGGTGCAGTGCAGCGGCTCCCAGCGCCCGCAGGCTCTTGACCCGGTGGGCAAGTTTCAGAGCAGATGCCGTTGCCAGTTCTCGCGAAGCCGCACGAGGCGGAAAACCAGTGGCAAGGACACTTCCCCTTACTCCGTCACGGGAGAGTACATGGAGAGTTTGCCCAGGCAACGTGGTTTCTGTCTGTTCCGCGGCCGTACCCTCAATCCAGTCAGCCGCTTCCTGGCTGCTCATTTTCACGGCGTCAAAGCCTGTGGCGGAAGCAAACACCTCATGACGATAGGGGTCATAAATCACCCCTGCCTTGACTTCGCCGTTCTCAGCGTAGGCAATGGAAACAACCGACAAGGGCAACTGGTAGACAAAGTTGGTCGTTCCGTCAATGGGATCGACAATCCATAAATGCTCTTCCTGGTAGACCTCCTGTGCGGCCTTTTTTGATGCAGCACTCCCTGGTGCGGTGGTCTCCTCACCGAGAATGGAATGGTCCGGAAACGCTTGATGAATCACTTGACGAATCATGCTTTCACATTCTGGATCGTATTCCGTTACTAAATCTGCCGGCGAAGACTTTGCCGATACCTGTTTTTCTCCGCCCACTGCTTTAGAAAAGTGCTGCCCGGCAGCCAAAGCCGCTCGAACTGCAACCTGAAGTTCTAATGTATAGTTCGACACTATCCTCATACCTCTCATCAGGCCCTGTGATGCGACCTTTTGTTCCCTTGTCTTTTGTTCCCTTGTCTATTCACACATCTCGTGTTCAATCGAGACGCCAAGCTTTCACAAGTACGCATCGATTTGATAGTTTGTCTCTTTGATTTGTAACACAGTTTCACTCAAATCTCCATATTGTATCCAATCAGCCGGGAACAGCAAACGGATTTTAGCAATGGTCGTGTTTGCATAAAGAACCAGTTTGGACGTTCCCTCCACGACAAAGCTGCTGTCAGGAACTGTCCAGCCTAATGGTGAAATAACGTCCTCAGCCAAAACCGACGGCCGCTGATACAACTCGGTTCCTGACCACAACAGTACGACCTCATTGTCTTCCGGATTGGCAATTGTAAGGTTTTTGCTGTCTTTCTTATCTGCTGGACTATCAGAGTCTGCCACAGTCTGTGCAGATCCTGCAGTTCCCGCAGAAGATGTTGATGCACTTTCATTTTCTCCCTGGGTCATCCTCTGCGTTTCAATGTCCACAACGACAACTCTCTCAAAGTCCTCACCAACTCCGGCATACTCAGTACTGATAGACGCTCCGACAACCCTGGCTTGGACGCTGTCATCCACCTTTCTCCAGTTCATGACTTCAGCAGGCTGTTCCGTCCACTTGGTCGGGAGATAATGCCCGAACCACTTTGCAATCTTACGATACTCGTCGGCCTTGTGCTGCGGTTCCCGAAAGCCGTGTCCTTCCCGCGGATAATGCACAAATTCCACTGTCTTCCCCGCTTCCAGCAAGGCGTTGTACATTTCCTTTGAGTTGGCGATAAACGTGTTATCATCCTCGTCTCCATGCAGAATAAACACTGGTGTTGTAATTCTGTCCACATACTGTGCGGGAGAACGCTCTAAATACAGCGTCTGCTGCTCCCAGTATCTGTCCAGGTACATCACTTCCCACCCCCGGGCGCTGGAGCAACCGAAATCTGTCATGAGACTCCAAATACCAAACTCCGACACCGCAGCCTTGAACCGATGGTCGTGCCCGATAATCCAATTCGTCATGTAGCCGCCGTAGCTTCCGCCCATCACACCCAGGCGCTCTTCATCCGCCAAACCCTCTGCCACAAGGGCATCAACTCCACTCATAATGTCGCGGTAATCAATCCCCCCAAGGTCGTGGTGGTTTGCGTAAAGATAGTCTTGACCATAACCCAAACCGCCCCTGTAGTTGGGGTGGAAAACGGCGTAACCCAAGCCGGACAACCAGTGGAAATTCAAGTACTGTGTAAAGCTTTTTGTAGTATGCCATGCAGGTCCGCCGTGAATGTCCACAATTAAGGGCCATTTTTGACCTAATGCAGCTTCGTTTTCTGCACTCTCCCTTGGCAACACCAAAAGTCCTTCCATGACGGTGCCGTCGTCTGCCTGCCAGTGATAATCCTGTACAACAGCACGGTATTTGTCGCGCCACGGCTTCTGCCAGTGCGAAAGCTGCTGTGGTTCACTCATCCCCTCTTTCCACAGAAAGACTTCAGGGGGCTCTGTCTCAGTCTCCGCCGAATACACCACCGTGGACCCCGTCTTGTGCACAACAAAGCTCCCTACGACACAAGGTTCTGTGATGACATCCTCCACTTCAGCCGACCCATTTTTCGCAGCATCCGTGTCAGAGAGGAGAAACAGTCGGGAGTACAGACCTTGTTCCGCCTGAAATAAAAGGCTGTTTTTCGACGCCCACTGCAAATCCATGACGTCTCCGACAAAGCCTGTTTTCTCGGTTACATTGATGGCGGGAGAAGACCCGTCAAGAGGTACTAGCCAAACTTCGCTCTGCGAATGTTCCGAGGCCTCATACCGCGGTGCTATGAAAGCAACTTGGCTCCCGTCGGGTGAAACCCGCGGTGTGTGACAAGCCCCCTTGCGTTCAATCAGTGCACGCTTGTGCCACTGTGGGGAATCTGTGCGGGTAGAATGCTTAGCAAAAGGAGCTTCAAGTACATACAGATTCAATTCGTCTTCATCGTTGTTTAAGCCAGTGTGATTGGTGACAAAGACGATTTGCCTGCCGTTTTCTGCAACGAAAAACTCATGCAAGCCGTAATCTCGAGGGTAAATCGTAGTAACATCCCCAGATGAAATGTCCACCCTGCACAGTCGTCGAGGCGTAACAGAGCGCTCTTCATGCGTCAAATCTCGCTTTTGCTCTTCAATCGCCTTCTTTCTTTCCTTATCAAATGAGGTCTCTTCAACATCAGTCAAAAGGAACAAACTGTTGCTGTCCGGAGCAAAGTGATATTGATGGACGGGCCCCAATTCCTTGGTCATGCACTTTGGCTCACCACCAGTGAGCGGCATGAGATACAGCCGTTGTAACGGCATCTCTTCATCGTCTTCGTCTTGCTCATCCGGCTGCCGGGTGCTTACATATGCAAGCCATTTTCCGTCTGGGCTGTACTCAGGATTTGTTTCAATTGAAGAACCGTATGTGATTGGAACGGCGCCATCTTCACCATCAAGCATGTGACGATATAATTTCTGCCGGAATTCTCCCTTCTCTTCGTCCAAAGTTTTCAAACTGTATGTAATTTGTCGCTCATCCGGGGCAATACTCATATGTAGTGGAATTTTTATTTGAAGCAACTCTTCAACTGTCCATAAGTTCATAGTCTATGCACCTCACCTTTGTATCTTTTCTTTCAAAGCATAGCATAACCTTGTTGCAGATGAGACCCTCGCACTTTTCCGGCGCATGGACACAGGTGCAGGTAATCTCCACCTGTGCGATTTTTCTCTGAGAAATGGCTTTGTTATACTTTTTCTGAAGAAAGTTATAAGAATGACAGGGCAGTTTCTGAACACGGGGCAAACTGAACACATCGGAAAAGCTGGACAAATCGACAAACTGGGCAATAGGAAGAGACTATTTAACTACAGAATTTTTTTGGAAACAAGAATTGGAAACAAGAATTGGAGGGGCGTACGATGGAACAGCAACCTATGCGAACGGCACATGATTCTTTGGGCGAGTTGCAAATTCCGGCGGAGGCCTACTATGGAGCTCAGACAGCCCGAGCTATACAAAACTTTCCTATCAGCGGGCTGCATCTCCAGCCTGCATTTGTCCGTGCACAAGCCATATTAAAGTGGGCAGCAGCAAAAGCTCACAAAGATTTAGGCGTCATGGACGGGCAAAAGACAGAAGCAATTTGCCATGCCGCGGAAGAAGTAATGAGCGGCAAACTCGATGAATGGTTTCAGGTAGATGTCTATCAAGCAGGTGCAGGCACTTCACAAAATATGAACGTAAATGAGGTGATTGCATCAAGAGCTGCAGAATTTCTAGGCGGACAGCGCGGTGATTACAGCAGAGTTCACCCTAATGACGACGTGAACAAGTCTCAATCCACTAACGATACAATTCATGCCGCAATGCAGGTTGCAGGAATAGAGCTGTTGGCTCACCAGCTAGACCCGGCACTAGGAGAGCTCATTCAAAGTCTGGAAGACAAGGCCCGCGCCTTTAATCACATTGTAAAATCCGGTAGAACACACTTGCAGGATGCGGTTCCTATGCGTCTCGGAGACGAGTTTGCCGCTTTTGCGGACAACATTCGCCGACACCGGCGGTGGCTTGAACAATCCGCCGCAAGTCTTCTGGAAATCGGCCTTGGCGGAAACGCGATTGGAACCGGAATCAATACGCCTGAGGGATACGCGCAAACCGTCGTGGAATACGTGGCACAATTTACGGGGCTTTCTTTTCGACTGCCTGATAACCCTTTTACGTTTAACCAGAATCCGGATGAGGTTGTTTTCGTCAGCGGCGCTGTGCGCAGTTTGTCCCTCGCACTGCAACGCATTGCCAACGACTTGAGACTCCTGTCATCCGGGCCGAGGACAGGACTTGGGGAACTGAACCTGCCTGCCGTGCAACCGGGATCGTCAATTATGCCAGGAAAGGTGAACCCAGTCATGGCGGAAATGCTGAACATGACGTGCTACCAGGTACAGGGCTGCGACACCACCGTAGCCCAGGCAGGCGGAGCCGGCCAATTGGAGCTGAATGTGATGATGCCTGTGATGGCTGCGAACTTCCTGCACGAAATCAGCATTCTCTCTGAATCCGTGCGAGTATTCAGCGACAAGTGCATTCGCGGTATCGAAGCCAATGAGGCACAATGCACATTTTATGCAGAAAACACGCTGTCTCTGGCCACAGCACTCAATGTGGAACTCGGCTACGAGCAAGCAGCGAAAATCGTAAAGGAAGCTTTAGCGAAGGACATCAGTCTGCGGGAAGCGGCAAACAATTTGGAAATTCCAGAGCACCTTGTCAACAAGGCGTTGGATATAGAAAAACTCTCCAGAGTGGTACCTCGCGGCGCAGGAAACGCACGTCCCTCGACCTACGGCAACCCGGGCCAGAATGCCAAAACACGCCAACCAGCAACCACTAGTCAAAGATTCGAACCAGAATCGGGGGATTGACACTGACAAAAATCAGTTGAATCCCCCCGGGATAGTTCACTTATTGCGGGTTACTCACATGACAGGCTTCGTCTCCATCGACGAGGCCTGTTTTGCCTGTGCCGAATCCGAGTCAGCCATGGCTTCCTCCAGGCTGCCAGCCAGAATTGCATTGCCCATAGCCTCAATTTCCTTGCTGAGCGATTTGTCCTCCGTTACTGGCCCAACATAGTTTCTAACCCAGTTGAGGATATGTGTTGTGGCCGGTGCCAACTCTTTCTCTACACCCTGAAGGTAGACCGCTTGAGCTGCACAAATGAGTTCGATGGCCACCACTTTTGCTACATTTGTGACAATCTGGCGGCATTGGCGTGCTGCGATGGTGCCCATGCTAACATGGTCTTCCTGATTTGCAGAGGACGGAATTGAATCCACGCTGGCCGGATGGGCCAGAACCTTGTTTTCTGAGACCAGAGCAGCAGCCACATACTGAGTTATCATGAATCCTGACTGCAACCCAGGTTCCTTTGCCAAAAACGGAGACAATCCGCTCAACTGGGGATTGACCAGCCGTTCAATGCGTCTTTCTGAGATATTGGCCCACTCTGCCGCTCCAACCTTTAGGAAGTCCATGGCCAATGCAATGGGCTGACCGTGAAACTGACCGCCGGAAACAATTTTGTCGTCGGACAGCACAATTGGGTTATCTGTTGCAGCGTTCAATTCGACAGCGAGACGCTCATATGCATAGTTCCAGGCCTGCCACGACGCACCGTGCACCTGCGGAATGCAGCGCAGCGAATAGGCGTCCTGCACCCGCAACTCACCCTGCTTCGTTACGCGTCGGCTTCCATGGAGGAGAGTACGCAGTCTCTCACCAACCTCTTCCAGTTCCCGATGCGGTCGAGTCGCCAACAAATCCTTATCGAATGCCGTTACGATTCCTCGCAAGGCCTCCATGGTTAATGCGGCCGCATAATCCGCCGCCTTGCCAACGTTTTTCGTTTCGAGCAGTGTCATTGCGCCAATACCGGACATGGCCTGTGTTCCGTTAATCAGTGCCAGTCCCTCTTTTGCCCCAAGGCGTACCGGACTGAGCCCAGCTTTGGCTAGTGCTGCCGAACCTGACAACACCTGTCCGTCCACTTCTGCTTCACCCTCACCGATGAGCACCAGGGCCATATGTGCAAGAGGAGCCAGGTCTCCGCTTGCGCCGAGAGAACCTTGACTGGGGATTACAGGGTGTACACGGTGATTCAGTAACTCTACCAGCAGTTGCAGTGTGTCTGGATGAATTCCGGAAAACCCTTTTGCCAAGGCATTGGCACGCAGCAGCAGCATGGCTCGAACCACGTCTTGCGGCATGGGCTCACCGACGCCGACCGCATGCGAGCGGAGCAAGTTTGCCTGCAAAGGTTCCACATGGTGCTCGTCAATGGATACATCGCTGAGTTTGCCGAAACCAGTTGTAACACCATAGACGATGTTGCCTTGCGTTACTTGCCTCTCAATACGATTACGACTTGCCCGAACCTTTTTCCAGGCATCGTCGGAAATGATACACTCTGCACCTCTCACCACAACGTTATAGACATTGTCAAGCGTTAAGTCATTGCCATTTAATACAACCATCTTGTCTTGCACAGAATCTCCTCCCAACCAACACTACTTCGGTACCATACTGTCGCTTTAACATAGGAAAGGGTGACCCGCTAAGGTCACCCAGTGTATGCATTCGTATTGTCAAAAAATGAGGTTGTTCCGCGACAGAATCGCCCTGCGACTGTTCCGGGTCTTCCTCGGCACATCTCATATTCTCCTCAGATAGAAATAACGTTACCTTCGATTACAGCCTTCGATTTCAATTACAGCCTTCAATTTCGATTACGCCTCTCGTTTACAACCTTCGATTACGCCTTTCGATTACAGCCTTCAATTGACTGTTAACCACGACGTGCAACTTAAGCTGTCAACTACCAACCGTCAACCCTGCACATGAAGCAATTGCGGATTGACCCATTGCGGATACATACATTGTACCTCGATTTTGCTGATTTAGCCATTCTGCTAGCGTACAGAATCCAGTGCTTGTTCCAAGTCCGCCCAAATGTCACGCGGGTCTTCCAATCCGACTGCAAGCCTGACCAAGCCGTCATCGATGCCCATTTCCTTGCGAACTTCCGGGGGTACTGGAGAATGAGTCATGCTGGCAGGATGCTGAATGAGTGTATGGACTTCTCCCAAGGATACAGCTCTGCGGCACAGTTCCAGTTCATTCATCAGTTTCTTGCCCCCGTCATAGCCGCTCTTCACAGTAAATCCGATGACACCGCCGCCGCCCTCCATTTGTCGCTCGTACAATTCTCTCTGAGGGAAGTCACTCAGCCCTGGATAATAGACATTCTCTACCGCCGGATGCTGCTGCAGCTTTACCGCGATTTCCTCTGCACTGCGGCAGTGCTCCCTCATTCTTACGGATAGCGTCTTCATACCGCGCAGGACAAGCCAGGCATCGTAGGGAGCCGCCATACCACCGATGTCTTTCAGGGTAGTCATTCTGACTTCTGCAACAAAATCCTTCGGTCCGGCCATTAATCCAAGAATGACATCTCCATGTCCGCCTAGGTATTTTGTAGCGCTGTGCACAACGATGTCCGCACCTAACTCCAGCGGGCGCTGCAGTACAGGGCTGGCAAACGTGTTGTCTACCACCAGCTTCGCACCCTGTTCGTGTGCGACCTTGGCGCAGGCAGCGAGATCGACAAGTTCCATGGTGGGATTAATTGGAGTTTCTACGTAGATGACGGTGGTTTCCGGACGCATATTGGCACGAACAGCCTCTTCACTGCCGAGGTCAGCCAACGTAAAGCTGACGCCAAAGCGTTGATTGAGCATTTCCAGCAAGCCAAAAGTGCAGCCATAGATACCGCGAGAAACTAACACATGCTGACCTGTCTTCACCAAAGCAATCAGTGTGGCAGAAATCGCAGCCATGCCGCTGGCAAACGCTAACCCATCATCTGCACCTTCAGCGTCTGCAATGGCTTCCTCCAGTAACCGAGTCGTGGGATTTCCTAGACGGCTATAGATGTATCCGCTTTCTTCCCCGGCAAATCGACGACCTCCCTGCTCGGCGCTGTCAAAGACGAACGTAGACGTTTGAAACAGAGGCGGGGTGATGCTGCCCAACAGTTCTGCCTGTCCGTCTTTATCCGGTAAATGAATCAGTCTTGTCCGCATCGATTGGCTTGCCCTGTCTTGTTTCTCCCCCATATACCATCTTCCTTTCCACATATACAGTGTTTGCAAAGTCTAATGCAATTTTTATGCCAACCCCATGCCAACTACAGGAGAGAAGGACAGTCGTTGAAGAAATGCTCATAATGTGCCGTACGGTGCAGATTGCGGAAAGATGCGGAAATGCTGCGAACGGATTCTTTTATAAGTACAAAACAGTCATTCAAAAATAAGTGGAACGATTTTAGACCAGGCGGAACAAAAACGTTCCACCTGGTGGGGTTATTGCATTCTGACTGGTCCTATTCACGATGCAACTTGTTTAGCAGCGTGGTATGAGAAACACCTAGCTCGGCAGCAGCCTTACGAACGCTTCCGAGACGGTTGACCGTATCTTGAATGATCTTTAATTCATAGGTCCGGACAAGGTTACGCAAACTGGTCTCTGGAACAGAACTCGAACTGCTGTAAGCAGCCTCAGCCGGAGGCGTATTGGCACCGTCTTCTGCAGCGTCCTGAAGATTTGCCGGCACGGACTTTGGCAGAAAAGAGTCTGTCATAAACAAGTTTGGCGACAGGACTTCAGACTCACACAGGTAGCAGGCCCGCTCAATGATGTTCTGCAGTTCACGAATGTTGCCGGGATATGCGTACTCTCGAATGGCATTCTGACTCTCGACGGATAGCTGAAACTTGCGCTCCAACCGTCGTTCCATTCGACTGATGAAGGCCATGGCCAAGGGAACGATATCATCTTTACGATCACGAAGGGGCGGCAATTGAATCGGGATGACATTCAGGCGGAAGAAGAGGTCCTGGCGAAACTGACCCGTCGAAATCAAATGTTCCAGATTTCGATTTGTGGCTGCAAGCACTCGCACATTTACCTTTCGTGACTCAGAATCGCCGACACGGCGCAACTCAGATTCGGACAAGACACGCAACAGCTTTGCCTGGACTGCAGGATTCATTTCGCCAATCTCGTCCAGAAATAGGGTCCCTCCGTCCGCAACTTCAAACAGACCCAGCCGTCCTCCTCGCCTTGCACCTGTAAACGCACCTTCCACATACCCAAAAAGTTCACTGTCCAACAAAGTTTCCGGGATTGCAGCACAGTTTACAGCGACAAACCGGTGCTGACTTCGCGCTGAAGCATTGTGGATGGCTCTCGCCATCAATTCCTTTCCAGTTCCGCTTTCCCCAGTAATCAAGACAGGTACATCCCTGGCAGCAATAGCCTTCGCTATATGCACTTGCGCCTTCATGGAATCACTCTTGTAAATCAATCCGGAAAAGGACAGGGTCTCGTCGGACCCTTCTCTGTCCATGACCCGTCTAATAAGGTTCTGCTCATCCGCTTCATACGGCAGTGAATCAATTGCGTCGACCCGCCTCACCCCCGACACGGACTGTAGGGCGGATTGAAGTTGCATTGTCTGTGTGTTTGAGCAATGTAAGCGGATGTACACATACCGTGACACCACTTCCATGGCTTCTACATCTCCACCACAGTCTGCAACCGCCGACACAATGTCTCGAACCATTCCAATTCGGTCGTCTGTCTCCAAACACCAACGAATGCTCACTTGAACTTACGCCAGTCCAGTTTGGACTCCTTCAGGATATCTTCGAAAGACACATCTTCTTCTTCCTGAGGCTCAAACAACTCGGCAAAAGACTTCTTTTCGTCCGGCGTTTCCCTTACTTGCTTGGACGAACCAGCACGTTTGTCCTGACGCAATGACGGGGAACCCCGTTGCAATTTTTCTCCCTTGGTGTCCGCTGACGCGGCTTCTTTCTCCAACTTGGATTTGAGCCGGCTCAGTTCTTCCAAAACACTGCCCTGCAAGTGTTCTTGAACATGAGCCTTGTCGTCTTCTTTCTTTTCTGCCTTCGCTTTTTGAACCGGATAGTCGGCGGCGTAATCCGGCTTATCATTTTCCGCAGAAGCCGCCCGATTGTGATGGGTTCGTTTACTCATGCGCCTCACCTGCCATTCGCGTTTCGAAATACGCCTTTTCGTCCCGTACCAGATGCGGGTGTTGATGCAAATAATCCCGAAGCACAGCATCCTCCCACTCTGCAAAATCTGTTTTCCCACGGCCTGCCTCAGGACTATAGTCACTCAATTTCCGATTATAGAGAATTTCCCATTCTTCAGCACCGTCGCGCTTATCACGCTGTGATACTTGCATGAAGATCCCGGTGTGTTCCCCCTCCGTTTCAACATACATCATCATTTCGTAATTGTCCCATTGATGAGTCCATTCCAACGGATCCATAACCGCACACTCCTTTCTTAACAGTTTACTCGCAGGAGCGTTTCGGAGGCAACGCATGAGAGGAGGAAAGTTGTGCACAATAATCAGTGGTTTGATACAATAAGTAAGTATTCGAAGGACAACCTTAGGTTTGTACTGATGATGGAGGAATATTGTAATGAGAAGATACTTTCTTATTTTAATGGTCATTGCACTGGTGATTGTTGCCTACGAAACATTTAAGCCGCAACCTGCATTCCCGTCGGCTAATGCAGCTTCTGCAGCGGCAGTTACAACTACAATACGGTAATCCTGTTTCCACCCATGACTGCTGGTCTGTCAGCAGTCTTTTTGAATCAGCTTGATTTGAGTCACCTGAATTTGAGTCAGCTTGAGAGGAGAATTTGTCTTGGACCCTAGGTTTGACGAGTTCATTGACCGCACAGCCACCGATTCTATGAAATGGAGTGGCAGAGAAGCCATATACGAAAACAAGAATGCTATTCCCATGTGGGTTGCTGACATGGATTTTCCTGCTCCGCAGCCTGTCATAGACGCATTGACGACACGGATTCAGCACGGAATTTACGGTTACGGCGGCTTACCGGACGATTACTACCAAACAGTGCAGCACTGGCTGCAAAAACGCCATGGGTGGCCGGTTGAAACCGAATGGTTGACACACGCCCCTGGTGTTCTCGCTGCATTTGCCTACATATTAAGTCTAGTAACCAATCCTGATGACAGCGTCGTAATTCAGACACCCGTGTATCACCCGTTTAAAAAAATCATTACTAATTTAGGTCGTACCCCCGTAACAAACTCGCTTAAGGTCGAAAATGGTCAGTATGTCATGGACTTGGAAAACTTGGAGGAAATCCTGCAGTCTGGGGTGAAAGTCGTCGTTTTGTGCAGCCCGCATAACCCTGTGGGACGTGTCTGGACCAGAGACGAACTGCGCTCTTTTGGAGAACTATGTGAGAAATACGACGCATTCGTGATTGCTGATGAAATTCACTCCGACTTAATTCTGCCAGGTTTCACGCATACACCGTATGCTTCCCTCGGTGGCGAGTTGACCCGTCGCTCAGTCACATTTGTGGCCCCAAGTAAGACCTTTAATTTAGCAGGGTTTCATGCAGCCATCGCAATCATACCTGACGAGAAACTCAGAAAGCAGTATATCGCAACGTTGGATAAGTTCCACATTGGCAGACCTGACATTCTCGCCAAGGTGGCATTACAGACAGCCTATCAAGAAGGTGAACCATGGCTTGAAGGGCTCTTGCAGTATATCGACGAGAACATCAAGTACCTGGATAAGACGCTGCACAGCCGCATCCCGCAAATCAGCCTGACAAAGCCGCAAGGGACTTATTTAGTATGGCTTGATTGCCGCAAGCTCGGGTTATCCCAGGAAGAACTCAAATCCTTCATGACGCATACTGCAGGGATTGCCCTCAATGAAGGAAGTATGTTTGGCGAGGAAGGGACTGGCTTTATGCGAATGAACTTGGCTTGTCCGAGAATGCTTCTGGAGAAAGCACTAGCACAATTGGAATCTGCCGTTAAGGAACTGTCACCGTCATTTTGAACACCTTTACAAATAGGCTCTGAGACAGAAAACAGGCTCTCTCTAGCACAGAGGAGAGCCTGTTTTCTATCTATTGTCGATGTCTGCACGGGTGTCCGACCGCTATGCTAAAGCCTCTTTCAGTGCCTTCGTCATCAACGGTACAACCTCGAACAAGTCTCCGACAATGCCGTAATCTGCTACTTGGAAAATCGGAGCTTCAGGGTCTTTATTAACCGCCACAATCACCTTGGAATTGGACATACCGGCCAGGTGTTGAATGGCTCCTGAAATGCCGCACGCAATATACAAATCCGGTGTGACCACTTTTCCTGTTTGACCAATTTGCAGGGAGTAGTCGCAGTATTCCGCATCGCACGCTCCACGCGATGCACCCACCGCGGCACCAAGCACATCAGCCAACTCCTGCAGGGGTTCAAAACCCTCCTTGCTTTTCACACCGCGGCCGCCGGACACAATAATCTTGGCTTCTGTCAAATCGACTCCGGTTGATGTCTTCTTGATAATCTCCTGAATGACAGTGTTTAGGTCAGCTTGTTCAAAGGAAACGTCCAGGTTCTCGACAGATCCGGCCTTCCCTTTTCCTGCTTCTGCAGGGGGCAGGTTGTTGGGACGAATTGTGGCCACAACCGGGGTGCTGTTCACCGTCACTTTGGTAAAAGCCTTACCTGCGTAGATGGGGCGGGTAAACACCAATTCATCGCCTTCGACCTCCATACCCACAACGTCGGAGACTTGGCCCGTACCAAGACGCATTGCTATCATTGGCGCTAGGTCTTTTCCAACGGCCGAGTGTGCCAGGAGAATAACTTCTGGAGACGCGGTGTTATAAACCTCCATCAGAGCCTTTCGATAGGCTGCAGGTGTATAGTCCTTCAGTGAGTCAGATTCTACCGCATAGACCTTGTCTGCACCGAGATTGCCCAGTCCCTCTGCGAGCCCTGATACGCTTTCACCAATCAACGCGACGCTCACTTCACCGCCTGCCGCGATGGCAAGGGCTCCGCCAATCATTTCGTGAGTTACATTTCTTAGTTTTCCGTTTCGAATGTCAGCAACAACCAGTACGTTTTTAGCCATCTAAATTCCCCTCCCGCGCTTGCTGTGCATGTTGTGCCTTGCTTCTTGCTTCATTCGTCCATCAGCTTATTAGTCCAGCACTTTTTCAACGTTCTTCAGCGCATCCACTAATTCGTTTACTTGGTCGGAAAGTTCACCGCTGAGAATCTTTCCGCCCTCCTTGGGCTTTGGAAGATAGGTTTCCGTTACTGCGGTTTTCGCTGCGATATCATCCTTGCTTAAGCCCAGGTCAGCTGCTGTCAAGCGGTCCATCGGCTTCTTCTTAGCTTTGCGAATGCCGATAAGTGAGGGATAACGTGGATCGTTGAGTCCCTGCTGAGCCGTAACGACTACAGGCAGTTTGGCAGTTACAATTTCTTCATCGCCTTCTGCATCGCGGTGGCCTGTTACGGCATCTCCGTCTACCTTCAACTCTGTAACTGTTGAAATATGAGGGATATTCAACTCCTCTGCCAACCGCACCGCGACTTGACTGGATCCGTCATCAACGGCCTGGTTCCCTCCGAGAATGATGTCATACTCACGGTCCTCTATAATTGCGGCCAGCACTTTTGCGGCAGTATATTCGTCACCAAACAGTTCCTCGTCACTGGCGAGGACTGCAGAATCAGCACCCATAGCCAGGGCAGTCAGCAATGCTTCCTCTGTACGCTCAGGACCTACAGAAATCACTGTTACTTCTCCGCCGTGCTCTTCTTTCAAGCGAATGGCTTCCTCAACTGCGTATTCGTCATAGGGGTTAATCACAAACCGGACGCCGTCTTCTTTGATGCTTCCGTTTTCTACCACAATCTTTTCTTCTGTGTCAAATGTCTGCTTCAGACAAACTAATATGTTCATGTGTTTGCACTCCTCTCCGATTTGACCAACTGTGATACGGTCAATCCGTGTAACAGTAAATCTACGACATCGGAACTTTGAGCCTCCAGGTCGTACTTACTCCCGGTCAAAACCCACGCAGTCACAGTTTCATCCATGGTTCCAAACAGCATTCTCCGAGCAAGGCGACGATTGATGCCAGGGCGAAACATACCTTCGTCAATGCCTTGATTCACAACATCGTCAAGCGTGTCGTAAAACGGTTTCATGATGTCTCCAATTTGCCTTCTAATATTAGCGTCCACTTGCCGCAAGTGTACCTGCGTGACCATGGCAAGTTCGGCATCACTGCCTAATTCCCTGAAATACAAGGTCACCAGCCTCGACAGTTTCTCGGTGGCAGACATACCAGAAAGCAGTTCCTCGGTTGATCGTTTCACAATTTGACTGATACAACTGCGAATCAAGGAAATCAAAATGTCCTCTTTGTTTTTGAAGTAGAGGTAAACGGTTCCATCAGCGACACCGGCCACTTTGGCGATCCGTGAAATCTGCGCATGATGGTATCCCGCCTGGGCCATCACCGTAATTGCAGCACGAAGAATCGCATCGTGTTTTAATTCGTCCCGGCGATTTGCGATAACCCTCCTCCTCCTAGTGAATGAATACTCATTCATTATTCATCCTCATTGTAGGTGGTGAAACTGTAACTGTCAATAACGCTGAACTGTGCCTAGTCTTCATGAAACCTCGACCTAGTCAGAGCAAAACTCGCAAAAATTCAAGTGAATTCAAATGGACACATCAATCTGGGCGGACAAATGAGGGAGCGGCCGTTCTTTACCTGTTCCTTAACTCGGGTATCACATCCCGGCCGCTCTGGTGTAGAGGGTACCGTCTACGTTTACTCGTTTGGAAGTCCCAGTGCCTCGCGCACTTTCGGTTCTACCTTCTGAAAACCGCGATCGCCGGCGGCACGAAACTTCAATTTACCTTCCTTGTCAAAAATGAAAAAAGCAGGTACGTACTCATTTTGAAATCGAGTCGCCAGTGCCTTGCGGTGGTCGAGACCTATAGGCTGATCCATCTGGTACTCCGCCCTGTCACCCTTGACCTTCTCAACATCTACGTCCGCATCATAGCGCGGCATATGCACAGCAACAACCTGTAGACCGTCCTTTTCATACTTGGACTTAATTTTCATCAGTTCGGGCATTGTCTCATGGCAAATGTGGCAGGAGACTGCCCAAAAGTGAATCAGCGTTACCTTCCCCGGCTCCAGCTCGGGCATTCCTTCGCTGTTAAACCACTCGGTTGCTCCTTCAATAGTTGGCATTTCCGTCCCTAGTCGCATGGGCATGCAGTATCACCTCCAAATGATGGTTTCCAGCTTTCTCAAAAAGACAGCATTCACAGTAACTGCTGCGAGGCTGGACAATTTACGTTTCAGCTCTATCACATGCTAAAAAAGAGGAACGGCTCGCAGGCCGATCCCCCTTTCTGGCAGCAGCAGGCCCTAGCGGCCAACCGCCTCAGACTTCGAGCAACGCATCTCCAGGCTGCCAGTTTGCCGGACACATGCCGCCTGCTTGCAAGGCTTCGAGAACACGCAGGGTCTCATCAACACTGCGGCCAATGTTCAGATCGTGTACCACTTGGTAGCGGAGTACGCCATCGGGATCGATAATAAACAGACCTCGCAGTGCTACACCTTCAGCCTCAACCAGCACGTCGTATTTGCTGGCAACTTCCTTCGTGAAGTCTCCGCCTAACGGATAGTCCAAACCGCCCAGGCCATTGTCTTCTTTTGGTGTATTAATCCATGCCTTGTGACTGTGCACACTGTCTGTGCTAATCCCCAGAACTTCGGCATCCAAGTCTTTAAACTCTTGCAGCCTGTCATTCATCGCAATAATCTCTGTCGGGCAGACAAAAGTGAAGTCGGCGGGATAGAAAAACATAACCAACCACTTGCCTTTATAGTCAGACAGTTTAACACGCTCATCCAAGGTTTTCATGTTCTTTGTTGACAACATGTCGAAATCTGGAGCTGGGTTCCCAACTAACGGCATTCCCATCAACCTCCTATGTAATCTGATTGTGAGGCAATTGGCTTTACCACACAAACTGAATTATACTATTTATCGATACCCATATTCAAATTGGCAAGGGGCCTATTGCATATTCTTATGGCAAGTTTGAAAAATATCAGCCCGGTGCAGGTGGCTGCCAAGCTATGCGGCGGTGGGCTGCCAGCTATGCGGCGGTTGGTAGGAGCCGATAAGAGATTTGCAACGCAAGCTCCACAGGCTAACAATCAATCGGCAGCGAACTGTATGAAAGACTGCCAAAACACTAGTAGCGAACTAATTAAGACGTCTCATCCATGGCAGCGGATCCTGATAATTTACATGGAGAGGGAGGAAACACTATGTCAGAACCAGACCAAACGGAACAATGGAGTGTATCACACCTCGCCGTGACAGACTTGATGACACAATTACTCGGCTTGCTGCGGGATAAGGGCTATAATCCAAGCAACCACATTTCCTATGACCGACGCAACCACCATCTACTGTTGGATCAGCAGGTTACAGCAGGCAATCCCGACATTCGGTCTATGTACAATGCCTACTTAGAAGCCTGTAGGAAACGTGATGAAGAGTTGGAACAAGTAAAGCAAATGCCAAAGACAGACCTTGGCTTTTGATGGATCGCGTGTCTAGCTTGGATGGGGCTTGGTACGTCTAAGTAGACAACAGTCCATATATTACCTATCCTGGATGTCTGTAGTCGATTTGGAGTGCAACTTTGGAGCACGATTCGGGGGCTTTGAAGTGCCAATACCCATCAGGGGTATATGCAAAGGTAACGACTGCCTGATAGCGATCCCACAGGTGCTTATTTCTCGCTTTCTGTTACAAAGCCGCCTAATAAGCTCCTGGGAGGAGCTTAAGTGGCAGTGAGAGTGCCATTTCGGGCTAAAATTGCTTGCTTAAGCTCTTCTGGGGAGTCTATTTCAATAACACAGAGCCGTCAGATCCATATAAGCTCTTTTGGGATCCTTATTCCAGGCCTGTCCTCTTGATTTCGGGCCTATCCCTTTGATTCAGGACCCATACCTCGCCATCCGAGGGCCTCATCCTCTGCGGCGACCTAGTCCATCCGCTTATCGTACAATCCAACCCGTTTTCCAATTGGACTATCCTAATATTGTAGATAAACAGGACTGTCCTGTTTATCTTCTTAATCTATTCAAAAGAACTAATCGTCCAATCACTCAATCCCACACCCCAGCCTGGATGTGGTTGGTAACTTTGGAGTGCAACTTTGGAGCACGATTCGGGGGCTTTGAAGTGCCAATACCCATCAGGGGTATATGCAAAGGTAACGACTGCCTGATAGCGATCCCACAGGTGCTTATTTCTCGCTTTCTGTTACAAAGCGGCCTAATAAGCTCCTGAGAGGAGCTTAAGTGGCAGTGAGAGTGCCATTTCGGGCTATAATTGCTTGCTTAAGCTCTTCTGGGGAGTCTATTTCAATAACACAGAGCCGTCAGATCCATATAAGCTCTTTTGGGATCCTTATTCCAGGACTGTCCCCTTGATTTGGGCCTATCCCCTTGATTTCGGGCCTATCCCTTTGATTCCAGGCCTGTCCCCTTGATTCAGAACCCGTGCCTCGCCATCCGAGGGCCTCATCCTCTGCGGCGACCAGGTCCATCCGCTTATCGTACAATCCAACCCGTTTTCCAATTGGACTATCCTAATATTGTAGATAAACAGGACTGTCCTGTTTATCTTCCTAATCTATTCAAAAGAACTAATCGTCCAATCACCTGCTTGTCATGCTGCGAGCCTGCGGGAAGTCCGCGTCATCGCATACGAAAAACAACCTTTGGCTGTCGACAAAAATAGGCGCCCAAAATTACTTGCGGGCTGCCTTAGATTTTGGCCTCCTGCGGTCGGTACCTTCTCACGGGCTGCTCGCAGGGCCAGCTTTATAGTGTTGGTCGGACACGGCTAGACTCAGACGAATCCTCATTTAATCCATTCAATCCCTTGAAATCACCCTGTACTCCCACAGTCCCTCGACACACGCTTCCGACTGCTTCTAATTACGGTGCAACGCGATTACGATTCGCTCAGAACTGTTTCCACGGGCACTTCATCGTGCATGACGTCTTCTAATGATATAGAGTCCAATGCTCTGGTGACTGCATCCATAACCCGAATCCACACTGGCCTAGTATGACAGCCTTCCACTCTACAACAGAATTCCTCAACAGCTTGCACGTCATCCCCAATGCATCCAATGGGGGACAGAGAACCTTCAAGTACTCTTACCAATGAACCAATTTTAATATCAGACGCAGCTCTGCTCAGCATGTACCCGCCATTTACGCCTCGTACACTTTTCACAAAGCCTGCCTTTCTGAGTTTTGCTACGATTTGATCGAGGAAAGGCTCAGGAATATTCTCAGACTCTGCAATTGTACGAAGGGGTACAGCATGGCGCTCACCTGCCATCAAAGCCAGTGCAACCATTGCCCTAAGGCCATATTCCGTCTTCTTGGCGACCTTCAAAGCCTATCCCCTCAGCTTTCCGTTCGGGTTAGCAAAGACTGCTGTATCTCTGAGAAGCACTCGCCCTTGAGGTTGAATTCGCTTTGTCCGAATTACTCCTCAAAGTCGATGTACACTTCACCGTCCCGAATCTCAATTTGGTAAGTCTCCACAGGCATCACGCACGGAAACTTCACTGCCGCACCCGTCGAAACGTCAAACTGTCCTCCGTGTTTGGGACACTGAACGACACAGCCCTCCAGTGTTCCGTCCGTCAAAGTCTCCCCTGCATGGGTACAGATGTTCGAGGTGGCATACCATTCATCTTCCATCGTATGATACACACCGATATATTCGTCATCGATTTCTACATTCCTCATGCTTCCTTTTGCAACTTCCGCTGCAGAAGCCACCTTCGTCCAACTCACACGCACATCTCCGTTCATCTTCAACTCTTCAACTCTTCAACTCTTCAACTCTTCAGACACATCGACACAATTCATATCAAATCGGACGTTTGGGAAGCATCACGCTTCCCAAACCCGCTTTAACATTATCCTACAGAACCTTCCATTTCAAACTTAATCAGGCGATTCATTTCCACCGCGTATTCCATCGGCAGTTCACGCGTGAAAGGTTCGATAAAGCCCATGACAATCATCCGAGTGGCTTCTTCTTCCGACAACCCGCGACTCATCAAATAGAACAGTTGCTCTTCGCTGACCTTGGATACAGTCGCCTCGTGTTCCAATGTAACGTCATCGTTCATAATTTCATTGTACGGCATGGTATCCGAAGTTGAATTTTCGTCAAACAGAAGTGTGTCACACTTTACGTTGGACTTGGAGCCGTAAGCATTTGGCGCAAAACTGGTCAAGCCGCGATACGTAGTTTTTCCGCCCTGCTTACTGATGGACTTGGAGACAATCGTTGAAGTCGTATTCGGAGCATTGTGAACCACCTTTGCTCCTGCGTCCTGATGTTGTCCTTTACCGCCTACAGCAATGGATAGCACCATCGCTTTGGCGCCTTCCTCCATCATATAGACACTTGGGTATTTCATGGTCAGTTGTGAACCAATGTTGCCGTCTACCCATTCCATCGTAGCGTTCTTATACGCTACGGCACGCTTTGTCACTAGATTATAGACATTGGGGGCCCAGTTCTGAATGGTTGAATAACGACAGCGAGCATTGTCCTTCACCACAATTTCGACAACGGCACTGTGCAGAGAGTTGGTGCTGTAAACCGGTGCTGTGCACCCTTCGACATAGTGCACGAAGCTGTCATCATCACAGAGAATCAAAGTTCTTTCGAACTGTCCCATGTTCTCCGAATTAATCCTGAAGTAAGCCTGGAGCGGGACATCACTTTTGACGCCTTTTGGTACGTAAATGAAACTTCCTCCGCTCCACACTGCGCTGTTCAACGCTGCAAACTTGTTGTCTTCAGGAGGTACAACGGTGCCGAAGTACTCCTTGAACAGTTCAGGATACTCGCGAAGGGCAGTGTCTGTATCTGTGAACAGAATACCGAGATCCTCCAGGTCCTTACGCATAGAGTGATACACAACCTCGGACTCGTACTGCGCTGACACACCAGCGAGGTACTTTTGTTCCGCTTCAGGAATTCCGAGCTTATCAAATGTGTTCTTAATTTCGCTCGGAACTTCCTCCCATGTCTTGCCCTGTCGCTCGGAAGGTTTTACATAGTACGTGATATCGTCAAAGTTGAGATCAGACAGATCGCCGCCCCAGTTGGGCATTTTCTGCTTTTCAAACAACTCCAAGGAGCGCAGACGGAAGTCTGTCATCCAACCAGGTTCATTCTTCATCATGGAAATCTGTTCAACGATTTTCTTGTTCAAGCCTTTTTGAAACTTGACAACAGAAACGTCCTTATCGTGGAACCCATACTTATACTCTTCCAAATTCGGCATTGTCTTCGCCACGACAATCGACCTCCTTGTACTGAATTGTGTCCAAAATCAGCTTTCAAAGCCTATCTTCAGCGAACCCGTAAGACCGTCTTCAATGAATCCGTATGTGAATTCATTTCCGTGACTCTTATGCGTCCGCTTCTTGCTTTTGCAATGCCTTCTCAAGGGCCTGCCAGCCAAGCGTTGCACACTTGAAGCGTGCCGGAAACTTGGACACGCCTTGTAAAGATTCCAAATCGCCTAATTCCTCTGCATCTATATCTTCGCCCTTCACCATCTGGCGAAACAGTTCCTGCATCTGCAAAGCTTCTTCAACTGTCTTTCCCATCACAGCTTCGGTCATCATCGAAGCGGAAGATATGGAAATGGAGCACCCGCTTCCAAGGAACTTCACATCTTGAATCACGCCGTCCTTTACAAGCAGTTGAAGAGTGATTTCATCTCCGCAGCTGGGGTTTCGCATATCCACATCCACAGTGCCTTCATCAATTTTCCCACTGTTTCTCGGATGCTGATAGTGATCCATGATGACTTGGCGGTATAAATCATCCAATTGCATGGTGAAAGAACTCCTTCGCTGACTCCAAGGCTTTTACCAAGGCGTCAATATCAGACTTCGTGTTATACATATAAAAGCTGGCTCGTGCGGTTGACGGCACTTCCAAAAACTTCATCAAAGGTTGCGCACAGTGATGACCGGCACGAACCGCCACTCCTTCAGCGTCAAGCACCGTTGACACATCGTGCGGATGAACCCCCTTGAGGTTGAAAGTGACTAGACCGCCCCGCTCCTTACCTGCGGCCGGCCCGTATACTTCGATGTCATCCAGCTCAGACAAACGCTCCATAGCGTATGCAGCTAATTCCGTATCATGACGATGAACGTTCTCCATCCCCACTTCACTCAGGTAATCAATGGCGGCCCCCAAACCGATAGCACCCGCAATGATGGGTGTACCGCCCTCGAACTTCCACGGGGTATCCTTCCAAGTGGATTCCTCCAGTTCGACCACATCAATCATCTCGCCGCCAAAGTAGGTAGGCTCCATTTTATCCAGCAAAGAGCGTTTTCCGTAAAGCACTCCCACACCTGAAGGACCGCACATTTTGTGTCCGGAAAAAGCCAAGAAGTCACAGTCCAACTCTTTTACATCCACTGACATATGAGGCACACTCTGAGCGCCGTCCACCACCAGAATCGCACCTGCGTCATGGGCAACTTTGGAAATTTCCTTAATGGGGTTGATGGTGCCAAGTACATTTGACACGTGTGCAATGGCAACCAGTTTGGTCTTCTCAGTGATAACCTCACGTACAGCTTCCATTGTAACAGTACCGTCCTGCTCCAGCGGGATGAATTTCAGTTTTGCTCCAGTTACGCGAGCAACCTGCTGCCACGGCACTAAGTTGCTATGGTGCTCGGCAGCCGTCGTTACAATTTCGTCTCCCTCTTGCAGAGTTAGACGCGCATAGCCGTAAGCCACCATGTTAATGGATTCCGTCGTTCCCCGCGTAAACACAATTTGCTCAGATGAGGGCGCATTAATAAAATGAGCCACTTTCTCTCGTGCCAGTTCGTAAGCTTCCGTCGCACGAGACCCCAGTGTGTGGACACCACGGTGAACATTTGCATTATCTTGCTGGTAGTACCGCTGCACCACATCGAGCACTGTCTGTGGCTTTTGTGATGTAGCAGCACTGTCCAAATAGATGAGAGGATGCCCGTTGATCTCCTGTTGAAGAATCGGAAAATCCCGTTTCAACTCAAGAGGATTCATGTCAAGAGGATTCATGCTTCCAACTCCTCGTCAATTCGTCTTGACAACAAATGTCTCATACTTTCAACAGGAATTAAGTCAACGGTGGGCGCCAAATAGCCCCAAACAATCATCTTGGTCGCTTCCGTTTTGCTCACACCGCGGGACATCAAGTAGTAAATTTGTATCTCATCCAATTTCCCGACACTGGCTGCGTGCCCGCACCGGCGAACATTATTGTCATCAATCAACAGCATTGGAATCGCATCTGCACGAGTTGATTTGTTCAGGACCAGCATTCTGTCGCTTTGCTCGCTTGCTGCATCCGCTGCTCCTTTGCGGATGTGACTTGAGCTTCGGTACACAGAGTTTGCTTTTCCAAGCATGACTCCGTGCATAACGATGTCGCTCTCTGATGAGCGTCCGTAATGATCCATACTCAACGTCAAGTCAAGTCGCTGCCGGCCGAATCCAAATCCCAGTGCCCGGGAAGATGACATTGCGCCGCTGCCCTCAAGCCGACTCTCCACGAGCGCAACAGTAAATCCATCGCCGATATCCCCGGCAATCCACTCCACCTTTGCATCCTTTGCAACTTTCGCTCGGCGCAGGACAAAGTTGGTTGGGCCCTTGTGAAACTGTGTCACAGCCGAAATCTTGAGATGAGAATCTACGTCCGCAACGACTTCCATGACCTCACTGTGTACACGGCCTCGCACTCCGTCCTGGGGCGTAAAGCTCAATTCGGAAAACTCCGCTTTCGATCCCGTTTCCGCAACAATCAGCACCCGCGGCCTCGCACCGCCCCCGGCAAGTGATTCTTCATAGATGAACTGTATCGGACTCTCCACTGCAACTTCCTTGGGAATATATACAAAGACACCATTTTCCCATATGGCTGCATTTAAGGCCGCCCACTTTGATTCCGTGTCATCAACGACCGTACCAAGGTGTTCTCTAAGCAGTGCTTCATGATGGGTCACTGCAGTTTGCAAATCTTCGACCACAACACCCTGGCTTTTCAGGTCCGAGGGTAGGTTGGACTGCATCAGGTATCCGTCCCTTAGATAGATAAAGGGTTGTTCTGCAGCAGCATCCAAAACTGCTGCAATTTCTTCCTGGGGTCGTCCGTCCGTCTTAGCCGACAGTTCGCTGACTTCCCATGTGCGTTTACGCACATCTGTTTTTTCCAGTTTAGGTGAAGGCAGTTGTGCAAACGTCTTCCATGCCTCTTCCCTCTTCTGCCTCAGCCACTCCGGTTCCTGATGTCGAGCAACCAGTTCTTGCACAAGGGAAGACGTTGCTGCTGTTGTAAGTTCCTCTGCCACGTTTGTCCCCTCCTTATGCCTCTGCTCCGACAGTTTCGTCGACAATACCCAACTCCTGTTTCAAACCGTCATAACCGTTTGCTTCGAGATACTCTGCCAGTTTCTTGTCGCCGGACTTCACAATCCGTCCTTGCATCATAATGTGCACGAAATCCGGTTCAATATATTGAAGCAAACGCTGATAGTGCGTAATAATCAAGAAGCCAGTCTCTGGCGAACGCAACGAGTTGACTGCACTGGAAACAACTTTGAGTGCATCAATGTCCAACCCCGAGTCAATCTCATCCAAAATCGCAATACGCGGTTCAAGCATTGCCATCTGAAGAATTTCATTCCTCTTTTTCTCTCCGCCGGAAAAACCTTCATTTAGGTACCTGTCTGCAAAGGAAGGATCAATATCCAGTTCTTTCATTTTCTTTTGCAAGGACCGGTGGAACTTAATAACAGGCATTTCATTCCCCTCGCCGAGCCTTGAATTCAATGCAGTACGCAGGAAGTTGGCATTGGATACACCGGATACTTCAGCCGGATATTGCATAGCCAGGAACATCCCCGCGCGGCCCCGCTCATCTACCGCCATGGAGAGCAAGTCCTCTCCGTCGAGAGTTGCCGTTCCACTTGTCACTTTGTAAGCTGGATGCCCCATTAACGCAGAAGAAAGGGTGCTCTTCCCTGTACCGTTGGGGCCCATGATGGCGTGGATTTCTCCGCCGTGAATGTCCAGGTTCAACCCCTTCACAATTTCCTTGTCTTCTACTGATACATGCAAGTCTTTGATTTGTAAGTGCGGTGCTGCCATTGCAACCAACCTTTCATACGTTATGTTGGGCGCCGACGGCTATTTCGCAATCGACGCAAATTCAGCGCTGAAATTAAAGTTGACTAATACAGTCATGTTTTGACTCAAGCGTACCACATGTACATGAAAAAGCAATAGCCCCGGCCTCGGCTTTTACCGTTTCCGGGGCACTAAACATAAGTTTCACATTTTCGTCATAAGGCATTTTAAGGGCCGGTATCAATGTTTCTCTGAAATGGCGTTTCAACAGCTTTACATTCAAAAGCTTTACATTCAAAAGGTTAAAAAAGGTACTTAAAAACCAACTTTGCCTCATCCGACATCATCTCTTTGTCCCAGGGGGGATCGAACGTTAAATTAATGTCGACTTGTTCTACGCCCTCGAAACTGCCAACGCGATCGATAATATCTTCCCGCATCATGTCGTAGGCCGGGCACCCCATCGTAGTTAAGGTCATGGTAATTGTAACCAGTTTCCCGTCTTCCGATATATCTACACCGTAAACCATACCCAGATTTACGACATCAATCTGAATTTCAGGATCCATGACTTCCGTCAAGATTCCCATTACTTGTTCCTTGGTAACCAACTCAACCACCCTTTCAATAAGACTTACAGTGAGTGCTCTAATAGCACATCCAAGTCAAGGGTAGCATCTTTCAGCCAAAATGACCAGAAGCCCGGTCAGGGCAAAACGCAGCAGGCGACTGCAAACCACTCACGCATTAACGCCGTTTCAAAGGTAGTTTGCGCACCACTGTGATTTTTGTTCCCTAGAAGTGTTGCCTGGACTCCCAACAGCAGGGCGGCCCTCCACAGATCTCCTGCAGACGGCCGCTTGAAAGCTTATCTGGACGCACAATGACTAAATGACATCCATCAGATCCGTATACTCTAGATTCAACGAATCGGAAACAGCCTTATAGGTGACTTTGCCTCCAATTACGTTGACACCCTTCGCCAAAGCCTCGTTTTCCCTCACAGCAGCGACTGCGCCCTTATTCGCCAGTTGCAACGCGTAGGGCATGGTAACGTTCGTCAACGCAAGGGTAGACGTCCGTGGAACCGCTCCAGGCATGTTTGCAACCGCATAGTGGACCACACCGTGCTGTTCGTAGGTGGGATTGTCGTGGGTTGTAATGCGATCGATTGTTTCAATAGACCCGCCTTGATCGATGGCTACGTCCACAATCACAGCACCCTTATTCATTTTTTCCACCATATCTGCTGTTACAATTTTCGGTGCACGTGATCCCGGTATCAAAACCGCCCCAACCAGCAAATCACATCCGTCCAGTTGGTCGTAGAGGTTATACGGGTTGGACATGACAGTGCGAATTCGTCCCCCGTAAACTTCGTCGATGTATGCGAGACGGGTCATATTAACATCCAGCATAGTGACTTGTGCACCCATACCAAGGGCAATTCTGGCTGCATTGACACCGACCGTACCAGCCCCAACAATAACGACCCGCGACGGGGGCACACCCGGTACGCCGCCAAGCAGAACCCCGCGGCCCTCATGAGGCTTTTCCAAGAAGTGAGCACCAATCTGAATTGACATTCTGCCTGCCACTTCACTCATAGGTGTAAGCAGGGGCAAACTGCGGTTTGGCAGTTGCACTGTCTCGTAGGCGATTGCAGTCACACCATTGTCTTGCAAGGCCCTCGTTAGTTCAGGCAAAGGCGCCAAGTGTAAATATGTAAATAAAATAAGTCCTTCACGAAAATACTGGTATTCAGATTCAAGCGGCTCCTTGACCTTCATGACCATATCGGAGGTGTTCCATACTTCTGCAGCTGTCTGCACGATAACTGCGCCTGCTTCAACATAGACGTCGTCGCTGAAACCACTGCCCTCGCCCGCATTGCTTTCAATAAGAACTTCGTGACCCGCAATCGCCAAACTGTGAACGCCCGCCGGCGTCATCGCGACACGGTTCTCATTGTTTTTGATTTCCCTAGGTACCCCGATTCTCACTCCAACAAAACCCCTTTCCTGCTTCGTGTTCTGTGACTCATGATTGTACAACATTCTACCAAGGTACAATTTCACGCATGCAGAGGTGAGACCATTTCACGCGCTCAGAGCGAGACAAAAAGAAGCACTGCTCTGTGCCCTTCATTTATCCTCTACCTTCTGTTTGCGCTTAATTCTCCTCTGGGGCCGTTTAACACGAAGGTTTTCTCCACCCGCGTCAGACTGAATCCAATCCTGTAAGCGCTTAACATCACTCGGAGCGACACGCCAACTTCGCTGACCGTAGACAAAGGTCTCTGCGGTAAGTTCTTTCTGACCAGCCAAGTGCTCAACAGCTGTTCGGACGACGTCAACAGGTACACCGAGCATTTCAGACAGCTCGCTCAAACTAAATCGAGTTGTCACAGTCATTCCCTCGCTTCAGGCGCACGAAACGAGAAAGACGTTTCCTTCACCGTCTTTTCCCGAAACCTAACGCTGGATAATCGCCACATGAGGCGTTCTGTGCAGGAAGTCCGACTTGGACGAACCAACTAAGTCAAAGTATACCTCCAACGTCTGTCCCGGAGCAATATACTGCTTTCCATTTGTGCGAGGAGAAGTAATGAATCTTGTAGCACCCGGCGCGCTCCAATCCCAGGAATCCTTGATTGGCGCTTTGTTTGGCGGGTTCTGATTGAACCATACAACGCCCCACAAGTTTGTGACATTTACTTTGCGTTTTGTCACATTTTTTACTTTGGTGTCCACTGTAAAGGATTGTGCTGTGTTTCCTCGATTGCGAATCTTCACTGATGTCTGCTCTATTTTGAGACCGCTTGTCTTCCAAAGTGTTGATACATTGGTGCCCACTGGCTGGGCAGACTCTCCCCCGGCAACCTTTTTCAAGCCCGTTCGATAAAAGACAAGGTACGGTTGTTCCGTTAACCCGTTCGTTCTGGCGTCATGAGGCGCACCTACCGGATGAAATGTCCATTTCGCCGTATGCCCCGGAGCAAGCGGTTGTTGCGGCCCATTCACGAAGGTCAGGGAATCACTGTTAAGCAGGGATTTCTGAGCCACACTGCGCGGAAAGGCCAAAACGCCGAATACGTCACTCCGGTTAAGCGTCTGTGTTCCTGTGTTTTCTATTGTAGCTTTAACACTGGAATCCTTAGGTTCTCCAGGAATCGTCCCAATCTGCACATTCAGCACATGAAGCTTGGATTTTTGCAGGTTGTAGGCAGCACCCTTTCCAGACGTAGACAACTTCTGCTCAGTTGGATGAGTTCGATGTCCAATAACACCTACTAACAGAGCCGCAGCCGTGCCTACCCCTCCAACACCAGCCAGCCATGGAGTCCAATTACGACGCCAACGCAGACTGCGCTCTGGGACACGGTTTATCTGACGTGCTTCCCTCAAAATCCTGTCTTGAAGTTCCTTTGGAAAGGGGATTTCCTTGAGGTGTCGAAGTTCAGCTTCAAATCTGTCTTCATGATTGTGATTCATTATTCCACCCCTCCTCCTCAAGCAGATTTCGAAGTAATTTTCGCGCTCGATGCAGCCTGGTCCGCACACTTTGCTCGGAAATATTCAGCACCTGGGCGATTTCTTGGCCGCTCAGATCACGTAGATAAAACAGTGTCAAAACTTCACGATACTTCACAGACAATTTGCCAACTTCATTCCATAATGCCTCCTGCTCAAGGCTGTCCACCACTCGTTGCTCCGGCGTCTCCTGAACACCTGTCGGTTCTATGTCTTCCTCAGGCGCGACATTGCGGTGATGCCAGGAGCGAAGATAATCCTTGCAACGATTTACCGTTATAGACAGCAGCCAAGTACGCACGCTGCTTTCGGACCGAAATTTATCCATGTTTCGATACGCCCGCAAAAACACGTCTTGAGTGATATCCTGCGCCTCTGCGTAATTTCGGATATATGAGTACGCAACATTGAGTACGTCAGTGCCAAACAGGTTCATCCATTCGTTTAATAACTGGATGTCTGTAGAGTCTTGCTTCGCCTCAGACAAGAGGCACTGCACCTCCTCAGCAGACACCTCACCCATATGACGAGTGTCGCCGGCAATCTGTGACAAGTTTATCGAACAAACACGAAAGGGTAAAGCGAATCTGCAGTACAAAGCCCACCAACCACAACTGTGCGGCCAAAGTTCATGTCTGCCACAGAGCCTGCACCGATTCACGCAAAATGCATAGTCGATATGACTTGTCAGTGATACACTATGACCTGTCCGTGATACACTATCTGACAGGTTGGAAACGTTTAATGTGGAGGTCGAAACCCTAACATGTACCCGTTGATTCGCAACGCGCTGTTTCGCATGGATGCCGAACGAGCGCACATCACCACAATGCGCTTGTTATCGCTGTTTCCGTCCGCAGCACATTGGCTCACCGTCACTCCCCGTCCTTCTCCACTTTTGCAGCAGTCCTTGTGGGGGCTGAATTTTTCACATCCCGTCGGACTCGCTGCAGGTCTTGATAAGGACGGTGTCGCCGTCAATGCGCTGTTCGACGCGGGTTTCTCCTTTGTTGAAGTTGGTACTGTGACTCCAAAGGAGCAACCAGGGAACGACAAGCCTCGTCTCTTTCGGTTGATTGAAGACGGTGCACTAATAAATCGCATGGGTTTTAATAACCACGGCGAAGCGGCTTTGCGAAAAAACCTCCTGAAAAAGCGTCGTATTGGAACCGTGGGGATTAACTTTGGAAAGAACAAGATTACTGCAAACGACCGTGCCGCAGATGACTATGTGGAACTGATGGAAACCCTCTATCCCCTTGGAGACTACATTGTAATTAATGTAAGTTCTCCTAATACCCCGGGTCTTAGAGACCTGCAGACAGAACACTCACTCATTCCATTAGTCGAGCGCGTACTGGCAAAACGAGACGAATTGTACAGGGCACATGAGGATACGGTCCAACCTCATCGCCCGCCAGTTTTAGTCAAACTCTCGCCGGACCTTTCGGATTCTGCAGTACAATCACTTGGGAAGTCGCTTGCCGGTATCGGTGTTGACGGTTTTATTGCCACAAATACTACGCTTGACAGGCCAAAGCTTTTATCCGCAAATAAGCTCCAAAGCGGAGGACTCAGCGGTCGGCCATTGGCACAGAGGTCTACCCAGGTTATTCGTCTTTTGTACCAAGCAACTCAAGGTGCCATTCCCATCATCGGATCGGGAGGCGTCTTTTCCGCAGAAGATGCCTATGAGAAGATCTGCGCTGGAGCAAGTCTTTTGCAAATCTACACAGCATTCATCTATAAAGGGCCCCCAGTCATCGCGGAAATTGTGACTGAGCTTGAAGCACTTCTTGCACACAACGGATTTCATCACATTACAGAAGCTGTCGGAAGTAAAGCCGAAGACCACGTAAGTCCTGACATTTGACCCTTTGACACTTGCGATGAGCCTTGACGCGGCACGATGCGGACTGACAATTGTGTAACTCATGACACTGTAGTAACTCACGACACAGTAACCGCGCAGGCTGTCGCACCCCGCCTCCAGCGCAGGTTGCGACCGTTGAGCACGACGCCTCAGCAAGAGGCAAGTGTCTAGAAAGGCCTGCTGCAACGATTTAGCAAGGGTTGATCAACAACAAGCCACTGCTTAGAAAGGCCTGCTGTGAAAATTCGTCCGGAGAACTTTGCAAAAAGCAGCGAGTACGTATCTGCGTACGTTTCTCGCTGCTTTAGCGCTTCCTCATTTTCTACTCAGCGTTCTAGAATCCAAGAATGTGAAAACCGCCGTCGACGTGAATAATTTCCCCCGTTACGCCGCGACCAAGATTGCTAAACAGGAACGAAGCAACGTCCCCAACTTCTTCCTGATTTGTCGAGCGGCCCAAGGGTGCGCGCTCAGCCAACGTATTTACAATCTTGTTGAAGTCATGAACACCCTTAGCCGAGACCGTTCGGATTGGACCCGACGAAATTGCGTTAACACGGATATCTTGAGAACCCAAGTCTTTGGCCAGATAACGCATACTTGCGTCCAGAGCAGCCTTCGCAACACCCATTACGTTGTAGTTCTCGACCACTCGTTCGCCGCCAAGGTATGTAAGGGTTACTATGCTTCCGCCTTCAGTCATCAAGTCACGTGCACGCCGAGCAACGCCGACCAAAGAGTACACGCTGATGTTTTGAGCAAGCAGATATCCGTCACGCGATGTATCCGCGTACTCTCCTTGCAGCTCCTCTGTTTTCGCAAAGGCAACTGCGTGCGCTACGCCGTGCAGGACCCCAACACGTGTTCTTAGTTCGGCAAAAGCCGCATCAAGAGATTCGTCCTCAGCGACGTTACAAATCACAACGGGGAACTCTTCTCCCGGCATGTCTTCCTGAACCAAGCTCTCAACTTTCGCTTTTTCACGTTCACTTAAGCATGTGAACGCCAACCGTGCACCTTGCTTGTACGCCGAGGTCGCGATTCCCCAAGCAATGCTTCGCTTATTCGCAACACCCATAACCAAGATGGTTTTTCCACTTAACAGACTCATCAGTAAAGTCACCGCCTAAGACATAAAATCAGTTCATTTTAGTTCAACTCGTCCAATAAGGAAGCCTAGTCTTGTCCCACCTTATCTCCTTATGTATACCATCAATACGGATATGGTTCAAATATTCTTGTACACAGTAAGCATGCCTTCAATCCAAAATTGGTTATGAACTGGTTATGAATTGGGTATGAACGTCTTAGCACAAATGGAGAACAGGAGGTCTCTATCATAAAATTAGTGATTGACAAACAATAATCGTCCCCCAGCAATTTGATTCCTTAATTTGATTGCTTTAAGATGAAGAAAGGCAAGACCAAATTAGCTTACATAGGAGGGGAATAGTAAATGGCACACGAACTACCAGCCTTACCTTATTCTTTTGATGCATTGGAACCACACATTGACGCTTTGACAATGGAGATCCACCATGACAAACACCACGGCGGCTATGTTTCAAAATTAAATGCAGCACTTGAAGGACATGCAGATCTGCAATCCAAGAGCGTTGAAGACCTTATGGCTTCAATCAACAGCGTACCTGAATCCATCCGTACAGCTGTACGTAACAACGGCGGCGGTCATGCTAATCATAGCCTCTTTTGGCAAATCATGAGCCCCAACGGCGGCGGTCAACCTACGGGAGCAATTGCAGATGCGATTAATTCTGCTTTCGGCAGCTTTGACCAATTTAAGGATGAATTTGCAAAGGCAGCAGCAGGTCGTTTCGGAAGCGGCTGGGCATGGTTGGTCATCAACAACGGGAAGTTGGAACTTACCAGCACGCCAAACCAAGACAGCCCCTACATGGACGGAAAGACGCCAGTTCTCGGACTTGATGTTTGGGAGCACGCGTACTACTTGAAATACCAAAACAAACGTCCTGATTACATTTCCGCATTCTGGAATGTCATCAACTGGGCAGAGGTCAACAAGCGCTTCGAAGCTGCCAAGTAATTCTTGACAGCGAACTAAGTGTTGGAACCTGAACAAGTCATCTGCATCACCGAGCTCAATCCTGGTTCACAGGAAGTTTGATGTTCACTGAAAGGCTGTCCCGCCGTTTTGTCCGCAGCATTCATGTTTGGACAAAGGCATTGGGCAGCCTTTTCTTTTGTGGTTTCTTTGTGGTTTCTTTGTGGTTTCACTGGGGGTTCACTGTGTCGTTTGCTTTTCTTGAAGTTTATGGCCGATTGTCATTGTCAAAGTCCGCGTCAGACGAGGATTCCTTGTTCAAAGACTGGTTGTTGGGAAGGACAGACGTGTCATTGTCCTTCTTCTCGTCTTCCTGCTCGGACGCCGTCCGTACTTCAGTTTCATCTTCATCAGCTCTCTGTTCATTGTCGCCCTGATGAGTACCCTCAGCACTCACCTGCTTTTCTCCAAGCTTTTCTGTTTCTCCTTGTTTCAGACCTTTCAGTTCATCTTCCGCCTTGGCCAACTGTTTCTTGAGAGCAACCATCTGACTCCTAAGTTTCCACGCGCGCAGGGACCACAGAATGGCCATCAGGATCATACCCAATAATACAGACAGCAGGATAACAAAAATCAGTTTGGTTGTGGCCGTGACAAAAATGAAATTTACATCTACTGATGTTGTGTTATCCAGCGTAAAAACTGCAATAATAATTGCAAAAACAATCAAACCGATGACTTTCCACCTCATGACTATCAATCCCCTTCCGACTGCCTTCCGACTGCCTTCCGACTGCCTTCCGTACACAAACATGTTTGCAGTAATCAATCCACACCTATTTCAAGCGACTCGTTTCACCCTATCAGACCTTGGTCGAAGCCTGCGATTCATGTCGTTGCCTCTATTTTGACGGAACTTTGGGCCGCTTGTCCAACCACGCCCCCTGCACCTGCCTCATTTAAGGAATCCACATCTCGTCTCGTGACAGATTCAATCCTCGCCCCTGGACAGACTTGCATCACCGTCCCGCCCCTGCAGATAGCGATATTCATCAATGCTGTAGTCGAAAGCCGGTAGAAAAATATCCATAAAATAGCGAACGGATGGCATCCTCTCGGCGTAGGTCTCTAGTGATTGCTCAATTTGTTCGGCAGCGATACGAAAGTCTGGATTGCCGCGACGCAATTCCATTTTACATTTGCACAGTGCGTCCAGTTTATCTGCTGCATGAACATATGCATCTATCTCCGCGTCATTACGTGACATATGTTGCTGATACACGGACTGAAGTTCCTTCGGTAAAGACTTTATCATTTGAACCTGTGCCACGGATTCAAGATGATGAAACGCGTCTTCCACCTCCGGACTGTATTTTTTTACGGGTGCAATGACATCCGTTAAAATGGCTTCTGTCGCGTCGTGAAGTAATGCAGCAGCCAGAACATCCTCTGTTTTGAGGCGGTTTCCGAAGACCTCTTTTTCAATTTCACACAACATATGCGCAATCACTGCAACCCCAAATGAATGCTGTGCTACGTCTTCGGATTGCACAGACACCATACCACTCCACCTATTTGTCGAACGAAGTCGATGGAGTAACGCTAGAAACACACTATTCATAATAATTTCCTCCTAAAATCTTGTAACATTTTCGGTTCTATTTCGTCTAATATGTTAGATAGAAAATTACCCTATTTGGAGCCTTCGGGGAGATGTTGATGTGAATAACCGAAAGAAAGCCATTCGCATTCTACGCCTTACTTTACCACCAATACTAACAGTGGGTGCGTCTGCTTTCATTTTAACTGAGGCATTCTTGATTCACCAAAAACAGCAGAACACCGTTTCTTTGCAGCACCCTGGGGCCCTCAATACTGTGTCGACTCAGAACTATACCGGACATCAAATAAAGAGCGAAGCTAACGGTACGAATCCAAGTACCGCTAACTCTACGGCAAAGTCCAAGAGTACCAGTAATTCGGCAAAAAACTCAAAATCTACGACAAAACCAAACAAGGAATCAAATTCTGACGGTAACACTACGAAGAAGTCCAACTCAAAGGGCAACAGTCATCCATCACAGCCCAGCGGGAACCAAGGGTTTTCTCCCGTAACTGGAGGAAAGCTGACACCATCTCCCGACCCGGCGCAGTTGAATGTGGCCCAACCTTTTTCTTCAGTAGTGACGCAGTACGGCTCGTATCCGGTGACGACTTTCAGTCCGGGCAATTTTAATTTGTACTACGGAATTACCGTGAATCTGAAATTTCCTTCGGCAATGCATATATCGCAGAACAGGATTGTGGCGGTACCATTACAAGCCGGCGTACTTTGGTCAATTGTTCCTGAACAAGGCGCGACAGGAAATGCCTCTGCAAGTCCGCTCTACTATACGAAATACAATAAAGCCGGTACAAGTGTTACCCTGTCACCCAATGCCCAGTTGCTGGGGACTATACCAACAACGACTGCTTCAGCCAGCAAAATCGACAGCAACTGGTATCACCCAGGGAACAGTCCACAGCCTTCCCAAGGGAACGCTAACGGTAACGGCGCTGGAAATGGGATAACTACCGCCAAGCTAGTACAAAGTTCTGGCAACAGTACACACAACAACAGTGCTGCAAACACTACCAATAAAACTTCTTCTGCGACCGTAAAGATGCAGGCGAATATAATGACGCAATCCGCAACCAACAGTACAACCAACAGTACAACCAACAGTACAACCAACAACACTAGCAACAGCACGAAGACTGGCAATGCTGGAAACGGCACCAAAACTGGAAATAACACCGTCAACAGTACAAGCAATACCACTGGAAGTGTAAAGAATACTTCGTTTCAAATGAACTCGTTTCAGACCACTGCAACAGGCCAGTCTCAGCCGAGGTTTCAGACGATTTCTGATACCAGTTCCAGCGGTGTTCACTTGGTAATTCAGGGATTGTATCAGGTGACGGGCGGCGCGATAATTCAAGTGATGACAAAGTCTTCTGGTGAGACTGGGTCATGGACATATTTTTGGAATGAGCAACACGAAGCATTGATGCCGATTTGTTCGGTAGAAAATACGCAAAACGTTAAAGGCTGGGTAGCCGTCGGAGACCAAACCATATACTGGGGACAGCGGTCTCTTATCCCGCCCAAGATGCAGTACTACCAAGGCAACCAGTATATGTTAAATTATTCTTCCATGAAAAAATACCCCATCAAGTTGGGTGATTGGACAAGTGAGGTTATGGCCGGGCATGATCTTTCGGGATCCAAACCAGACGGCAATCAAAATGAAGCCAACTTGTATTTCCAAGTTGAAAATTCAGGGAACTGGAAGGAATTTATTCCAAATGAGCACCACTAATTTCAACATTTTTCATCTGTCGACATTGTAGCAGCTTATTCATGTGGTTGATTAATGATCCCTTTGATCCTTATCATCATGCCTGCCACATGATAGTGATCGATTCGATCCCTATCATCAACCGGCCGTCTGAAATAGTGATCCCTTTGATCCCTATGACCCACGTTGCATTTTGACGCTGCCGAGATTAGTGCCCATTTATGACACTAATCTCTTCGGCACGGTGGCATTAGGGATCATTGCGATCATTATCGCACCCCCACTCTGGAAATAGGGATCCTTTCAGACACTAACAGCCTGATAACGGCCTGATAGCAGCCTCACAGCCAGTCCCGGCCGACTGAGAAGCCCGGTTGGTCAACGGGCGGTCAACGGGCGGTCAACGGGCGGTCAACGGGCGGTCAACGGGCGGTCAACGGGCGGTCAACGGGATCGAACGAAAAGCAAGCGGTTAACTACCATTTATAAACTTTAATTTCAATTAAATCCCTAAAATTATATAAATTCGGCATCCACTGCGACGCACACCGTGATGCAGCCATTCAATCAGGCGTATTGATTCGCGTGCTCGCTGGTGTACCATCCCTTTGCTCCTTACCACCTGCACCCCTTCCTCCTCCTCTGCACCCCTTCCTCCTCCTCTGCCCCCCTTCCTCCTCAAATCACAGTCTTCACGCAGGCTTTTCTTTTACATAAACAAACATCAAAAACCGTATCCTAGTACGGCATGAAACTGTTTCTGAATCAGACAATCGTTGCATCAACTGTTACTGCGTGAATTTTGGGGAGGTTAAACTCGGATGGCTATGTTTACATTAATTAGAAATGCGGATGTATACGCACCAAAACACCTAGGTAAGAAAGACGTACTTGTGGTCGGGCGGCAGATTGCTGTCATTGACGATAATTTAGGTTTCCTCACAGAGGGATATGGTGCTGACCTCGATATTGAAGTGTTCGATGCAAAGGGCATGTACCTCTTCCCCGGTTTGATTGACCAGCACGTACACATGGCGGGCGGCGGCGGAGAAGGCGGGTTTCACTATCGGACACCGGAAATTGCTCTGTCGCACATTACAACGGCGGGTGTGACGACGCTCGTTGGTGTTCTGGGTACCGATGGCGTGACCCGGGCCACAAGCGAATTGTTGGCAAAAGCCAATGGACTCGATTTTGAGGGAGTTACTACATACATCTACTGTGGTGCCTATCAGGTGCCTACGAGAACCATTACGGGGACACCGAGATCGGATATTGTGTTAATCGACAAAGTGATTGGTGTCGGTGAAATCGCCATTGCGGATACGCGCTCCAGTCATCCTAGCGAGCAGGAGTTGGCTGAACTGGCCAGTGAAGCTAGAGTTGGAGGCCTCCTGGGCGGAAAGGCCGGAGTGCTGCACCTTCATGTCGGAGACGATGACACGAAGTTATCGATTCTGTTTGAACTGGCGAAAAGAACAGAACTGCCGAAGACCATGTTTGTTCCAACCCATGTCAACCGCAATCCAGACTTGCTGGAAGACGCAGTGCGCTGGGGCCAAGCCGGAGGTATTGTCGATGTCACTTCAGGCATCCGTCCTGACAAACACGACAATATTTCCGTGAAGCCCTCAAAAGCTATCAAAAAGCTCCTTGAAAACGGGGTCCCCCCGCACCACATTACCATGAGTTCAGACAGCAATGGCAGTTCACCCATCTTTGATGACTCTGGAAAGCTGGTTGCAATGGGGATTGGTTCCATTGCAACGCTCTGGGAGGAGACGCGGGACACCATTGTTGAGGAAGGAATTGACATTGAAACGGCCGTCTCAATTGTAACCAAACACGTGGCACGACTTCTGAAACTTGGACACAAGGGAGCTGTGAAAAAAGGAATGGACGCAGACCTAATGCTGACCGATGACAAGTTTCAAATTCAACACGTCTTTGCCAAAGGCCGCCTGGTAGTTGAAGACGGTAAGCCAGTTGTTTTTGGTACCTACGAAAATGTCCATACGGTACCCGGCTCACCGGGAAGCAAGAGTGAGGCAGGCAAGGAAGACAAGGACAGAGGACGGACCATGCTCGACTCGGAAGAGGACGATCCCGATGATTTTCCGGACATGGACGAACGCCAGCACAAAAGCCGTTCTCGAAACTACTGCTGTTGAAGCGCCGGACTTTGTGAGCCCAGTTGTGTTGTACATTGGGTCTCCCACACGTCAGGTCTGTCTTCATTCGAAAAGCGCACCCGCGTGATTTGGCTGCGCTCTAAGTTAGGATAGCTGCAGCGGTGTCAAAGGCGGTTTGCCGCTTAACACGGCATGAATGTTCTGAGCCGCAAGCATGGCCATTTTCATGCGCGTCTCAATACCAGCCGATCCAATATGCGGAACTAACACTACATTATCCAGCGTCAGAAAAGGATGCTGAGTGGAAATGGGCTCATCTGTAAAGACGTCCAATCCTGCTCCCCATATTTTGTTTTCTGAGAGCGCCTCATAAAGAGCGGTTTCATCAACCACGTCTCCGCGCGCGATGTTTACAAAAACCGCATTGGCCTTCATGGCATTAATCTGCTTTTTGCCAATCAGTCCTTTGGTTTCATTGGTGAGAGGTACCAGCACCACGACATAGTCACTTTCAGACATGAGTGTCATCAAGTCTGTATACTCGGCTCCCAAACTTCGTTCCGCAGCTATTTTCCGACTGCGGTTGTGGTACAACAGACGCATTCCAAAACCTTTGGCACGCCGTGCCACTGCTTCACCGATTCTGCCCAGACCGATGATGCCAATGGTCTTGCCATAGACCTCTTGACCCGTCAAAAACATTGGACTCCACGTCTGCCACCGGCCTTCACGCAGCACCCTTTCTGCCTGCGGAATGCGGCGGGCAGCGGCAAGGAGGAGTGCAAAACCGAGATCGGCGGTGGTCTCAGTCAAAATGTCCGGTGTGGTCGTAACAACAATACTTCGCTCTTTTGCAGCCTGCAGGTCGATGTTGTCATACCCCACAGCCATGTTTGCAATGATGCTTAAGGACGGACCTGCTGCATCCATCACAGTGTCATCAATTTTGTCTGTGAGCAGACTGAGAATTGCACTTGTGCCTTTCACATCCTCAATCAGTTGATAATAAGGTACAGCAGTTTCTTCCTTTGGATAGGTGCGGACATTGTAGTGCCGGGATAAAAAATCCACGATGGTTTGCGGAAGTTTACGGGTAAGGTATACACTGTCATTCAAGTGAAGTCCCCCTTGTCCTATTTATCCTCATTGAGGAGGAACACCTCATGGATTTGGTTTTTCTTGGAACCGGAGCAGGAATACCTTCGCCAACTCGGAATGTAACATCCATTGTGTTACGCATGCCCCAAGAACGTCAGAGTATTTGGATGTTTGACTGCGGCGAGGGAACACAGCAACAAATCCTGAAGTATCCTGTCAAACTTCATCAATTGGAAAAACTGTTTGTGACCCATATGCACGGCGATCACGTTTTTGGCATTCCAGGCCTGCTCACCAGCCGCTCCTCACAAGGTGCGGTGTCACCTTTGACCGTTTACGGGCCAGAGGGCATCAAGGCCTTTATCCAAACAGCTATGGAAACAAGCTTTAGCCATCTTGGTTACGACCTTGATGTTCACGAAATCACGACATCTGGTATCGTAACTGAAGACCATCACGCTATTGTCACGGCGGACTTTCTTCAGCACAACGTACCATGTCTCGGCTACCGTGTCGAGGAACGCCCGCAGCTCGGAAGTCTTCAGGCAGACCGCCTGAAGGAACTGGGGTTAAAACCTGGACCGGAGTATGGTCTGCTCAAACAAGGTCATAATGTGACCCTGCCTGACGGCAGAACAATTTTGTCCAAGGATGTAGTCTCACCGCCACATCCGGGACAGGTGGTCACTATCCTCGGAGATACAAGTTACACAGAAACGTCCATTGCGTTGGCGAACAAAGCCAATGTTTTAGTCCACGAATCCACCTTTGGTGATGAAGCAGCACAACTGGCTGCCAAGTACATGCATGCCACTGCTTCTGATGCAGGCAAAGTTGCAAATCAGGCCAAAGTCAAGCATTTGATCCTCACGCACATCAGTCAGCGATACGACAGCAAAACCGTTTCTATGCTAAAATCACAAGCTGAACAAAACTTTCCTCACGTCACGATAGCTGCAGACGGCCTCATCGTTCCAGTTGCGCAAAAGCCTTGAAACCGCCGTGGGCACGCTTCCCCATACGAATTGCTCACAGCTGGCCATCTGTTCCTCACCCGTACAGCCTAATTTAGATGCCGTAGTTATCTACCCCGGTCACTTCGTCCCTTGCCTGCATTCAATGAAATCAGTTCCAGATTCCCATCACTCGTCTTCCATTCAGCGGACGGACGGCGAACTTGCAGCCAAGGAAGGTGACTCCTCATGTTTCGATATACAGCGCTGGGTGATTCCATTACGGCTGGGTTCGGAGCTTCAAGTCCGACTTTGGCTTATCCGGCTTTAGTCGTAAAAGAAACTGCCGCAGTACGAAGGGCATTTGCGTCCAATCAGATTCTTGCAGAAGCGGGTTGGAACAGTGAAGCGCTGCTCTCCGCCCTGACAGCCAACTCCGCTCTGCCGCTCACTCAGTCAAGTGCCATTACCATCTGGGTAGGCGGGGACGATTTGGTTGATGCAGGATTTGCAATTTTAAGCGGATCGTCAAGATCCATTATTAAGACCACATTGGTTCAGTACGGAAAGGACATTGCCGCTATGACGGCTGCAATTAAAGGTGTGAGCAGAACTCCTGTCGTGCTGTGTACCCAATACAACCCCTTTCCGAACAGCCCGATGGCTGTTGAAGCAATTGCTGCTTTAAACAGTGTTACGAGAGAGGTCAGTGCAAAGCTTGGCACTGGACTAGCGCCGGCGGACGCATGGTTTGAAGGACGTCAACCAGAACTGATTGCCGGCTACACAACCGGGAAACTTGAGGATGTGTTAGTGCGGCACAAGGCGCCTATTCATCCAAACAACCTGGGGCATCGTGTAATCGCAAGCAACTTAGCGCCGATTCTTGCATCCTAACCGTTAAAACAAGTCGCTCTCAAGTACGATGAACCCTCGGTGAGAAAGCCGACACCATCTTTCACCGGGAAGCATACGCTGGTCTATACTGACCTTTGCTTCCCGGAGGTGAAAGGCATTTGCTATCACCCATGGCTCTCGGCATTGCAGCGTTGTTTCAGGATATTACCCTTGTGACCGGTTACGTCCATCAGTCTTTTCCTCAGCCCCTCAGTAAGGAACGAGAACGTGAATGCTTTGAACGATGGCAGAATGGAGACCGTGACGCCTATCAGGAACTGATAGAGCATAATCTGCGTCTCGTAGCACACGTCGCAAAGAAGTTTGATACGTCCGGGATTGATCACGATGATTTAATTTCCATCGGCACCGTTGGCCTCATCAAAGCGGTAGAAACCTACCAGCCAACAAAGGGAACGAAATTTGCAACTTATGCCGCACGGTGCATTCAGAATGAGAATTGAATGTCATAAGGCATTCGGAACATATTGGATATCTTCTTAACCTTACATTCCCAGCGCAAATGAAAAATAAACAAAATCCATCACAGAGACTAAACAATATAGTTAATAAGGCAAGAAAATACCATCCAGGGTATTTCGGATTGTAGTGCCATTTCATCTGCCATTGCCAGCGTATTTATCTGATAATTATCTTACCAACCCAGTTGACATTCCTGGAAACGCCTACTGACACACGTCGGAGCAGTCATCGTGATATTGTGAAAACTGAATCGCAAGGGATGATGCCAGTGAAACGGACACACATGCTCCACCCGTCCAGACGTTTACGCTTGCTGCGGTACGTCTCCCAAGGGATTGTAGTCCTGGTTATTGCTTACCTGGGACTTCGTCACCAGGCCACGGGAGGGGGCCCCCGCGGGTCTGCACCCATCGACAGCTATTGCGTCTTTGGAGGTCTCGAAACATTCTGGACATTCATCACCACCGGTACATTTTTGGCAAAAACCAACCTCTCCAACATTGTCCTTCTAGTCTCAGTTGTGCTTTTGACCCTCCTTACAGGTGCCAGTTTTTGCAGCTGGATTTGCCCTCTTGGAACGATTCAAGATGTGCTGGCGGGATTCGGAAAGAAAATCTTTGGCAGAACTTTTTTGCCCAGTCCCCGTTTGGACAAATACTTGCGCCACTTACGCTTTGCTTCTCTGTTGTTAATTTTGTATTTCACAATACGACTTGGTTCACTCTGGTTTGCAGATTACGACCCTTTTAAAGCGATATTTCACTTCTCCTTCGAAACCCTGCTGCCAATCTTCCTGATTGCCGGATTCGTTGTCCTGTCAATTCTGTCGGAACGGTTTTGGTGTAAGTACCTCTGCCCTCTTGGGGCCTTCTTCTCACTGTTTTCCAGATTGAGCTTGTTTAAACTCAAGAGAAATCCCGACTCGTGTAAATCATGCAACCTTTGCAACCGCTCCTGCCCCATGGGACTGAATGTGGCTCAAGCAAATGTCCTCAGTGACGGACAATGTATTAAGTGCCTGAACTGCATCCAGTCGTGCCCGTTAGATGGCGCGCTCTCGTTGGAGACGAAACGGAGATGAAGACCATTGATTCCTAAAATCAAAATTTCTCCCTACGGTTATATGGTGCTGGTCCTAATTACGTTCTGGGGCACAATCTTAGCCGCAATGCTTACCGGTACATGGATCACACGAGTGCCCGCCGTGCCTGCTGAACAGCAAATCTCTACGGAGCAAGTCGAGACGGACATCAAGGGATGGATGACCTTCGAAGAAGTCTCAAAACACACCCATGTATCCATTGACCAGTTGTACACAATTGCCAAGTTGCCAACTGAAACGAAAGCATCCACCACATTAAAGGATGCTGCAAACAAATATGACTTCAGTGTCGATGATTTTAAAACAGACTTAGCTTCGTATATGAAAAAACACTCCAGTTAACCGATGTGCCTGGCACCCGCTGCATTCGTGCATACACAATTCTTGGGTAGAATTGTGTATGCACCTTTCATTTCATTTGTCTGCTTCTAATGCAGCTGCTTCGAGTCCCCCTTCTCCACTCGCCCTTGCTTTAATTTATTTGCTTCGCACCCATTCTTTCCTGAATGGCTATTCCTGTGTTTTGGACAGGCTACGAAGGAACTACTTGAATTCTTGTTTAGTGATTCACAAAGGAGTGAGCCGAATGCCGAAATCCATCACGCCTGAACAGCTAAAAGAACGGATGGATTCTGAAGAGGGGGCTGTGGTGCTTGATGTACGAGCTGCAGATGCCTACGCTGATTGGAAAATCGAAGGGGAGAAAGTCCAATCCATAAATATCCAAAACAGCAAGTTGAGACACTATGGCGTTGAGGCCTTTTCTGCAATCCCGAAAGACCGTGAAGTCGTTACAGTTTGTGCCAAAGGTATTTCTGCTCAAGAAGCTGCGGAGTTGCTTGAAAATAAGGGTTACAAGGCCGTGTTTCTGAGCGGAGGCATGACTGCCTGGTCAGAATTTTACGAGTTGCTTCCTGTCGTTACATCGAGCAGCTTTGCCATCTACCAGGTAATGCGATTGGCCAAGGGGTGTTTATCATATATCGTCACGGACGGCAAGGATGCCGCTGTCTTTGACGCTGGGCGTCATACAGACAAATATCTGGATTTTGCACGTCAACTAAATCTGCACATTAAATCTGTATTTGATACACACCTGCACGCCGATCATATTTCAGGAGGGCCAAGGCTTGCACAACAAGCAGGGGCAAATTACTTCATAGCAGCGGAAGAAGCCAAGGACGCCAATTTTTCGTTCAACCCAGTGCCAAATGACAAGACGTTTTCCCTTGGGCAAGACAATGTGCGAATTAAAAGTATTCGTACTCCCGGTCATACAGCAGCGAGTACATGCTTTCTAATTAACGAGAAATATATACTGTCCGGTGACACGCTTTTCGTGAGCGGTCTGGGGCGCTCAGACTTAAAAGGAAGAGCCAGGGAGATGGCCGAAGAAATGTTTGCGACCCTTCGCAGAACAATTGCGAACTGGTCTGACCAATTGATGATACTACCAGGTCATTATTCGGATTTTCGGGAAATCAACTCCTCTGGCTATGTAGGGGAACCGCTAAGCGAAATTCGGTCTAAGAATCCAATGCTGCACCTGACCGACAAAGATGTGTTCGTTCAGATTGCCGTTGGCAATACAGGTGTTACACCCCCAAATCACGAAACCATCATCTCCATCAACCGGGATCATAAACAAGTCTCCGCGGACGAGGAATCAGAACTGGAAATAGGTCCAAATCGTTGTGCTGTCAAGCACTAGCGTGATGAGCTCATGTGAATGGTAACTGCAGCCGTCATATGAACGATCACTGCGGCGGGGATATGGATGGTAACAGCGGCGGTTATGATGGTAACTGCAACCACTGTCAGAATGTGTAGATATCCACCGCCTCCCCTCCATTTGAAATGTAGATGTTCTTGACAACGGTTCGGACCAGTTGGCGTTTGTGTTCCGGATTTATCGCCTCATCAGGTGCCCTGAGGCGCCGCCAAATCTGTTCCATAGTACGGCGGCGCTCCTCACTTGTCGCAGCATGTGAGGTCTTCAGGTCTAACTCTAGAGTTGTCTTTTGGTCAAGCAACTTTTGGTATTGCACTTTGAACTCCTTCAATTTTCTGCGCACTGCTTCGCTGTCCAAGTCCGGGTCATACAGAAATGACAACAGACGCTCCGTAGCAAGTTGCGTCCGCTGCAAATCATGGTTTATCCGCTGGATTTGTTCCTCAATCTCGTGGCGAGAAGATTCAAGGTCCTCCCATAAGACAGCCTCATCGGCTGTTCCGTTCGTTGCCTTCAATTCTGTTCCGTTCATTGTCTTCAGCCCTACCCAGTTTATCACCTCATCCCAGACGATGTCGTCGAGAGTAGTGCAGGGAAGAACTGTGCCACAGCCTAGATTCTCTGTCCGTACTGCTGATCCGCTCTTTCTATCTGTGTATACATAGACCTCTTTTCCCCAGTTTCGCACTTTCCGACCCATCAATGTATTTCCACAATCACCGCATACAAGCAGTCCGCTTAGGATGTATACGTGGCGACTGATCCCGGCAAAACGCCGTCTCGCTTGCTCCAGCAATCGACTCGCATGATAGAACTGCTCATCAGTAATAATGGCTGGTATGGGAAGCTTAATCCATTCCTCTTTAGGTCTCTTCTTTTGACGGACACGTTCATCGGGCTTCTTATACTTGTTTGCGAACATTCCTTCCGTGTTCCATTTGTTTTGATAAAACTCTCCAATGTAGGCCCGATTCATCAACATCTGACGTACAACCTGGCGGTGAAACGGACCGCCGCGCTTCGCCAAGATGCCCCTGCGGTTCAAATAGTTCGCAATTCCACTGATTCCTTGCACATCTGCCGGCGGTTTCGTAAACAAGTTGAAAATCAGTTGTACGACAGATGCCTCTCTTGGGTTCACCACGAATTGTCCAGTAGTCTGCTGATAATCGTATCCATAAATATGAAAGTCACGCAGCACCCGGCCTTGACGAGCTTTCTCCCGTCGGCCACGCGACATTCTCTCATTGATTTTCGCCTTCTCGAACTGGCTGATAGCTCCTCGCATCTGATAGAAGAGCTGCCCTTCAGGTGTATGAGCATAATCCCCGTTCACGAACATCAAATTGGCACGCGATTCAATTTCATCGGAGAGAATCAACTGATTCATCAACTTGCGAGAGAGCCTGTCTGGGTCAAGACAAATGACCGTGTCAATCAGACCTCGATGCAAATCCTGACGAAGCTTGGACAAGGCCGGTCGGTCCAAGAGCTCACCCGAAACGCCCTCATCTACATACTCCACAAGTTCACCGGACAGTGCCTCCGCTTTACGTCTCCCCTCCCGAATCTGGTCGTTCAGACTGAATCCGTGTTTCGCCTGTTCCTCCGTGGATACTCTCGCATAAATCGCTATCATGAGAAGTCAGCATCCCCTTCTCGTACATGTCAAGCAACAGCTTAAAGAAGTTTCGCCGCGACTCGTCCGCACCTGCACCTTCGTGAATCGTTAGTTTCACCCGGAAGTTCCCCCTCAGAGAAACTTTACGCAAGTACGGGATTGTCCTATCAATGCAATTGGAGATTTATTACGCTGCCTTCTGACATTCAGAATGAGATCCTAATGCAACTACGTACTCAAAAGAAAACCAAAAAGGATATTTCTCTCTACAGCCCAATTGGCACCGATAAGGAAGGCAACGAAATCACCATATCTGATATTCTTGGGTCCGACGCAGACCAGACGGAGAACGAAGTCAATAAAAGAATTGAAATTGGCAATATGCACAAATTGATGAACGTCCTTGACGGCCGCGAACGAACCGTCATTGAGCTTCGCTTTGGCTTAAAGGACGGGAAGGACTGGACACAGAATGAAGTGGCCGATTATTTAAAGATATCCCGTTCTTATGTGTCTCGCTTAGAAAAACGGGCCCTGCTCAAGATGTTCCACCAAGCCTATGCAGGTGAACGCAAGCGAAAACCGTTTGTGTACCGGCCGAAGAATCAAGACACACCATAATCGAGCCACAGCATAATCGAGCCACAGCAAAGTTTTGTGTCAATGTCATCTCGTCTTTCGGCCGCTCAACAAGCCTCAAAGACATGGCAGGGTACCCTATCAGCGGGTACCCTGCCTCATCTTGCTCATATTCTTTACACCCATATTAGCCTCACACCACAAATCACGAATTAGAAGCGCCCCTCTCATAAAACAGCGGACTTTAATCCAAACTAAGTTTCGTAAAACGAAATAAGGGGCTCTTCATAATGAATCGGTTCAAATTAATGTGTATCACTTTCACAACGAGTCTTTTATTGGTTTATTTTGTGGCACAACCTGCCAAGGCCAATGATCGCGTTCCCAAAGTGCTTTACTTAACCTTTGACGACGGGCCCGGTTTTATTTATACCCCCAAAATACTTGATATCCTGCAGCGAGAACATGCGAAAGCAACGTTCTTTGTTATTGGTAATCGAGTGTTGGAACTGCCTGGAATTATAAAAAGGATGTCCAACGAAGGACATGAAATCGGGAACCATGGATTTATTCACCCATCTTTTGAATTTCCGAATCAAGAAACTCAACCTACAGTATCAGACATCATAAAGACAGATAAGATCATCGAAAAAATATGTCACAAGAAGCCATTGTACTACAGACCTCCTGGAGGAGTGATTAATGAGTCAGAAATCAAGCACATTTTAGCTCACGGACACCGCATAGCGCTGTGGACAGTTGACTCTGAAGACTGGAAAACAGCTTCATCACAGAAAATCTATGACAATGTAACACAGCATGCTCGACCTAACTCCATTGTGCTGTTCCATGACGGCGTTTCTAATAGTCGTTATACAATCCAGGCATTGCCGAACATCATTCACTATTATCGAAGCAAAGGTTATGTATTTTCCACCTTACCAATCACCTCAAAGAAATTGCCCGGCATTCTGTATCAAGCTTCAAAGCGGACTCAGAAAGCATGAATTTACAGAAATACTTACTTCCATTCGGAAATAACTACATCCATTTGGAAACACCTACGTCCCTTCGGAAATACCTACTGCGTTCATGGCTTCTGTTCAATCATTTAAATCATTTCAATCACGGCATTAACCAAAGCAGCACATGGCCCCGCGAAAGCTGTGACCAGCAAGCTGCTGGCGAGGCTGACCGGCTGAGGACTGGCTGGCCGGCTGGCTGACCGGTTGGCTAAAATAAGAGCCCCAAAAGAGCTTATTCGGATTTAGAGAGTTCCTCTTATAAAATAGACTCCCCAGAAGAGCTTAATCCCTCAAATTCACCCCAAAACAGACCTCTGGGTGCCACTTAAGCTCCTCGCAGGAGCTTATTCAAGCGCTTCAGAACAGAAAACGGCAAATAAGCTCCTATGGGAGACAGTCTATTAACAGGAGCTGTAAGGCTCCTGTTTTCCTTCGTTAGGGAATTTTTTCAAAGGAATTGGATGCAAATGGTATAATTTTGATTGTCAGTAACAGAAATCGTGGGATTTCCACTGTCAATCCCTCCATTTTTTACTCTCGCTTTCTTCTAAGAGCAGACGGGGGCCTCTAACGGTTTACAACGTTCCACCAGGGTCTTTACCATGACTTTGACGTTGACGACCATGGACGTAATTTTGACGTCAATTCGCAATTTCTTTCGGCCACGGGTTCGCGGTCTTTCGAGCCCGTGGTGGCGTTTCATCTCGTTATTGGTGCGCTCAATTTCGTACCGAGCTCGTAACGCCTCTTGCCCTTGCGCGCTCGCATTATACTTCTTTGCCTCTTGCAGCAGTGCCCAATAGTCACTTACAAATACAGTGCGACCTTTGGCATGGTCGGTACACTGCCCACGTAGAGAACATTGTCCACAAACTTGTTCGGCAAATCCATATTGCGAACCCTTAGATTTCTTAATGTGAGTCCTGCGAACCGATCTCTGCCCTTCAGGACACACGACCACGTCATCTTCCGGTAAATATGTGAAGTCCTCCGTTCGAAATGCCTTGCCAGAAGGGTTGGTGACTTTAGCCAATGGTGCGGTCAGATGAATGTGTAACCCGTTGACAAGTTTATCGCGATTCTCCCCGCTTCCGTAAGCTGCGTCTGCCACCACTTCCTTGGGGCGTTTGTCGAACTGCTCCACGACCGTCTTCACCACGTTTTCCAGTGTAACCCCATCCGCTTCATTACCAGGGATCGGCTCTGCATTGAGGACTAAGTGAGAGCTTGCAGATTCCACTACTTGCGTCTTGTCACCCAGAAACGCCAGCTTCTTGGATTTGTGCCCTATACGTACCTCTGGGTCATGGGCACTGACTACGCGGTCGGCGGGTTTCTCCTTTTGACCCAGTTCAGCGTATTGAAAGCCTCTATTCTGTGGTCCACTGCTGTCAGATGAACCGGATGAGTCCTCATCCTGTTCCTTTGAGTCCACATTTTCACGCAAAATGCGCAGCATCACCTCGCATTGTTGCTCTGCCGTCTCCTGTTCACTGGGGTCTTCCCATTTTGTAACCCCCTCGTCAGCCTCTGTGCGTTTCATCCATGCCACCAATCCAAACCCTAAAACGCATAGGTTACTGAAGGCGAGATTCCTTTCAGTCCCCCGAACATCACGTTTGAGCTTGCGGAAGAACACCCCCACATCCATGTCTGCTTTCAGTTGTGCATAATGTGCTGGGCTCCTACGTTTCAGGTGACGTACAAGCTTTTGGGCAGCCTGTTGAATAAGCTCGTATGTACTTGGCGCGGCAACATTGGCATAGGTGTGGAACGCATCCACCAACCAACGGTCATCGTCTTGGCCCCACATACCGTGGTTTAGGGCTTGAGCAAGGATGTTCATATGACAGGCATGAAATATGTCCGCCCCAAGTCGACTCCTGTCTAATGCAATTGTGCTATGGTCAAATTTGGCGAGCGAAACCGGAACACCCAAGAATCGCTTGATAAAGATGTCACCGACGATCTTTAATTCCATCTCTCGGTCGGAAATATTGTAGTATCGCTGTATGAGATGGATTTTCAGTTTCAACGACGGGGCGTAGGGGTGCTGGCCGAGCGGCGAGTACAAAGGAGCACACAGCTTATTTGCGAAGGAAAAGTCAATGTGTTTCGCCACCATATCCCAGAATGGGTGAGGTGGTATCGCCGAGTACACCATTAGGTCTTCGAAGGAAGCCTGCTCAAAGTTCTTGTACTTAACCCCGCTCATATCTCCAACTCCCGCTTGTTTTTTGATAATTCAATTATACACGAAAACAAGCGAATTATGGATAAATATCAAGATATAACGAGTTAAATTCAAAAATTGGAGACTCTTATCCTATCTAGTTCATCGACAGTCTCTATGGAATCTCTATATAGTTGCCGTTACCCCCGAAAATTGCGGTCACCCACGCCAAAATACCCCTAATGGGTATTTTTGGCGTGGCCGGGGTTCCGAAGCTTGTCACAGGATCGCTAGTAGACTAATGGTATAGGCAGGTTCATCGGTTCAATATAATGATAAACAGGATAATCCTGTTTATCTTCCACATTTGACACAGACAATCAGTTTGTAAATCACCTGTTGAACAGCTACCTCCCTATCTGTCACTTGATTTATCACATGACCGAGTACGTATACCAATTATTTGCATATAACAGCAATCTTGAAAGCTCATGCCCGTAGTCTCAGGCACCTCTGGACGATGCCGAAGCGATACTCCACAGGACATGCTCGAAAAAGACGCAGGAGAGACATTCGTACGAGCGGCTCTAATTATGGGTGTTATCTCCATTTCTGAGGAGTGGGACTTTATATTCTCCAGTGCGTTTACATAGCGAAAATTGTAATATAAAGTATAGAATGGACTGCAATCATTACAACAAAACCCAAATAGTTCTATTGGAGGTTAGTAAATGGATACGTCTCCTCAGCAACCAATTGAAGACCAGGCGAAATCTAGTTGGTTTTCTCTCATTTCCAGCCCAAGTGAGTTCTTCAGAACCAGGCGAACGCGGGTCCCGTGGGTGTTGCCTTTAATCATCGTCTCCGTTGTTACCGGAATCATGGCTATCGCTGAGTTACCGACGCTCATGCATTCTGCGGTGTTCCAACAGACTCTGCAGCAGGCCAGTGCCAAAGCGCCAGGCGCTGCAGCCCTGGTGAAGTCAATCACTGAAGGCGGACTTGTAATAGCCGGTTTTATTGGTCCATGGATTTCTGTTTTACTAGGCGGTCTGATTCTGTGGGTCCTGACGAAATTATTTGGTATGAATCTTAGTTATCGCAATACATTGGGTATTCTCTCCAACGCACATATCATCGCAGCCCTTGAAGCCGTCGTGACAGGGATTGTGATAGTTTCTACTGGAACCATGACAAAGGGATTTCTCTCCCTGAACATGTTAGTCCAGGCCAGCCCCACCAGTCATACGGGAGCCTTATTAAGTGCTCTGTCCATCTTCTGGCTGTGGATGCTGTATATCACCATTGCGGGTGTTGCAGAAGTCACAGGCTCAAGCAAAGGGAAGGCATCGGGTCCGGTTCTTATTGTCACGATTTTAGGTCTTATCCTCATATATTTGCGCGTTAAGTAGAAGACCGTGAGATGGAGAGGAGACTGACAATGCAAGCAGAAGCTCGTCAGGACAGACGGAGCGGCCTGAAACGGTACGGCTGGATAATTGTAGTCGCTGGTATTGCAATTGCTACCGGCGCCTATATCTTGGTGCATCATAACACGACAACCAAGGGCCTGTCCGTCCATACGACAACCGTCAAAAACGGAACAATAACGCAGCAAGTATTCTCCACAGGTTCTGTTGCTTCTTCATCCACTGCGGCGGTCTATCCCGTTGCGGGAATCTCCGGCAGGCCTTCCATTCATGTATCTCTCGGTCAGCACGTGAGCAAGGGGCAGACGCTTGTCACCTATCCGGATACAACACTAAAAGACAAAGTGGATACTGCTCAATCTGTACTAAACGCCCAAAGCGCAATTCTGAGTAATGCCAAAAAACTCCGCGACAATGCCGACAAAGCCGGGGCGTCACATACCTCCTCAGCATACATTCAGCTGGAACAGGCGGTTCAAGGAGATGAAATTCAGTATCAAAACGCGTTGTCGAGTCTAAAACAAGCGAAGGACAACGTACAACAAGCGACGCTAAAAAGCCCTATTTCCGGAACCGTTATAGAAGTGTCCTCCAGCGATACCGGGTCTGCCGGCGGAAACGGATCGTCGGGTGCTTTAGTTAAAGTATTGAACTTAAAGCGCCTCGAAGTGGATGCATCTCTGTCCCAAGCCAATGCAGCGCTCATTTCTAAAGGAGAGCAAGTAAAAATAACGTCTACGGCTTTCCCAGGAAAGTCCTGGAGCGGCAAAGTGAAAATCGTCTCTCCTGTTGCAACGGTTAACAGCGGCGGCTCTGCTAATGTGAACGTGAAGGTATCCGTCCCAAGCAAATTTCCCGTGCACCCCGGTTTCAATGTAAATCTGACCATTAACGCCAAAACCGTCTCAGGTCTAACGATTCCATATTCTGCGTTAGTTGAGAACGGGAATGGAAGTCAGGTCTGGGTTGACAAGAGCGGAAAAGCCAAACTCGTCAACATTAAGCTTGGCGTCACGGGAAACAAGGCTGCACAGGTGACGGATGGCTTGTCGGCGGGAGAGAAAGTCATTGTGAATCCGCCCAGCGGCCTGGTCACAGGTCAGGATGTGTCTGCAAAATGATTTTGTTGGAGGACATCTCAAAATCCTACCAAATGGGGCAAAACAGCTTTGATGCCTTAAAGCATATTGATTTGTCTATCAAAGCCGGTGAATTCGTTGCTATTCTTGGTCCCTCTGGTTCAGGCAAGACAACGCTTATGAATATTATTGGTTGTTTGGATGTGCCAACAACCGGTCGGTATGTCTTGGACGGCCAAGAGGTCAATGCACTTTCCAATACTAGTGCCGCCGAGACACGCAACAGGCACATCGGATTCATCTTTCAGAACTTCTATCTTTTACCGCGTATGAGCTCCGTGCGAAACGTAGAGCTCCCGATGGTATACGCGAATGTACCACGGGCTGAGCGGAGACAGCGGGCAGAGCAACTGCTGGACAGAATGGGGCTTGCTGACCGTATTCATCACCGCCCCACAGAACTGTCCGGCGGCCAGCGGCAGCGCGTGGCTATCGCCCGGGCACTGGCAAACAATCCGCCCGTCCTGTTGGCGGATGAACCAACGGGATCGCTGGACTCTGTCACCAGTGGTCAAATCCTGCAAACAATGGTGGAAGTGAATCAAGCGGGTACGACCGTCGTTCTGATAACGCACGACACGCAGGTTGCCTCCTACGCACAGCGAATTGTGAGAATGCGAGACGGGACCATAGAAGACGACACAGGGGGGCAGGCAGATGTTTAACATAGAGCTGTGGAGAAGTGCATTTGACTCATTGCTTGTCAATAAACTCCGTTCTGTCCTTACAATGATTGGGATTATCGTAGGCGTCGGCTCTATCATCACGATTGTGGCAATTGGACAGGGTGGAAAAAGCGCGATTTTAAATGAGATTCAAAGTGCCAATCCGCAAGACACAGTTGAAATCATTCCAAAGAGCCTGTTATCGGCGCAAGGTCAAGCGAATCCAAGTCAAATTCGGTCGTTTAGCCCCTCGGACTTCCAGCTGGTGCGCGGATTTTCAGGGGTGAAGGACGTCTACACCACACCTCAAACCAGCGACACGCTTTCATACGCCGGTAAACGAGAGAGTATTACCGTGACAGCCGGGCCAAGTTACTTACCATCTTTAGACAAGTTTAAAATTTCCGCGGGAAGAATGTATTTGCCGATGGACAATACAGCACATCGCCACGTAGCGGTCTTATCGACACAAGTTGCCAAAGACTTGTTTAACAAAAACAAGCCGCAAGACGCTGTTGGACACTTTGTGTCGTTGCAAGGACAATTATTGCAGGTAATTGGTATTTCGAAATCGACCAACTCTTCCCCCTTGGCAAATCTTGTTCCGAACAAGAATGTCTATGTTCCCACGTCCACGTTCTCAGATTTGTATCCTGGAAAACCGATTTATACCATGGACATTCGAACCCAAACGGGGCAAAATAAGAAAGCAATCTCCGCACGTGTGATTGCAGTCCTGAATGCAAAATACCATTCGAACGCATTTACGGACGCCTCCAGCTACATTACCAGCGTTACAAATTTGATTGGAAAAGTCACGACTACAATTACGGTCATTATAGGTGCGATTGCAGGTATCGCCCTGCTTGTAGGCGGCATTGGCGTGATGAATATCATGCTGGTATCCGTCACCGAGCGAACCCGGGAAATTGGCATACGTATGTCTCTCGGTGCCACTCGAACCACCATTTTATGGCAATTTTTGGTTGAAGCAATGGTTTTAACAACCCTGGGCGGCGGCATCGGTATTGTCTTAGGTTGGCTCACTGCTGTCATTGTCTCAGCTTCCTTTCACCTCTCTGCGCTTGTGTCTTGGCAGTCTGTTGTCGGCAGTTTTCTGTTCTCTGCAATCATTGGCATCATTTGCGGGCTGTATCCCGCGAGTCGTGCTTCGCGCCTCAATCCAATTGAGTCTCTTCGATATGAATAAGTTGTTATGAATAAGTCGTTACACATTGTCTTGAACGTTATTTCATCGTTGCTGTAACAAAATTGATGTTTCAATCGTCTGATAATGTGGGAGTTGTTTTGGACTTTCCCAAACCCTTTCAACATGAGCTCTATCACACTACTTTTCGATCCGGAGTGGCTGCTATGTACCTGCGTTCGAGACGGCAAAAATTCCCTGTAACGGCTTGGTTGATACCGTTGTTCATTGTGTTAATTGTGTTTGCGGCACTGTATGTTGATTTCCGCCAACAACACCGCAGCTTTATGGTGTTTGGACAATCTATAGATGCGCATAACATTCGGCAGTTGCTGGTTCAACCGAAGCCCAACAACCCTACCAATACAAAACCAAACATCTACTTTATTACCGCTCACAACAAGATTGTAAAAGTATTGGAAGCCTTGGCGTCTGCACAGCCAACTGCAGTCAAGCTTAAACAGAGCGAAGAAAAAGTTATTGGCAACCTCTATATAGAGTTCAAATCAAAGTCCTGGCACTTGCGTCTTTTGCAGGCTTCTCTTCCCAATCAGCTCTATCTACAATATAATGGGAGATTGTTTAAGGCATCTTCATCACCGGTCTTGAGTGCAATTAAACAAAAGTCATAACCAGCCGTAACAAGCGACTCTGGTGGAATGTGAGGGACAGATTTGAGTTCATTGACAACGTGGGCCTCACGCTGTGCACGTTTCGGACGGCGCCACGGTTTTTTTCTGTTGATAACAATCGTGCTGGTCGTCCTGTCTTACCCAGCATGGATACATACAGGCGTGCCTGGAACTGATGATTTATCTAACCTGAATATACCGCAGAGACAACTATTAAAGTGGTTCTACGACAATGGCCGCTGGCCGCTGTGGAATCCTTTTAACTTTGGCGGACAACCCTTATTGGCAGCTGGGCAATCAGGACCGTTGTATTTGCCCAATATTGTCTTTGTGCTGTTTCCAATCGTCTTTGCGACGAAACTCTCATACGTGCTTCATGAAATTCTTCTAGCTGTAGGTATGTACGCTTTGTCCTGGCACGTGTCACGGCATCGCGTTGCAGCGGTCCTCGGGGCTGTATGTTTTGCCGACAGCGGCTTTCTGGTCGGTCATCAGATTCATACGCAGATGTTCGATGCGATGAGCTGGTTACCGCTTATTTTTCTACTGTTTCTGCGCCTGCATGAGCGCTTCACAAGGCGAAGATTTGTCTTCCTCGGTCTGGCGTTCGCTATGGAAGTCTTTGCAGGCCATCCTCAAATTACGTTTTACACCGCATTGTTCGTGGTTCTGTATGCGGCGCTGATGTGGCTTTGGAGTCCAAGTTTTCAAGCACTGAAACGTTGGTTTTTTACTTTGACGGCCTTTGCATTGGGTGGTCTGTTGGCTTCCGCTCAGTTAATTCCTACCCTTCAACTCGTAAGCTATTCGGATAGAGCAGATGTAAGTAAGAGTTTTCTGTTGCTCGGGTCTTTGCCATGGTCCGGGCTGCTCCAACTGCTGCTCCCGTTTGCTGCTGGAGGCGGATATACCAGCCAGCCTTTTACAGTGAACCATTTCGAAACCCTGTACTACATACCCAACTTTTGGGAATTTCTCTCATACGCCGGGATTGTCTTTTTGATTGCCGCCATCGCCACAGCATGTTGGAAATTTATTAAAGACCGGACGGTAAGGACCCTAGCTGTCATTGGGGTGTTCACATTGCTTCTGGCACTTGGTTCCAACACCGTGTTTTCTCACATCCTGACTGACGTTCCGGTTTTCAATCTCTTTCGCGTACCCGCGCGGTATGTAGGATTAACCGACTTCTCGTTAGCGATTTTAGCTGCAATCGGATTTGCACAACTGCTTCAGGCAAGCTCACAGCGAACTCTTCGTGTTCTCATTACCTCAACAGTGTCAGTGCTGATTGTTGTGCTGCTCGGTGTGCGGTGGATAGGTCCGTATGTAAAGATGACTCCCGCCGGCTTCTGGGTGCCTCTAACCCTGCTGGTACTGCTCCTGCTTATCATCGTTGTGAGCTTTGCCGTCCCAGACCGCGCCAAATCGTGGCTGGGCTACGGATTAGCGGTGATTGCAGTGGTCGATCTCGTTTCTCAGACCTACTCCATGTCCCAATTTGTCGAGTGGGAACAGGGCCACTTTCGGCAGCCGACGCCTTTGCAAAAGTTCATTTCCACTCATTTGTCCGGCCCCTACCCCTTTTCGCGGGTTGCCTCACTGGGAACCAACTCGCTGATGCTGGACCGGTCGGCAATCAATCGCATCCCCTCTATCAACGGCTATGATTCTCTCGTGGCCGACTGGTATGTACGAGATGTTAATCTCACGTGGCGGGACCGCACGTTCCTCTCTGAACCACGGCAGTTCATTAATGCTTTGGGTGTGGAGTACATCGTAACAGGCGCTGACGCCGGAGGTCTTACCTCTAGCAGTCAGGGGGTGGCAAAGTGGATGCACTGGTTGCCGCGACTGAAAAATACGTCCTCACTTCGCATTGTGATGGGTGCACATCATACAGTCATTGATGCCTACGCACCACTGTTCTCTGTCACGCTGCAAAGCGGTTCGCATTACTATACTGAGCAAATTTCTGGGTGGCCGGCACCCTCGTACGTGATCCCTATTCCAAAGACTTGGCCAAAAACTGCAGCCACGAAAGTGACGATTACAAGTCAAAGTTGGCAAGGAACATTCAATGTCAAGACCGTCCAGCTGTTTACCAGCCATGGAACCGTTAGCTATAACGTGAATCGGACCTTCGGCGCCCGTGTCTGGAAGAAGGTAGCCGACTTTAATGGGGTTACTGTTTGGAAGAATCCAAACCCGCTGTATGCAGCCTGGGTCACCTCTCCCAACGACCCTTTGCATCCAGACTATGGAACTGCCAAACTGAAAGCGTGGACTCCGAACCAACAAAGCTGGACCGTAAACGCAGGGCACAGCGGAGAGTTCGTTCTTTCGCAAACCTATGACCCAAACTGGGAAGCGACGGTTGACGGCAAAAAGACACCTGTAACCCGGATATCCTCAATGCTGACGGCGGTTCACGTTTCCCGCGGCAAGCACGTCATCACTCTGAACTACAAGCCCCGCTCGTTTCAAGCGGGGCTCGGCATCAGTTTGATTACACTGCTGTTTTCAGTCATCCTTCTTCTCGATGGCAGCTCTGTCCGAAACATGGTTTCATTTAAGAACAAATCGACACCCCGAAGAAACTAGTTCAAACGCTCAAGTCGTCTTTCAAAGCCTGTCGGGTTTACGACAGGCTCTTCGGCCATTTTCCCAGCACAACCTGCACATGCATGGTTTTTCCATGTCTGAGGAGCGTGACTGTGACTTTGCTGCCAACGCTGTAATCGCTGATGGCAGCTGTCAAGCTGGCAACACTTGTGACAGGCTTGCCATTGATTTGTGTAATCACATCGCCGTCACCTTTAATCTTCTTTGTGGTCCCCGTGTCTCCACGAATTCCTGCTTTCGCTGCCGGACCACCTTTCTTAACACTAATCACCAACACGCCCTCGCTGACAGGCAACTGATACTTCTGTTGAATGACCGGGTCAATTGGAAGGGCAGAAATGCCCAGATACGGATGCTGAATTGTCTTTCCGGCAACAAGTTTTGGCATCACGGAACGAAAGCGATCGATGGGAATTGCGAACCCAATTCCAACAGAACCTTCGATTGGACTCTCAATCGCTGTATTGATGCCAACGACTTGGCCCTTGCTGTTCAACAGTGGACCGCCTGAATTGCCAGGGTTCAGAACTGCATCTGTTTGCACCAGACCGCTCATAACACGCCCGCTTTTAGTGGGCATGGAGCGGTTTAAGCCGCTCACAATGCCAGAACTGACCGATCCCGTTAAAGCAAAGGGATTACCAATGGCCACGACGGTCTGTCCAGGCACCAAATGCTTGGCAGAGCCTAGCGGAAGAGGTTTTTTCCCGACTAATTCTGCCACTCTGACAACCGCTAAGTCATCGAGCGGATCCGTACCCACAACAGAGCCCTTGTAGGTATGCCCACCTGTTGTCACTTGAACCGTTGGCTGCCCTGCTACGACGTGATTGTTTGTGACAATGTCTCCTTTTGTATCGACGAGAAATCCGGTTCCGATATCTGCCTGAGACCCATTCTTCGAGTTGGGTGGAATCGAAGTAATGGTTACAATACTCGGAAGAGATGCTTTGTAGACTCTGGTAACCACGTTCGAGGATACCCCGCCAGCAGGCAATTGCCCCCCAGCGTTTTGAGAGTTGTCCTGCGTAGCATTCGCAGGCGCCGGAGCTGTTTGTACTGACTGTGGGCGGATCCACATCCCGCTGAATACTCCGGCTATGTATAGAACTACACCGACAACGACAACAACGACCCATAACTGACTGCGCCGTCGGCCGCTGCTCCAATTGTCAAAATCATCGTTCCATCTGGATGCCAACCGAACCCCTCCTTGGATTCATGATACCGCAACCGTCCAGGCTCTGAAAGCTTGGATTTGTACTGCTAGACGTCAGCTAATGCGGCTTGACTTCAATAACTCCAGTTCTGTAGCAAACTGTTGGTATAACTCCCGCCACATTCTCAAATCTGAATCAACGCCGCCCTTTGAGTCCCCGGACTCAGATTTTGACATGCTCTGCTGAATCATCGCGACAGCACTTTGGCACAGGCTTTCGGATTCAATTCTGAACCCCTTACGCAACTTGTCCTCTGCCTGTCTTTGGAAAGACTGTATTTTTTCCTGAAGCAAAGGTTGAACTAACTCTTCAGCCTGTTGCAGTGCAGCCTGATTTCCTCCCCCTTCAAAAAACTGCTTTGCTGACCTGTAGTGACGGAGCACCGGAGTAAATGTATCAATTGACACTTGCGCCTCGTTGATTGGCATTTCACTGTCCCTCATAGTATATTCAGTGTCCAGAAGTTCACTACGTTCTATTTGACAGCTGTATAACAACTGGCCAACCTTGTCTCTCAGTTCAGCATGAGCTCGCATCAAGGATGATTGAAAGCGAAGCCAGAGGGTTCTCGACTCGATATCCAACTGCATTGCGATAGATGTAGCCAACTCAGCCGCGGCGTCCTGCAATTGAATTTTTGCTTTTGCTTCCTGACGAAACCTGCCGGGATAAAATGCCTCCCGAAACAACTGAGAAAACTTTAATCGAATGCGCTGCGCTGCGTGGAAACCAAGCTCGTTCCAATCTGATGTTTCCACAACTTCCTCTGACAACTGTCCATTGTTGAGGGCAGATATAAGGTCGCTCAGCTGCACAACAGATTCATTGCGCATCTCACGCAGCCGCGACCTCTCTTCATCTGTGGCCGATTGTCTTTTTTCAAGTAAATCGATGTGCTCTGAAATGTGTCCTAGTGTATCGGCAAAGATCCTTTGAACACTGTCAAGCAGACTACTGTAGACGTGTTCCTTCGCAAACTGCTCTACTTGCGTCTCCAGCCCTGCAAACCCAGACAGTGCAAAGACTTCATCTGCATCTGGTAACGAATCTGTGTCATTCAAACCGATGCGCTTTCGAACCACTGCCTCCATCTGTTCACTCAGTGCGCCTGCTTGCCACTGTTTTGCTGCCAGGGCCAACTGACTGGAAACAGGGATAACGACGGGATGGGGCAATCCAAGCTTGGTCAACTCATCCCGCACACGTGCCAGGACATCTTCTTTTTCTGCTTCGGATGAGGCCAAATCGACGGCGTTTACTGCGACAATGAGCTTGTTTTCGCCGAGAACATCCTGTACACCTGCCAGTTGTTGCAAGAAATTCTTGTCTGCCCGGGAAAACGCATGGGTATAATACAACACAAAGATAACCACATCGGCTTCCTGAATGTACCGAAACGCGACGTCCGTATGTCTGCGGTGTATGGAATCGACCCCTGGTGTATCAACGAGTACGAGTCCTTCCTCTAATACGGGCGCAGCAAAGGACAGTGCAACACTGTCAACAAACCCTGCAATATGCTCATCGGCCGTATAGCGCTGAAGCTGGTCCCATTCATCCTGCCAAGTGTGACCCAAACGGTCCCGCATGTCTGCAAAACCCCGTGCAAAGCTCTTTAGGAAGGAGACGTATTTCCTCTGCGCAGGTGAAAACTTCGGCAGTTTCATAGCTGTCGCCGCCTGTTGGGCTTCTGTGAGAGGTGCCGGTGCTTTGTGTAACTGTGTCATTGCGGCATCGACGTCCCGCTGCACCTGCTCTTCTGTTTTGGCGGTGATTTCTATGCCGGGCACGCTTCCATACTGAACCTGTGAGATACTGGCTGTTGTCGGATTGGGAGACACTGACAGTACATTGTCTCCAACAAGGGCATTGATTAAGGACGACTTTCCTGCCGAAAATGCTCCAAAGACGGCAACGAGTTTTTGATTGTTGTCAAGACGCTGCTGTAAGCGCAGCAACGGTCTGTCCCAGTGTGAACTGTGAGGCAACTCCTGGAGACGGTTGACGGCCGTAGTTACGCTAGTTTGCAATTCTTCAATAGACATTGACTTCATGGATGTTTTCACCTTTCAAAGCAACGGCTTATTGGCTTAGGACATAACTCATGTACTGTTCCTTGTCTCTTTCCATATCTTCGTTCAAACGAATCATGTCAGCAAGTGCTGATTGAATCTCCTTCAAACGCTCCAAGGCTTGTCTTTCACCAGACAACTCCATAGTGTGATGTTCCTCGGTAACTTCTCTGACCTTCTCAAGGATTCGCTTGACCTGCCTCGAACATTGAGCCCTGATTGCGGAAGCTACATCTGCAACATACTGGTGAGAGTAGCTGTCGGACACCAGCGCTCCCTCTTCCACTAACCTGCTGCACAATTCCTCAGTCACCGACAACTCCATATGGGAAATTTCGTCTTCGATTTCGGTGAACAGCCATTTCTGCTCTGCAAGCATCTGGCGAAGTTCACTTTGCGTCGGCCAAAGCAAAAACTGCGTTGACTTCGAGCGCAAGTCTTCGACAAAGCGTTGCAGCCTGGTCTGACGTTCGTCCCTCGTTTTCTCCTCTTTTCGTATCCATCCAACATGAAACCCCGGTTTCATGCTTTCAATGAAGGCCTTGCCCTTTCCCGTGGTCTCGTAAGGTGCAATTTGAGCCGAATCAATGCTTCTCAACATCTTTTCAGAGATGGTGTCATGAACGTGGTGCAATTGCTCTGCGGCCTTCTCCAAGTATCGTCTGTTCTCGTCGACTCGCCGCGTTATATCGGCAAATTCCTGCTTGATGTCTGCAACTGTGTCAAGTTGAAATCCTGCCAACTGTTCGACACGCTCAGATTCTTTCTGCCAGTCTGCTTGAAAGAGCCACCTCACATGCTCATCTACCACTTCTTCGACTCGAAGCATCAGCATATCGGTGCGTGCAGGAATGGGTTGAGTGCTGCCATGAGCTTCCAATGCGTCCTCTGGTTGCTGTGCTTCTTCCGTGCCCTCGTTCACCTGCGGTATCGCAAGCTCCAACAGCCACTGGGACAAACTGTCTAACTGATTGTATGGACTATCTGTATTGGCGGTGAAAAAGAGCTTATCATATTCAATTCCCCAGTCATCAAGGGTTGTCACAACACGTTGCCGGAAATCTTCAAACGGTAGTTCAAAATCCAAATGCTTGTCAATCTGGTTGACGACGATAGCCAGTCGTTTCTGACCTTCACCAAACTGTTGAGCCAATTCCAGATTTTCTTCGGCCTCAACATGTTGATAATCCATGACAAGCACAATTGCATCGGCTAAGTGCAGTGCTTTCTCCGTTGCTTCCTGATGAGCATCGTCCGTCGAGTCCACTCCCGGGGTATCCAGTAACACCACATTCGAATTCCTGTCGGAAAGCCTCACTTGGGTGGCCTCGGCAGTTGTCGGCACTGCCCCCGTCTTCAAATCACTGCCACAGAGTGTATTTAACAAACTTGATTTTCCTGCAGAAAACAATCCGACAAAAGCTGCATACGCGCTGCCCTCATCTGTTTGGGCGCGGTCTATGAGATCCCTCAACTTGTTTGCCGCAGCACTGTCTCCTGAGTCTTGAAAGGATTTGGCAAGCTGGGAAATCTGCGTTAGAAACACCTTGTCTTCTGTCTGCATCAAATTTGTAGGCATCGATAGCGCTCCTTCTATAAAGTGCTTGTTCAAGCTTACCTGTCACAGGCCTGTAAAGGCAAATGAACAGTAACAGATGAACACTGTCAAATAAAGGTGTCCGACGGAGTCGTTACACGTTAGACGCAGACAGTGTTAAAATAGGGGTTGCTGAAGGAGGTCTATTCATTGAACAATTCATCAACGACTGTAGCAGGCACACCAGAACATGTGGAATACATACAAACCCTTTTGTTGGAACTCTTGAAGACACCCAGTCCGACAGGTGACACAAAAACGATTATTCGGCGTCTGACAGAAGAAGTGTCGAGTTTTGGTATTACATCAACAACGTCTAGAAAAGGAGCTCTCCTCTTCACTGTACCTGGCGAAGATGCAAGCAAAGCACGTCTGCTTACGGGTCATGTCGATACACTTGGCGGAATGGTAAAGGAAATTCTGCCAAGCGGTCGGTTACGTCTGACCCAGGTCGGCGGATATGCATGGAATACAATTGAAGGAGAGTACTGCGAGGTACATACCGAGTCCGGCCAGACCATAACGGGTACAGTTATCCTGCACAATACGGCAGTCCATGTAAACCGGGAAATCGGTAAAACAGAACGTACCCAGGACAATATCGAAGTTGTGCTTGATGCAAAGTCAGATACAAAAAAAGAAGCAGAAGCCCTAGGAGTCTCTGTTGGGGATTTTGTGTACTTTGATGCACGCTCAACCATTACTCCCTCCGGGTACATTAAAAGCAGACACTTGGACGATAAGGCAAGTGTTGCGATTTTATTCGGCTTGTTACGCGAAATTCAGCAGAAGTCCATAAAGCTCCCACATCCAGTACATTTTCTTATTAGCAACAACGAGGAAATCGGGTACGGCGGAAATTCCAACATTCCACCGGAGACATGGGAGTATCTTGCCGTCGATATGGGGGCCATCGGGGATGGTCAAACCACTTCCGAGTCCTGTGTCTCCATCTGCGCTAAAGACTCTTCGGGCCCCTACCATCTGGGACTCAGAAGGCACTTGGTCTCTCTGGCAGAACAGGCAGGCCTGACATATGCGGTAGATGTGTATCCGTACTACAATTCCGACGCATCCATGGCCATGCGAGCCGGTGTCGACGTCAAACACGGTTTGATTGGACCTGGCGTAGCCAATTCACACGCCTATGAGCGAACCCATGTTGCCGCACTTGATAATACGTTTAAGCTTTTATTGGCGTATGTCCAGTCGCCTCTTGTCATGGAATAATGCTCGAGAGGAAATTCGTAAATTCCGCATGCCAACAATGACATGTGTCTGTCCCGGTTTACTCGCCTTCACATATTGTAATTGTATCAGTACATGACGATGTCAAGGGACTGAAACCTTTCGGTGCCTCAACGTGGAGGTGGGGACAATGCAGTTTAACACATTCATTCGACTCGGCTCTCTCGCCTTTAACGTGGCTCAGGACGAAAAAGTCAGGGAATTGTTGACGATGGTCCATAAAGGGGCCAAACGCAGAGGATTCATTAATAATGAGCAGGGTTACCTGCAGCAAAGTCCGAGTGCACAATCGAATCCGCCGGCGCAAAGCCAAATGGCTCAACCCGCAGCGCAGTCTCACCCAATTCCATTCTCTCCTGGCACTGCTGCAAAGACTCCGACACCCCAAGGACCAGGAGCAGCGGTTCCAGGAAGTTTGGGAAAGTATTTAACCGCCGATAATGCAAAGAAGGCGTTGAAAATGGCGGGCGATCTCGGTCAGTTTCTCATGAAATAGAGTTTTGCAACACTATAATCCCCTGCGGAGGTGTAACACCCTGTATTCATCCATCAAGATGAACTCTCCTCGATTTCTGTACCGTCTCTTTTTCAGAGTGATGCCGGTGGCGCGGAACGAAATCCGACGATGGACGCAAAAAGCTTCCAACATCCCGGACGATGTTCTGCGCCAGCAGGCTTTAGCGAGCCTCACGACCAAACGCTTTCACTCTGACGGAGGCAGCGTATACGCCGCACAGCAGATAGCAGGAACGCGTCAATTGGTTCGTCTGATAGTGGCATTGCAGACCATCAGCGATTACTTGGACAACCTCTGCGACAGATGCGAGACCTATGACGAACGGGATTTTCATCAGTTACATCACGCCATGCGCGACGCTGTTAATCCGGATGCCCCTTTGCGCCCCTATTATGCTTTGCGCGGATATCCTGACGACGGCGGTTATCTGGCGGATCTCGTTACTGCGTGTCAGTCGGAAATCCGGCAGCTGCCTGGATACGATGCAGCCAAGCCCTACGTGGAGTGGCTGACACAGCGGTACTGTGAGCTCCAGGAGTATAAACATATTGAGCCGTCACAGCGACAGCCGCGCCTGATTGAATGGGCAAAAGGGTACGAAGAACAATTTCCAGAGTTGTCGTGGTGGGAGTTTGCGGCGGCAACGGGATCGACGTTAGGGACGTTTGCTTTGTTCGCAGCTGCTCAAAATGCTCTCTCTAAGGAACAGGCTGAAGCGATTTGGAAGGGATACTTTCCGTGGTTGTGCGGACTTCACATTTTGCTGGACTACCTGATTGACCTGGAAGAAGACATTCAAGAGGGAGATTTTAATTTTGTCCAATCCTATCCATCGATGGGACAGGCCTACTCCCGCTTGCGCCGTTTCAAAGCAGAAGCCTTGCAGCACGTGCAAGGCATCGAAGCAAACACGAATATCCATCGTCACGTCGTAAATGGGTTGTTAGCGATGTATTTGTCAGACAACAAAGTGGGCCGACAGGCAAAGGTTCAACCTGCCCGCAAACTGGTCTGGAGCTCAGGGCCGACAACCTGGCTGTTTTATGGTGCATGTATTGTGTATAGAATCGTTCGCTAACGACTTATTCGATACACCATTCACCTGGCCATTCGCCATCCGCCGAGACCTGTTCATTGGCTTTCAATGAACAGGCTTTACGGCAACTCCTTTCGGTGGCGATGGATATGTGCGGCCACATTCCCAAACACTCCAGGAATAGGTGCCCCCGGCTTTTCCACCTCAACATCAATTTGTTGAATCAACGGGAACTCTTCAAATACATTGCGAGCTATCTGCTCTGCCAAGCGTTCTATAAGTCGAACACTGGCTCCTTCTACGACATTGCGAACACATTTATAGACTTGCGCGTAATCCACGGTTGCAGAGAGAGAATCTGTCTGTCCTGCGTCCTGCAGGTCTAGGTACAGTTTCAAGTGAACGATAAATCGCTGTCCGAGGTGTGTTTCCTCACTTAGCGCACCGTGAAATCCGTAAAATTGAAGCCCCGTCAATGAGATGAAATCCATCGTGTACGTCCTTTCTCTGTGCAAAATCCTTGTCTAGCTTATCATACTCCGTTGGGAACTTCTCAAAATTTTAACGAACATACTGGTAATGGACCAACAGTCGGCGTTACAATAACTGTTGACAATTGGAATTTTTCTGAACAGTCAAGAAAGGGGAACGCTATCATGGAAAATAGTCATACGTATACCATCCAAGGTCTATGGTCAGGACCACAAACAGAAACTGGCACGATTCATTTCTCTGCTTTCAGCACTGATGTCAGCATGTCCCTTGAACGCGGGGGCCCAGGACAGGGAACGACTCCAGAAGAACTTCTATTGGCTGCATCTGCCAGTTGCTACATGATGACGCTTTCCACATTGTTGTCAAATCGCCAGATTCCATACACCAGGATTGATTTGAAGTCATCCGGATACGCTGTGGACGAAGACGTATTGCGTTACGATAAAATTGAACATCAACCTACCATCTATTTCAGCGAGCAGATAGACGAGAACGAGATTATCAACTTGGCTAACCATGCCGAGCACACCTGTATGGTTTCAAGCGCACTGCGCGGGAATGTGGCTGTCACCGTGCGGCCGACAATCGTTGCGCCTGCCGTGAAACCTTGATGACTTGATGACTTGATGACCAAGGAGTTTGAAGAAGGCTTTGGGACTAATCTGTTTCTTCCTGCAGGGCAAACAGACTGGCGGATACTTCAGCGCCAAACAGCATGGCAATGCTGGCCAGATACATCCACAAGACCACCAGCATGACGACTGTAAAAGTACCGTAGATGATATGATAACGCGATAAGTGTGAAGCATACCACGTAAATAAGGCACGGCCAACGTCGACACTTACCATTGTTAACAAGGCTCCAGGCAGCAAGTAGGTCCAATCAACTTTCTTCGACGGCAGAAACCGGTATATCACAAGACAGCCGATAAACAGGGAGAGAGGAAAGAGGATTCTGGAAAAGCCGCTAATCACGGAAAGCTTGGCGGAAAGCCGTGCCAGAATCCCGTGCTGTAACACGGGAATGTGCTGTACCAACGGATAGAGCGATGTAATCACAGCAGTGGACAGTGCAAGCAGCAGGAGAATAATCAGCATCAGAAACGAGATCAGACGACGAGCCAAAAATGAACGCTGCTGTGACTTCCAGATTACGTCCAAGGCCTGCTGCAAAGCAATGAAGCCGCTGGTAGCAGACCAGGTCAAAGTGACCGCACTAATCAAACTGATGTTGCGTCCTTGTACACTCAAATTGTCGAGATTATGCTGAATGAACTCCCGTGTGCCGCTTAATGCCGGAAAATACGGCTGCAGTACCTTTAGCAGTACTTGTTCGGTTTGCACATGCGGGAGCAGAAAAGAACCTGCGTAAATAACCAGCAGCAGCAGTGGAAACAGCGAGAAAAACGCATAGAATGCAATCGTGGCCGCTAGTGAAGCAATGTCGTGATCGACCACGCCGTTAAACAGGTGGATGACAAACTTCACAAAAGGGCTTTTTGGTTTTTTGGTTGATATCCCCATATTCTCACCCGCGATGCTTCATTTAGTGACGCTTGTTCTACATACGACAAGTACCTACTACGCAGTATATCCATATGCATGGAAAAAGCGGTGCACTCGCACCGCCGCAATGTATTTTTTCTGTGTAATTGCGTAGAACGTCCGTTTGGCCCACAATTCTTAGTATGCTTCTACGTGCTCTACTTCAGGAACAACTTGCTTGATAGCCCGCTCAACACCCATTTTTAAAGTCAAGGTACTGGCCGGGCAGCCTACACACTGACCCGTCAGTGCGATAAAAGCGGTCTTTGTAAAGCCATCATAAGATACAAATTCGACGTCGCCGCCGTCTTGTTGTATCGCCTCACGGATTGAGTCCAAGGCTTCTCCAATACGTTCTTCTATCTTCATACAACCCCTCCGTTAGCTGTAGCATACCCTAAAAAATTCAACTTTGGCAAGATACAACGAAGAGATGGGGTGGGAATTACCCCTTCATACTAGGTGGCTATCCTGCTCAAGCGCTAATTACTCATAATACACTGTACTAAATCATTTGGCGAACGTACAGAGGGGCGGGATTCGTGTGAAAAAATTACAAAGGTTTAGATGGATCCCGATGATCGTAAAAGCATACTAGATCAAAGACCCTCCCTAAACCTAAGAATCTTGACCTCTACCGTAAGGCATTCTATGAGTGCGTGCACGCCGATGCACCTTCCTCTCATTCATGGGGTCTTTAAGCCCATGGTCAGAAAGAGGACACCAACCCTCATATCAACCACCTGGGCCATACCCCTACCAAATGCACGGGAGATAGTTCTTCATGACACTCGAATCTTACCTAAGTCGATCTGACAAAGGGTGGAGACACACGCACGGAGCTACCTTCACCCAAAATTCTTATTTTAACTATGAATGTTTAAAAAGAATACGGTGTTCGTGGGTTAATGGGCTTAAGAGGGACCTCCACAGGGTCAATTATTTGTATTGACCGAACAGACATGTCGCCTCCTTTGACCAACAAGGTTGTGCTACTGTCTGGAAGATAACAATTCGGCACTGTTAGCATCTAACACGACAGTGGCGTCTGGATGTAGCTGTAACATACTTGCCGGAATATCTGTAGTTACTTTACCGGAGAGGGCCAATCTCACCGCATGGGATTTTTCTTGCCCGAAGGCCAATAGTACTATCTTTTTTGACTGCATAATAGATTGTAGTCCCATTGTTATGCCACGCCTCGGAACACGTGAAGCATCATCAAAAAACCTCGAGTTGCTCGTTATGGTCTCATTCGCTAGACTAACTACGTGTGTACGTGTGGAAAGAGAATCATCCGGTTCATTAAACGCAATGTGACCGTTGACCCCAATTCCTAGAAGTTGAACGTCTCTTGGATTAGCTCTGAGCACCTCATCGTATCGGGCGCATTCCGAATCGAGATCTTTCGCATCTCCATTTGGAATATACATATTGTTTTTTGAGACGTTAACGTATCTCATTAGATGTCTGTCCATATAGGCATGCAGACTTTGCTCGCACTCACGCGGTAGTCCAACGTATTCATCCAGATTTATAGATACCGCACTGGCAAAATCCAGACCTTCTCTATGGAATCCTATCAACGAGTCGTAGACAGGTAACATACTTGCTCCTGTTGCGAGCCCAAGAACAGGGCGACGCCGATTCAGCATGACCTGTTCGACTATTGTGGCGGCATATAAACCTGCTTCAGTGGCAGTGTCAAATCTACGAATCTGCAAATTTCCCTATCCCCCTCACTTCAACAAATTCTTTTCCTCTCAACATCACATTCGATACGGAGCCTCCTTTCATGTGCAAAATCAAAATCAGTACCGATACGCTCGCCCCCACCACTTTGAGTCCACCAAAGATGCTACGACAACGACTCCAACGTATTGCTGATTAATCTTATGATCTCAGACCAATTCCCCTGTTCCACGTCGGTTCTTGGAAACAATTCACTTCCCATACCAACGGCAAGCGCACCAGTTTCAAGATATGACCTCGCATTGGCTCGCGTAATACCTCCAGTTGGTATCACTGAAATTTCGGGAAATGGTCCTAAAAGGCTCTTCAAGTACTCCACTCCCAGCGAGTTTGCCGGAAACAGTTTAAGTACTTTTGCACCAGCTTGGTTAGCCCTCACAATCTCTGTTGGTGTGGTAACACCTGGTACTAATAAAATGTCATTCTCTTGTGCGCAGTCTAACAGTTTTACATCTAGATAAGGACTAAATAAAACCTGTGCTCCCGCTTTACTAGCCTCCTTAATCTGTTCACAACTCATTACGGTTCCCGCGCCAAGTAAGAGTTGGTCTTCGTACTTGTCCCGAAGAGTATAAAGTACCTTAAGGCCATCCTTACCTTCGAGTGTAACCTCGACCACCCTGATACCCCCCTCTATGGCAGCATCAGTAATCTGAACAGCCGACTCCAAAGGGATTCTCCGTAAAATCGCTATAATGCGCGAACGACGCATGAAACTGATTTCTTCTCCCCTCATTAAAAAACCTCACTTGTCTCGTCAAGTACCCGCTGGACCTCTTTCAAGTTGGATACGCTTCAAAAATCCCAATGACTATCAAAGCGCGATCCAACTACTGTCTCGACACGTAAACAATCTCCCATTGGCCCTCCCAGTAACATACCGTTAACCCATCGAGTCTCCTGCGTAAGTCATCACATCAGCTAGACTTAGTACCGGCCATGAGGGGCATGCGGACTACCCGCGTTTCTGCTACATGTGTCGACCTCAAAAGCACCATGAAGCACTACACCCCTATTCTCTACCCGAGTTTTCAACAGAATTGCACTCTTCACTTTCTGCAATCTCGTGTTCAGCAAATCGAGACATGACCGGCTTCAGCAGCAGCCCCGCATGACAACTAGTTCGTTTAATAAGGATAGCGAGATATAGACTATGTTCAGTATTGTAACAATATGGTTTACGCGTCTTACCAAGGTATGTCGCACGTAGTTCACTAACTCGAGCGCCGATGCCTAAGTTACGACGACATCCAACCACCATCAACACATACTGTATGTCCATGGACATAATCGGAGGCCTTTGAGGCCAGGAAAATTGCTGCCCCTTTTAAATCATCTGGAGTACCCCAGCGACCCGACGGAATCCGGGCTGAAATCGCTTTGGATCTTTCGGTATTTGCCCGCAATTCATCAGTGTTATCCGTCACCATGTATCCCGGAGCGATGGCGTTTACGTTAACCCCACGGCCAGCCCACTCATTGGATAGTGAACGTGTCAACCCAACTACACCGTGCTTACTAGCTGCGTATGCCGGGACACGCAGTCCACCCTGAAAGGAAAGCATTGAAGCAACGTTAATTATTTTTCCAAAACCACGAAGAGCCATCTTTGTGCCAAATTCGCGGCACAGATAAAATACAGCGTTGAGATTTACGTCTAGCACATCCTGCCAGTCCTCATTACTGTAATCCTCTACAGGTGAACGCCGAATAATCCCTGCATTATTTACCAATATGTCAATTCTCTCAGCAACTTGGTAAACCTTAGCTGGCAACTGTCTCACACTCGTTGGGTCCATGAGATTTGCATGTACCGAAGTAAATTGACCGCCTAACTCCTCTACACATTTTGAAGTTTCGTTCATATTACTAATCCCGACTCCCACAATGTCTGCTCCATATTCCGCCAACGCGCAGGCAATACCCTTACCTAATCCTCGACTAACTCCAGTTACTAGAGCAGTCTTTCCCTTTAGAGAAAACAGATCCGTTAACATGCGTAACTCCTCCCAATCGCCATCTGGAAATACCCTAAAAGGGACTATCTAAGATCCGCAAGGTTTAAATTGTCCATGTCACTAAACGTGACATTCTCTCCTATGGTGCCCCAGATAAAGCTATAATTCGATGTTCCCGCCCCACTGTGTATTGACCAACTCGGCGAAATCACAACGTCTTCATTTCCAATGATGACGTGCCGAGTTTCGTTTGGCTCCCCCATGAAATGAAATACTCTCTGACCATCTGCTACATTAAAATACATATAGACTTCCGAGCGTCGATCATGAACATGGGGTGGCATTGTATTCCATACACTACCCTCACTTAGGACTGTCATTCCCATCGCTAGCGAGCAGCCCTGAACTCCGTCTTCATGTATGTATCGGCGCAAAACTCGTTTGTTAGAATGTTCCTCCGATCCTAGATCAAAGGACATCGTGTCATGAAAGCGTATGAGAGTGGTAGGAAGTGACTTATGTGCAGGACCAGACAGCCCGTAAAATTTAGCCGCATTGGTACTGTCTAAACTGCTGAAAGTCACCTGCTTTGCGCCTCTACCAATATACATTCCATCCTTAGAGTGTAAGGTGTATGTCTCACCATCGACTTGGACAGTCCCGTCCCCTCCAATATTGATCAATCCCATCTCCCGCCGTTCTAAAAAATAACTTGCTCGCAGTGCTGGCTCTTCTTCGAGTGTTAGCGGTGAAATCGGTACAATTCCCAATACAACTCCACGATCATGATGCGAAAAAACGGTATTAATCTGGTGTTCAACAAACAAGTTACGGATGGTAAATCTGTCGTATATGTCGCGACTAGAGAGATGTTTTACGTCTTCCGGGTGGGATGCATAGCGTATTTTCATTTCCATCACCTTTCAGTATTTTTTAGCAAAATCGCTGTTCTTCCTAAAGCTCGAGGTACAATCCCTCAGACAGCGCCAGAGTTGCTAATGCTTGGCCATATGTCATGGGTTTGACAGAGATCGCTTTATAGAATTCCACTGTTTCACCAACGGGAGTTCCGTAGGAGACATCTCTGAGTACTCCATCACTCTGTACCCTATTGACAAGGCCTGAAATAGCTCGTTCGCCTAGAGGTTTCCATTCTTCACTTAGATACCCCAGTCGAACGCCTTTCAAAATTCCGTAAGCGAATCCGGCTGTCGATGAGCTCTCAAGGTAGGACGATCGATCATCCAACACGGTATGCCACATGCCATCTCTCTCTTGCAATGCTGATAGGGCTGCTATGTGACGTTTCCATGTCTCTTGGATCAGCCGGAGAGTTGAACCACTGGTGGAATCTAATAGTTCAAATAGCTCAACAGCACCGATGGTAAACCAACTGTTACCTCTTCCCCAGCGAACGGCACCATAGTGATGACGCTCTCGAAATGTCCAACCGTGAAAGAATAGTCCTGTTTTTGGATCAATTAAGTACTTGATATGTACCAACCACTGATACAGAGCCTCATCCACTAAATCGCTACGATTCGATATCTTACCTAACTTTGCAAGGAATAGTGTCGCCATGACGAGGGTATCGATAAGAATTTGTCCGTCATTAGAGTCACCGGTTATAGTATGTTGGAAAGCTCCTTCACCGGCTCTTGGCAAAGTAGTTACTAACCAATTGGCCCAATCATGGCATAATGACAGGTATTTTTCGCCAAAATTTTGCTCGGCCGATTGCGTGAACTCATACCACGATATCAGAGCTAGAAGTGGAGCCGTGGTGTTAATGTTTCTAGCTGGCAGACCATTATGAAAGTGCCGTTCAAACCATCCCTCGAGAAAGGCCATAATGCGAGTGTCTTCTGTGGCTTTAGCATATTGAAAGAGTCCATATAGGCCAATTCCTTGAGGCCACTCCCAGTTGTTTATATCGACCAATCCAATTGGAAATGGTTCCTCTTCAGCGTTACCATGCAGAGCGATGGTCGCTTCTACGATTTTTCTTAACACAGAATCCAGTCCAGAGCCTTGTGCAGTCATTCTTAGCCCTCCTTTATGTAGTGTTCAATTCGCGGATGAGGGCCGAAGCCACTATACCGTACCCTCTGATTATTTATTTCGAAATTGGATTTCCATCCAAAATTGACAAATCCATAACGGGGATCACGAAAGGAAATTTGCTCCCCAGGGGTATCAGTAAAGGCGATTGAACTGTACTTATCCATAAAATCATTATAGTTAGTAAAATCAGAGTCGCTTCCTACTGCCAAAACCCATGTGTTTTTTCGTCCACTGGAAACCAATTCTCTTTCTGTTCCGGCCCCAGTTCGTATCCACTCGAACCCATTAGCAACCCATAAGGCAATGTAACGGTGCCCTACTTGACCGAATACCCATTGACCTCGTGCTACCACACTATCGAAAGCGAATTTGGGGAAATAAGCATGTGTATAGCTAATATCCTGACATTCCCCAATTTGATACAAGGCTACAGCGACACCTCGGTATTGTCCTACATGAGGTAGAGTTCCATTACCAGCCCAATACCCAGGTCGTCCTGTGCCATTTGGATCTGACTCCCCTGGATGATTGACCCAAACCATTGCTTCCGAGGAAAGTGCCGCATGTAATACATGTTCCGAGTAACCATTCTTTCCTCTTCGGAAGGATGGTGCGGTTGACAAAATGGCACCGAAGATTTTGAAAGTATACAAGTCTGCGTGTTTATCAGGGCCTTGGTGACATTGGTAAACGATACTTTGTTTATCAGTGACAATTAGTTTCTGTAGTTCGTGTGGCGGTTTGTAATCTGAAACACATAGAGAAACCACGCCAAACGACGACGGATTTGGTGCTCCTATTCCGTAGGACAGCCATAATAAAGCAGCAATGGCACCAGTGGTTGTAGCCTTTAGATCCTTTTCGTAAGTACGCCCCTGAGAGCATGATAGAATCCCATCCAGACTGTTAGCGCAAATATGTTCAAAAATATTGTCTAGAGCTTGACTCGCCTGTTGTTTGAGAGCGGGGTCCTGGGTTAAGTCTCTTAGTTCAAGCAGCCCCATAACGTCTATTGGTATGTAGGGAGCTGAATTCCATTCAGCTAGACCCTCTGTACGGAACCGTGAGAACCAATTGAAAAGTCGTTCCTTGGCGAGTTCAACATGTTCCCGACCCAAGAGACCTGAGTTGGAAAACGTCTCATCTGGAAACAATTGTCCTGCTAGCAGCTCACACGTATGAAACAACAATGCGTGATTTTCGCTGAAGAACCACATTACATCATTTCCAGGCTCATCAAACCAATATCTGAACCCCAAGATACTTTGCTTTATCCGATGCCTTAAATTGTTCCAATCCGGGTTATCAAGGGAAAATAGATAAAATCGAAACATTACTATAAGTGAGAAATCACTGCAGTCGGACCGTTGGTCAATCAGACTCAGCTCGTTTCCCATGATATCCTCAATCTCTTCCCTAGAACCGTGGCTTACCAGCATCGCATAAGCATGATGTGCATCCCGACGCCCATGCCGAGAAATTTCTTTGAGCAAGATTGACTTACGCTGAGAAACACTTGGAGCTTCAAGCGTACTCCACCAAGATGGATAGATTTGAATCATCCACTGACGCTTTAGCCGAACTGAACCATTGGAGAATTCTAGGCCAAAAAAGTTAACACCAACATCAAAATCGTCTACCGTCCCAAGCACCAATGAACTCGATTGCTTGCGCCATAAAAGCTCTTGAGACCGTCTCTTGCCCCATTCAATCTGGTTGTCTACATGAACTGTCAAGTCTTCCTTCAGAGGATTGCTCATCCTCAATTCAACGTCACCGGACCGCAAAGTATCTCTTCTGAAATATGCATTGTTGACCGCTAACTCTAGTTGGCTCAAATTGTCACCATTCACATCTCCGATGGGCAAATGAATTGAGAGTGGACATGTAGCGTATGCATCAATTCGGAATTTGAATAAAGTATCTCTTTCAGCTAGGTCCTCGTGGTAGACTATAAAATCATTTAGTCCCCCGTCGAGGGTCACGTTAACCTCTATCTCGCTATCTTCGTTGCGAGTGTAAGGCTCAAACCTCAGTATTTCCGCTCCGTTCAACCACAGACACACCCCTCCGCACGTTCTTATTCTAAGTCGTATCAATTGTGGATCGTCGCTATATACCCGTGTGTACGCCCACTGACTTAGTAGAGTCGGGTTGCGCCAAAATCCTGAAGACTCTACATTTCGATTATTCCAAGGAATGTAAATTTCCCAAGTTCTTTCAACATTCATGTCACTAAACACCTGTCCAGGTTGAGGTACCGACAGCAAATTCGGATAAGATATTCGACGTCGGCGCCTGCGGTTTATAAAGGCTTCTCGCTCAGGATTTTCAAACAGGGCAAACCCCTTTACAAGCCAATCGTTTAGGTTCCCGTCATAGGTATGGGTGCTCATCGGAAGTTTCACTTCCGTGGTATCCACATTAGTGACTAACCAACGATTCATCGTATTGTAATAAAGAGAGTATGTCTGGTGTTTCATGAATACCGAACTCCTTCAGTACTTTTCTATTTCATACCAGAGAGAAACAAGCCCTTGACAATGAATCGTTGCAAACTTAGAAATACCACTATCACTGGTATCATGGTGATTACGGTCATCGCTAACAGACTTGTCCAATTAACGCTGAATTCGCCAGCATAATTTGCAATAGCCAATCCCAACGTATATTTATGTGGATTGCTTATCACGAGTAATGGCCACAGATAATCATTCCATCGCCACATAAACGAAAAAATGGCCAAGACAGCGATAGCTGGTTTTGCCAATGGCGTAATGATCCGTAGAAAGATCCACCATTCGCTAGCCCCGTCGATTCTAGCTGCCTCTAACAAATCATTGGGAATGGAGAGTAGATATTGTCTCATTAAAAATACTCCCGTTGGTGTGGCAGCTGGCGGAATGATAATTCCCCATAGAGAATTGTAGAGATGGAGGTCCTTGAGAACTTGAAACATAGGTATCATAATGACTTCTAGCGGGAACATGATAGTTCCAAGTATCAAAATCAGAATGAACGTACTGCCTCGAAATTTGAATTTTGCTAGTGCGTAACCTGAGGTTAGGCTTAGAAACAAGGTAATAATTGTTGAAGTTATAGTTACAAAGGTACTGTTTAAAAAATATCGAACAAAATCTGTCGAGCGTAGTACAACAATGAAATTCTTGATTGTGAAATGGTTTGGCCATAAAAGTGGCGGCCATGTGAACAACTCTTGCAGTGGCTTGAAGGCCGAAATGACAGTCCAATATATGGGGAGAGCAAAGAACAACGTAAAAACAGTCAATACAGCGTACGATCCGACGTGATTAAGTCTGTGTTCCCTCATAAATCATTCTCTCCCTGCCGACCAAGACGTAATTGAATTACTGTCAATACTGCCAAAATCACGAAGAGCATGACCGATAGAGCACTGGCATACCCGAAACGCCCCGTATTGAAGCCAGTTTCATAGATATCTTGAACGAAGAACCGGGTAGTATTCCCCGGACCCCCGTCAGTCAAGACATATACTAATGCAAATGTTTGGAACGCCTGTATCGTATTCAAAATAACCACAAGTAAGCTAGTTGGACGCAATAAAGGGAATGTAACACTCCAGAACCTCCTAAATGGGGACGCTCCATCCAACGCGGCTGCCTCGTAATATTGAATCGGTATGCTTTGCAAACCTGCAATGAAAATCAGCATATAGAAACCGGCCCAACTCCATACACTCACGACTACCACAGACAAACTTGCAAAAAAGCCGCTGACAAGCCAATCAACGGGCCTGATTCCTACCGTATGAAGTGCGTAATTCAGAACACCAAACTGACTGCTCAAGATCCATTTCCACGCTACCCCGGTAACAATCGCGGAAATAACTGCTGGTGCGTAGAATACCATTCGGAAGAATGAACGGCCCCGTATATCTTTGCTCAGTAAGTAAGCCAGCCACAACGATACAAAAAATGTTAGAGGGACAGCTATAAGAATGAATCTAAATGTTCTCCACAACATGGTCCAAAAGGAATGCGAAGTTAATAGAGCAACATAGTTACCTAGCCCGATAAAGTGTAGTGGTTCAATTCCGTTCCACCTTGCAAAAGAATCAATTAGTCCAAAAATCGCAGGAAGAATGATAAAGACAAAAAACAAAAGTAAATTTGGGAATATGAGGACGTAAGGAGTGCTGCCCTTCATAATTTTGTACCTTAACCGTGTATTTCCAGTCATTTGTTGCATGATGTTAGACCCCCTCATTTCCCATGTTGGAATGCCATAACTGTTAACAAAAAGGGTTCCTTTCGGGTGCCCTGTTCAGGGGGCACCCGATGCATTTTTCACTGAGGGACATTATTTAGTTTGAGATAGAATTTTTGTCCCAATTTTCTGCAACGCATTAGTAGTCTGTTGTGGCGTTAATTTCTTCTGAAGCATTTTAATCACGTATTGCTTCAATGGTGTCTGAAACTGTTGCATGGCTGGATTAGCCCAATCTCTTCCTGGAGTGGGCGGAGTAGCGGCCAACTCATTTTCAAAGACTTTCATTGCATCTGTCACAGTCGGTGTCGCTCCGGGATATTTGAGATCCCCATTAGCTTTCAGAGAACTGAGAAGAAACGCTTGTTCGCAGAATTCTGCGTTAATCTTTGGAGACATGAAATACTTTAGGAAAGCCACTGCCTGCTTTTCTACACCACTTCCCTTGAAAGCTGCTATTTGGTCCGTTCCGGGCACAGTAGAACGTATCGCTTTCTTCGGCAAGTAGGTTGCCCCCCACTTAAACGGGAGGCTCTTATAATTTTGAATCATCCAGTTTCCCGAAAAATCCATAGCGGTCGTGCCGGTTCGGAACAGCGCATTCGGGTTCTCATTGCCTAACCAAATAGATTTTGGAATAATACCCGATTGATTCAGTTGATTAAAAAACGTAAAAGCTTGGGTCGCTTTAGTCGAATTAATCGCCATATGCTTTCCGTTCTTTGTGAAAATAGATCCGCCTGCTTCGTAAATAAGTGTGGAGAACCGAAATGGACTCTTGTCGTAAGCTAATCCTACACGGGCTCCACTCTTTTTCATGACGGTTTTAATAGCATTTTCCCACTGTGTCCATGTCCAGACGTTGTTGGGTGATGTTGGAACTTTGACGCCAGCTTTAGCAAATAACGTCTTGTTATAAAACAAACCGTTTGCGGTTACATCGATTGGTGCTGCTACGAGCCTACCGCTGACAGTTGTGTCTGGTTTCGCTGCATCTAAAAAACTATTGTAAAAAGCAGTTCCGTTCAAATATTTAGATAAATTAAGCAGAGAACTTCCAAACTCGCCTGGGTCTGTTATGCGAGCCAGCGCTGGAGGCTGCCCACCAGCAATCATCGTTTTCAATTTGGTGTTTTCATTACTGTATGGAACAGTAATAATATTGAAATGTATATTTGGGTGAAGTTGCTGGTACTGCTTGGTTATCTTCTTTAGAACCTTACCTTCATTTCCATTGTTAAACCAGAGAATACTAAGAGTCACGGCCTTCTGTGATGAGGTCTTGTTCGTACTGGCAGAGCCATTGGCACTGTTGGCACTAGGACTCCCACACCCAGCCACAATGGTGGTTGCTACGGATGCTATTGCGACAAACGCAAACGCTTTCTTTCCAGCTTTGATTTTCATTAGAATGCCCCCTGTTTGATATTTTTTAGCTCGTTCTAGGTTGCAGTTGCGAACTAACACAATAGACACGTTTTCCAACCACCTCCTTAAGACTCACTCAAGCTCAGTAACATGAAATGGCCAATGTCGAGTTAGTCGAGGACTAAATTTTCCGTTTCCAGTAAAGCCATAGCGGCGGCGCCGTACGCAGCGGCATCCTCTCCTAGTTGGCCCCTTTCAACTGCAATCTTCATTGGAACGAGAGATTGAACCCTGTCACGAATGGGACCAACAAAACTCTCGCCGACCTGAGCAACTCCTCCGCCCAACAACACTCGTTCGGGATTTAAAATCAAAACTAAATGCGATATGGAGAAGGCAATAGACTTCGTCATTTTGTCTATCAAATACAATGAAAGGGGATCGTTGTCCCTAGCTTGTTCGAAAATCTCCGCCATGCCCATTCCATCCTCCAATTTTGAATCTGGAAATTTTGGCTTATAGTACTGTATCTGTTGCTCAATTGCCCGACCAGAAGCCGTCGACTCCAAGACTCCATATGTAGCTAACTGCGTATCCGGCTTGTCAACAAATGGGTCCATGTGGAAGTAGCCAATCTCGCCAGCCATCCCAGACATTCCTCGAAGTACTTTACCGTTAACAATCAGTCCAGCTCCAACGCCTGTACCAACTGCCACAAACGCTACATCCTTGCAGCCCGTCGCGTTACCAATCCATCTTTCTCCAATCACAGCCATATTGACATCATTGTCAACGTAAACTGGCTCAGGCAACTCAGTTAAAAATAGATTTCGAATGTTGACATCGCCCTCGGAAAGCCCTGGGGCAAATTTCACGTCTCCAGTCTCATAGTTGGCAATTGTAGGGATACCAACGCCCGTAGCAACGATTTTGTCGACAGAAATCTCGGATTCATCGAGAAACTTTGCAACGGTTTCCCGAATATGTTGAAGTGCTGACCCGTCTCCGGCCGGGTGTGAGGCGAATTTCGTTCTCGCTATGCACTCTCCTCTTAAATTGGTGACAACTGCAATGGTTTTGCTCCCTCCAATGTCGATGCCCAGGGCATATTTGGAATTCGGAGCAAACTTTAGTTGGGTAGGTCTGCGTCCCCCTTGAGAAGTCGAATCACCGACGCCTTCTTCAGTAATTAGTCCCTCTTCGATAAGTATCTGCACGATTTCAGAAACATTAGAACGACTCATATTAAGTAATTTTGCTATGTAAGCTCTAGATGTTGGCTCAGATCGTTTAATAATTTCAAGGATTCGCAGTCTGTTCTTATGTCTCAAATCGGATAACGTCTCTTTAATGAGTTCCAATAAATATCCCCTCAAACATGTTGGTTTGGTCTCATAACTAACTAATGTGAAATTAACATATTATTTTGAATAGGTCAAGACAATATTTCTCATATCGACCGATAGCGACACTTTATTTAATAGAGCCCATGAATGATGTCATCCATTACAGAGACAAAATCTACGCAAGCAGAGATTTCCTAATAAAACAAGAAATCCTGTGGCAATGACAACTGACCAAGCCATGAGTTCATAGAATACACAGGGGGTGACGGAATTGGAGGTCAAAGTACTTAATAAACCGAGCGAGGAAGCGCGAAGTGCATTCATGAATGTGGTCCAGAGCATAGCGCGCCGGCAAGCAATCGAATTGGTTAAAACAATGGGGAGCGTAGAAGCCGCGCGCGCCCTGCTCAAAAACGAGCAGGAGGCGGAGCAACACTTAAGAAGAATTAGGCCATGCAATCAGCCTGATGAGACAGTCTGAGACTGGCCCATAAGCGCTTCCCGTGGACGAATCCGCCGACTTTATTCATGCGCTGGTGCATGAACCGTATGCACGAACCTTGCCCAACACGCAGAATTTTCGTCCAACGCATTTATCAGCAGGGGTTCTCGAGTTCAAGTATCTATCTCTGAAGAATGCATTCTTCGGCAAAGATTGCTTATACCAGCTCTATCTCATACCCTTTTTTAGTGTCATAACACAAAATCATGTACAGCATCAATCTGGCTTCCCTTTAAGACTATCAGGAACACTTTGGCGGTATAGGAGGCATTGAAGATGAAAGCCGCACTCTATACGCGTGTATCAACAGACATACAGGCTGAAGAAGGATTTTCACTTGATGCTCAGTTAAGTCGTCTACGTGCCTATTGTGAATCACAGGCTTGGGAGATATACGACATCTACACTGACGAAGGGGAAAGCGCTAAAAATCTTCAGCGACCTGGACTACAACGAATGATGGCGCACATACAGGAGCATCATTTAGACATTGTATTGGTCTACAGACTAGACAGGCTTACAAGAAACGTCGTAGACCTTCACAATTTCATTCAGGAGCTTGAGAAGCACAATGTCTCTTTCAAAAGTGCGACAGAGGTATTTGATACCACATCGGCAATGGGACGTTTATTCATCACTATTGTTGCCGCATTGGCTCAGTGGGAGCGTGAAAACCTTGGGGAACGTGTGCGAATGGGACAAGTAGAGAAAATTCAACAAGGGAAGCGTACGGGCGCACACGCTCCTTTTGGCTATAGATATGAGGGGGGGGAATTGGTGCCAGACGGACCGGCAGCTCAATTGGTACAGGATATTTTTGCAAAGTATCTTCAGGGATGGGGAACAATGCGTCTCTTGAGGTGGTTGAATGATACAACCGATCCGAAATTGACCCCCATAAGTGGTCGATGGTCACAAAATACATTGAGATATTTACTAGATAATGATGTGTACGCTGGTTATGTAAGATATGGGTTCGGGAGTCGCAGTAAAGGAGAAACAATTATTGAGCCTGGAGACCATCAACCACTCATCGATAAGGCCACGTGGAAGCATATTCAAAAGCTGCGACAGAAGAAAAAGTCGAGCCCGTCGAGATCTGGCACAGGAAGTTATCCGCTGACTGGTGTCCTTAGATGTGGTCGGTGTGGCGCACCGATGATCGGGAAGGCCAAGGGCCATAAAACAGGAAGACGTTACTATATGTGCTCAGAACGAAACTCATCGAGAACCTGTGATCTCCCATATATACGAGAATTCATACTCAATGCCATGATACGTAAAGAAATTCAAAATATTTACGAAGAACAAGATAATATAGATAAACCAAAAAGGATGGAATTGAAAAACCTCAAACAATCCATGGATTCAAAGCTAGAAGAAATCGAACGTAGGCGAAGTCGGTGGAAAGACGCCTTTGAAGAAGGACTCATTGAGGCCGTAGAAATGAGAGAACGCCTGGATGCTCTTCAGGAACAAGAATTGGAACTCCGTGCTCAGCGTGAACCAGTAGCCAAGGAAATCGACTATAGCGAAGTGGAACTGAAGTTATTGAAGAGCTTCTCTCGAATTTGGCAAGAAGCAAATATGCACGAAAAAAAGCAAGTTGTGAACCTATTGGTGCGGTCCATTACCGTTTACTCTGTCACACAGGTATCCATTGCTTTTGCATGAGTCTGTGGCCATTTGCATATGTAAGCTAAAGCATACAGCGATGCCAGATTACAACAGGAGATCAGACTTCGTCAGGAAGACAATGCGACAGCGTCGGGTCCTGCAGGTGCAGCAAAACAAAATTCTACAGGAGGACGATTGACAGGACCGTCAGCTGCAGTGCGCAGTGTGAAGACGAAAGGACATAAACGTTCTGCACATCAGAAGCACGGAACCCAGGGGCACAGCTCCGGGAGCAAACCGGTCAGACCGTCAAGTCAGTATTCTCAACAAAGCTACCGTTCCGTGCTCCACGAACTGCGCGAAACAAGGAAAAAGCTAAACCGCCTTGAATCCATCCATACGCAACTGACGGAAATGCAGAAAAACCTGGACGAAAAGCTTGTCAATCTGTTTGACAAACTGGAGACTCACTCTGATGCGGACGGTCTGGCCACTCCAGGTCAACCAAATCGACCGAACTTTCAAAAGCAGGTGAGTCCCGCACAGGAATTAAACCAATCCAGTCAAAGCAGCCAACGCCAAAATCACAGTGAGCCGCATAACTCCTGAGAAATAGAGCATACTCCCAGCAGGGGGGATGTGAGTTGAATAAAACTGCACTAACCATCATGATAATTGGTGCACTGAACTGGCTTTTAGTGGGACTGTTCCGCTATGACTTGGTCGCTGCCATCTTTGGCGGCACAGCAGCACCTATCAGCCGGATTGTGTACGTGATTGTCGGAATCGCTGGTCTTTATTCTATTTCCATGCTCTTTACTGATTACAGGCGGGAAGCCAGGTAAGACACATTACAACAGCAGAGGCAGCAAACAGGTGTGCGCAGATGCCGCACACCTGTTATCTTTCACTTTAACAGTCTGGTTCAGACTTCCAACAGCCTGGTTCATGGGGCGCAGGCAGCAGGCCTGTAGCAAACGCGATGCTCTCGGCTGTGGTTGGACCTGTAAACCGAAAGGTTGACTGCAAACTCGCACGTATTTCCTCAGCGGGCTTCCTTTGTAACAGTTCAAAGAACCGAGACAGTGAGCCGTGTTGTTCGCTTAATTGAAGTGCAATTTGAGCATTGGCTACTGCAGCTTCAATTTTTTTACGATGCCGTATAATACCTGCATTCTGCATTAAATTCACAATATCCGTACCGGTCATTGCAGCAACGCTTCGGGGACTAAACTCATGAAAAGCAAGTCGAAAATTGTCCCGCTTATGCAGAATGGTCTTCCAACTTAATCCGGCCTGAAATGTTTCTAAAACTACTTTTTCCAGCCACTCTGCATCAGAAGCAGGCGCCACGCCCCATTCCGTGTCGTGATACTCAATCAACTGGGCATCATTTGCCCAAGCACATCGTTTTAAGTCAACCACATCAATGCTCTCCACATCTCGTCACCTGTTTCCGAGTTTCAGCTTTTGCCTGTCCTATCATTGTACAGCAAAACGGTGCGGCTCGTACCCGCACCTCAGCTCCGTAAATGACTATCTTCATTTGCCAAAAGAATTTTTATGCCTTGTACCTGTATCCTGTGCTCTTGGCCACTTGCACCTGCACTTGCTTTTGAAATGCTATGGTATTCGGCGGAACACGGAATGCCTCGAGAAAGCCCAGGCTTTTTGTAAACTGCACACTACGCTCATTTGCCGCTTGCACAAACACTTCCATCGTTTGCACGCCTCTCTGTACTGCCTCTTGCTCCAAGTGCTTCATTACTGCAGTTCCCACACCCTTGGACTGAAATGCTTTGTCAATGACCAAGGAACTGATATGCATTTTCTGGTCAGGTCCAACCAAATACGAGTAATATCCAATCCGTTTTCCATCAGATTCGAAAACCGTGACAGGGGCTCCTGACTGAATAAACGACATAAATTGTTCTCTTGGGAACGGTTCCCCAAAAGTCTGTTGGTGAATCTGACCAAGTTGCTCTTCCGTTAACTGCAAAATGTAAGTGTCATCCTCCACGACACGAGGACGGAACTGTAGTTCTGGCTTTTTGGTCTTCGTTGCTTTGGCCTTGCTCTTTCCGCGCGGGGGCTTTGTTCCCGCTCTGCGCGTTCTTGGTCGAAGTGAACTTTTTTGATGCATGCTGACACGCCTCCTCTATTCCCGCACAAATTGCATGTTCTTACACAGCCTATGCGAGTGTTCGGGCGAATGTCATTCATTCATCTTATTCACTGACCGACAGGTCACTTGGACGCTCTGGATTTTTTACTCTTATCCTGCTTGCTGCCTCTGCCGCCTTTGGCAACCTTCCCTTTTTGGGCATCCTTCTTACCTGCACTCCCCTTAGCAGCATCTTTTTTCGCTGTCTTCTTTTTCTGCACAGGGGGTGCGTAGACATTTCCAATATAGTTGCCCGCTATCTCAACCTTGTATTTGTGGTTGGGTTCTATCTTCTGATACTGCTCCTTTGACGTCTGAAAGGTAACGGTTTGCATGCGGCTCATTTGGATGCCCTTTACGGTTTGTGAGAGGTTGACACGACCAATCACTTGATAGGTCTTTACTTTCATGTACCGTAACATTCCCGTTTTTGGGCGTTCACGAACCATCTTTTTATTAAGCACAAAAATATCATGGCGTTCCTTCGCTGCATTGTACTGCTGGTCAAAGGTCCGCTGGCGCCTGCGAGCCCAAATGAACACAACGATGTACGCAGCAATCAGTACTACTGTCACAATCCCTAGTATGATCCAAGATTTCAATGTCTTTTCCTCCAGACAGACGGTCCGCCCGACTCCAGTGCTTTACTCTGTGTTGTGTACAGAGACCACATCGAAGCAAGCAGAGAAATAAGTTGGCTGCTGTCCATTGTAGCAATAAACCATCTACTCTAAAAGTATGACGCAATAAGTTCTCTCATACAAATTCCCTTGGCAGACGCTGCAGGCGTCGTGCACAGCAAAGCGGAACAGCAACAGCACCCGAGTCTAATCCATCCTGCCTCGTTGCAAATGGGGATCATACAGGCTTTGCGTAGCGCTTAGGAAATTCCTTGAGTCCAACAGAAGGATGAAACATGACTTGCATGACTGTTTCTGTCTCCTCGCTTTGACCAATCGGTTTCTCTCGGATCTCAAGGACCACGCCTTCTCCATGTTGGAAATGCCGAACGTGATCGCCAGGTTTCCAGTCGTAAATGTCCTCGTTCAGTAAACTCACCCGCTGTATCGTGTGCTCGGGCAACTCCGCGAGAAAGCGAGACGGTTGCCGAAAGCTGCTTTGACCATACAAGGTCCGTTCCGAGCAGTACGTCAAGTGCAGGGCATTCTGCGCGCGGGTGATACCCACGTAGCAGAGGTTCCTCTCTTCTTCAATTCCAGCTTCGTCATCCATCGATCTCGAATGAGGAAACAGTGTTTCTTCAAGTCCGATAAGAAAGACCACCGGGAATTCCAGTCCTTTGCTGGAGTGAAGGGTCATCATCCGAACTGATTCGTCGGTCTGTCCCTTTTCCTTATCCACGTCACTGAGGAGTGACACTTCCGCGAGGAATTCCATTACCGTTCCCTGACGCCGTTCATCAAACCTCTTGGTGACAGTAAATAGCTCTTCAATGTTCTCGAGCCGCTGTTTGTCTTCTTCCTTATTGCTGTTTTCGTATATTCCCCTGTACCGCGTTGCGTGAAGCACTTCAGCGACATATTCAGATACAGGCATTCCTTCCATCCACATGACAAGTTCTTGAAAAATATCATGCAGCTGCTTGGCGGCTTCAGCCGCCTTTTCCGACAGCCCGGCTTCCCGCCCCGAATTGAGCGCCTCCAGCAGAGTCATGTCTTCTGTATGCGCATAATTCAACAGCTTGTCTACTGTCTGCGAGCCGAGACCGCGCTTAGGAGTGTTAATGATCCGAAGCAAAGAAATTTCGTCTTTTGGATTCGTCAGTACCCGTAAATATGCCAGAATGTCTTTAATCTCTCGTCTGTCGTAGAAAGTCCATCCGCCGACAATCGTATAGGGCACAGCTTCTCCCATGAAAGCTTCTTCGAGAACTCGTGATTGTGCGTTCGCTCTGTACAGGACGGCGCAATCGCCGTATTTACCTCCGTCCTTCACATAAGCTTGAATTTGGTCCACGACATACTTGGCCTCGTCTTCTCCCTCTGTCAGTCCGCAGACGCGTACGGGTACTCCCTCACCCCGTGTCGATTGCAGCCTTTTGTCTTTTCTGCGGCGATTGTTTCGAATCACGTGGTTGGCTGTCTCCAGGATGTTTTGTGTCGATCTGTAATTTCTCTCCAATACGATAACGCTGGCATCGGGATAGTCACTTTCGAAATTAAGAATGTTGCTGATATCCGCACCTCGCCAAGCATAAATAGCTTGGTCCGAATCTCCGACAACGCAGATATTGCGGTGCTTCTCAGCCAGCACCCGAACAAGTTGATACTGTGCATGATTGGTGTCCTGGTATTCGTCTACATGTAAATACCGAAACTTTTCCTGGTATTTCTCAAGTACTTCGCCATCTTTTTTTAGAAGCGCCACCGTATTTCCAATCAAGTCGTCAAAATCCATCGCGTTTGCCCCAAACAGCCGTGACTGATAGATATCGTAGACGTCTCGCGCCACTGCTTCAGCCTGCGAAGATACTTTGCCTCGCACCACTTGTTTTGGAGATGACAAACTATTCTTCCACTTTGAGATTTGAGCCTGTACGGCCCGTGAGTCAAACTTCTTTAAATCGTAATTGGCGTCAAGCATGGACTGCTGTACCAGTGCTTGTTGGTCATCTCCGGACACAATGCTGAAGGAAGGAGTATACCCGAGTTTTTCAGCTTCTCTTCGAAGGATGCGAACGCAGATGCTGTGGAAGGTCCCCATCCACAAGTTCTCAGCTCGCTGGCCGATGAGTGCGCGAATTCGAGACTGCATTTCCTTTGCTGCCTTATTTGTAAATGTAATCGCCAGAATGTGGTGCACTGGAGTGTTCTCTACATCAATGAGGTATGCAATGCGACGGGTCAGTACGCTGGTTTTCCCGCTTCCTGCGCCGGCCACAACAAGAACTGGTCCGCCCGTCGTTTCAACAGCCATGCGCTGTTCCGGGTTGAGACCTTTCAGCAACTGCCGCGACAGTGTTGAAAGGTCGTTGGATTCTGAGGAATGGGTCATGCTGTCATCCACCTTATTATCATGAAGTTGCATGCTTATCATGATAAAGAGCACAGGCGAAGCAATCAACCCGAAAGAAAGTCTTTTCGTATGCACGGGCGACATTTCTCTGCTCTTATGCCCCCGCAGCCTTTGATCCTGTCTGTTTACTATCCTTTTGTGCGCCACTGTACAACGCATCGATTTCGTTTGCATAGACTTCCAGCACTTTTTTTGCCCGCACCTTCAAAGTCGGAGTTAAGAGTTCATTCTCGATGGTAAAAGGCTCGCGCGCAAGAATAACAGCTTTTGGTTGCTCGTATTCTGCAAATTCCACAGTACGTTTCTTGATTTGATGCATTAACATCTGGCGAAGTTCTTCTTCATCGGGCCAGTCAAGCGGCCTCGCACCCGAATGCTGTCGCTGATATTTGCGTCGAACAGCAACAGCGTCAGGGACGACAATAGCGCTCACGAATTTGCGCCCATTTCCAACCAACAGTACCTGTTCTATGAGCGAAGTGCCCAGAATTGCTGACTCTACCGGGGCAGGTGCAACATTCTTTCCCGTAGACAGTACCAGCAGATTCTTCTTCCGATCCGTTATCTTAAGGTACCTATCGTCGGTCAAGAGCCCAATATCACCAGTGCGAAACCACCCTCCGTCCAAAAATGATTCTTCCGTTGCCTTTTCATTTTTGTAGTAACCGGAGGAAATGCTGTCACCCCTGACCACAATTTCACCGTCGTCAGCAATCTCTAATTCCACATTCGGAAGCACCTTCCCGACTGTGCCTTTACGTGAATCTGACACCGGATTTGCGGCAATGACGGGGGATGTTTCTGTCAAGCCATAGCCTTCAACCACAGCGATGCCCAATGCAGTAAAAAACTCAAAAATATGCGGTGCCAGCGGTGCCCCGCCCACAACAATGAGACGCAGACGGTCACCGAGCAGTTGTCTAATTTTCCGAAATACCAGTGCGTCATAGAGCGAAAGAAAGGGGGCAAAGCGTTTCTCCACACGAGCCTTGATACCTGCCTTTACGGCCCTCCGAAAGAGCCAGCGCTGAATGAGGGGAGCGGTCTTGATTTTATGATATACGCCCTCATGCACCTTCTCCAAAAGTCGTGGAACCGTCGTGAAAACAGTGGGCGGCATCTCGGCAAACTCGCTTACTATCTCGTTGATGCCGCGCGAGTAGACAATACTTGCCCCGTTGTATATCTGGTACCACTGTGAAGCTGTTCTTTCAAAAATATGTGAGAGTGGAAGATAGGAAATAGAGCGGTCAGTAGGGTGAATCTTGATGAGGGTGCTGATTCCTTCGACATTCGCCAACAGATTCCCGTGGGTCAGTTTGACGCCCTTTGGCTTCCCTGTCGTACCAGACGTATAAACAAGGGTAGCCAAATCATCTCTGTCAAGGCGTTGCCACGTTTGCATCCATGCAGCAGCTTCCAATACATGAGGTTTATCCAACCAATCAAAGAAATGGTAATAGGCCCAGCCTGCATCTGAAATTCGCCGTTCAAGGTCCTTGTTACCGTCAAGAGCCGTCTCAAAAGCACAGATAAATGTGATATTCGTGGTCCATTCGTTCTGCAAAGCCAGTACTTTTTCGATTTGAGCACCGTCCTGCAGAAAAATTCCTTTCACCTCTGCATGATTCAGGATGTCAAAAACGTGTTCTGCTTGCACATTGGGGAACACAGGGACAGTTACTGCACCAAGACTCATGACAGCCAAATCAGTAATGGGCCACCAGGCTCTGCTTTCGGATATCAAGCCGATTTTATCGCCCGGTTCAACGCCCATTTCATGCAACCTGCCTGCGACCTTACGAATGTCGTTCCAGAATTCGCTGTAAGTCCACGTTTGGTAACCGTCCTCTTTCCGCGGGTTCCAGAACGCGGTTTTGTCTCCGTAACGCTCCACTGTATTCGCTGTCATTTCCAGCAAGTTGCGGTGCTTCCTCATGGCGCATCTCCTTTCAAACCCATGTGGACTAGTCCGGAATAGGGTGAATCCGCTTTCTTATCCCCTCTAACGTACCAGCAGAATGACACTTCGTCAATAATGGATTTTTCAAACTAATCTATTCATAGTTTTTACTTGGCTGTGAGATAGCTGCGACTCTGCATGATGGCTGCATGAAACGTGGTAAGATGAACAAAAAGTAAATTGGAGGATGTCTGTATGAAGGCTGCTTTTCTCGCTATAGACGGAGCCGCGTTGTGGCAAGTTGCATTATTACAAAAGCTGCTGCATGATGACGGTTGGGTATGGCGGACAGTAACACTGGACGGGAGACCGGTACACAGCGACGGAGGCATTGCCTTGGCTGCTGATGCAGGACTGACTTCAGTCGCTCCCCGCGACTTCGACCTTCTCCTTATAGCCGGAGGAGAAATTCAACCGACAACGGTTGCAAACGCAGGTCTCCATAGATTTCTGCGGCAATTTGACGGTCAAGGCGGCTGGATTGCGGCAAGCTGTTCTGCATCTGTTTATTTAGGGGCAGCAGGTCTCCTCGGCGGAAGACGTTTTGCGGCCGAACGTGAAACAGTCGATGAATGGTTGTCTGTTTTCAGCAAGAGTATGCTGGTGGACGAAGACGTCTGCACCGACGGCAACTTCATTACGGCAAAAGGCATGGCACACGTTGAATTTACACTTGAAGTGTGCCGGCGAATTGGGGCGAAGGTTGATGACCAAATTCCTTAAGCAAATTGTGTTAATGGCGCTGGTGATTGCGGCATTTGCTGTCTTGCGGCATCGTGCGCCAGTTATCTTGCCCGCACCTTTGCAACAGTACATCCACGGACAACAGATTAGGCTTCCGGTTGCCACAGGCGCACCGCTAACTGCCAATTCCCCGAGTTGGAGTCTGGTGCAAACGAAACATCACACATATGAAGTTTTCGTTCGATACAAAGGACAAATCAAGGGCAAGTTCGATGCTGGCACCAAAATAGCCAGCAGCGCTTCCGGACAGGATTTTTCCACTGCCGGAAAAGCTGAGTTTGGCGCAAAGACCTACAATGCATCCATCATCCATGTCAATCCCGACGGCAGGTCTGGTTTCATCACATTTATCAATGCTTCGAGACAACCGTCGGGATGACAACGTGGAAGCATGAGACTGCTAACGACTGCCGACACTCATGACAGAAGAATTCCCTAAGCACCGCAGGTGGGTTGGATAGACTTTCGCGAGGTCTTCGACAATAGCGCTGGCTGTGGGTAATGCACCCGCTCCTGGACCTGAGAGGAGTATGTCACCGACAATGTCTCCCGACAGTTCCAGCGCATTTTGCACTCCGTTCACGTGATACAGCACATCATCTGACGATAGCAGCTGCGGTCCGACATGCATTGAGGTAATGCAGCCGTCTGCAGCAAATTCAGCGCTGACAACGTGTTTTATCCTTTTGCCTTGCGCCAGAGCTTGCTGAATGTCCTGCTGTGTGACTTGTGAAATACCTGACGGTTGTGCTTTGAATTCTGCAATAGTCACCGTTTTGGACACGTACTTCGCCAAGATCTGCAATTTAAATGACGCGTCCAACCCTTCGATGTCCATGGTCGCATCCGGCTCAGCGTATCCCAACTCTTGTGCCTCAGCCAGCGCCTCTGCAAACTCTGTCCCGTCGGCGTGCATTTTCGTCAAGATGTAATTCGATGTTCCATTCACAATTCCCCGCAGTTTGCGAATCTGATTCACACGAAAATAAGTCTCTAAAGTGTGCAGAGCCGGAATCCCGCCGAGAACACTGGCTTCGCATTCCAATCTCACATTTCGGCTTCTTGCAAGCTCATAAAGAGCCCCGCCTTGGGTTGAAAGCAGTTCCTTATTCGCGGTCACCACATGTTTCCCGTGCTGTAATGCAACGGAGACAGCGTCTTTGGCCGCAGTCTGGCCGCCCATGACTTCGATGATTACGTCAATGTTGTCATCAGTACAAACACGCTTCCAGTCATCACACAACTTAGCTACAGGTACAAAGGACATGCGCGGACGAGTTAAGTCGGCTACAGCTATCTTCTCAATTTCAACGGGCCTCCCAAATACTGCTTCAATCCGCTCACGATTTTGCTGCAAAACTCGGACGACACCGGTTCCGACAACGCCGCAGCCCAATAATCCAATTCGAATTGGCTTCACGATTTCTCTCCTTTGTCTAGCGTCGTACTTTTTCGTCACTTTCCGCTACTTGACTGCCTTGTCGAGGGCCTGTTGTAAATCCGCCAGGATATCGGCAGATGTTTCAATTCCCACGGACAAACGAATCATGTTTGGAGCAACGCCAGAAGCTTTCTGTTCCTCTTCGGATAGCTGCTGATGCGTTGTGCTCGCTGGGTGAATCACCAGACTCTTGGCATCTCCTACATTCGCCAGATTCTTAATGAGCTCGAGGCTGTCGATAAACGCAGCCCTTGCCTCAACCCCGCCTCTGATACCGAATGTCAGAATTGCTCCTTGTCCTTTTGGCAGGTACTCCTGTGCCAGAGTATAGCTCGAACTACTGGCCAGTCCTGGATACCGAACCCATTCAACTGCCGCATGTGCCTCCAAAAATTCTGCAGCTCGAAGACCGTTTTCGGAGTGACGTTCCATCCGCAGTGCCAGTGTTTCCAGTCCCTGCAGCAACAGGAAGGTGTTAAACGGACTAATCGCCGGCCCGAGGTCTCTCAGCAACTGTACCCTCGCTTTCGTAATAAACGCAGGCGCCCCCACATCACGAACATAGGAGACACCGTGGTAACTTTCGTCCGGTTCGGTCAGCCCAGGAAAACGTCCGTTGTCCCAGTCGAACTTGCCAGAATCCACGATGACACCGCCAATACTCGTTCCGTGTCCGCCAATAAATTTGGTTGCAGAGTGGATAACAATATCTGCTCCATAATGAAAAGGTTGGCACAGATACGGAGTAGCAAAGGTATTGTCCACAAACAGCGGCACACCATGGCTGTGAGCAACTTTAGAGAGCCCTTTGAAGTCTGCCACATCAATACTGGGGTTGCCTATTGTTTCTGTGTAGACCAGCTTTGTGTTGGGTTGAATGGCCGCTTCTACTTCTTCCAAATTCCCAGCGTTGACAAACGTCACGTCAATCCCGAGTCTGCGCAACGTTACATTGAACAGGTTGTATGTGCCACCGTAAAGGTTTGAGGAACTGACAATGTGATGACCCGCCTCTGCAATGTTCAGAATGGAGAGGGTAATGGCAGCTTGACCGGAAGATACAGCCAGGGCGCCAACACCGTCCTCCAAGGCGGCAATTCGTTTCTCAAAGACATCCTGCGTGGGATTCATAATTCTGGTATAGATATTCCCTTCCTGCTTCAGGGCAAACAAGTCTGCAGCGTGCTGCGTATCCTCAAATTGATAGGACGTTGTCTGATAGATAGGCACAGCCACTGCATTTGTTGCAGCATCGTAGTTAAATCCTGCATGTAATGCATTTGTTTCAAATCCCCGCTTTGTTTCTCCCATATTCCATCTCTCCTCTTCCAAAACTCTGTTGGTCCCGCATTTTTGTTCAAATGCCAGCCACATTCGATTTTGAGCGGATAACACGCACAAGTACGCAAAAAACCGCTCCGAGAGGGAGCGGCTATAAAACCCAACTCGCCTCTCTCATCTCTCAAGACATTAACGTCCTGCAGGATTTAGCACCTCTCCATACAGTGATGTATGGTGGTTGCCGGGCTTCATCGGGCCAGTCCCTCCGCCGCTCTGGATAAGAGTTGCCAGTAACTATTCAATTGAATTCCTAACACTATAGCATCGTTCTTTTTGTACTGTCAATAGAAATGGTCATGATAACCAGAGAGATTTATGCTGCACTATCACTCCTGTTACTTGTTTGCATCTTCCATTTGTCTCAGTTCAATTCTCCGAATTTTACCGCTGGTCGTCTTCGGCAGCGAGTCGACAAAAACTACTGAACGCGGGTACTTGTAGGGAGCCGTAGTCGTCTTCACATGATTTTGAAGTTCTTCAACAAGATTGGGGTCTTTTGCATCGTCTGCATCACGCAGAATGACATAGGCTTTTACGATGTGCCCCCGCTCTGAATCCGGACTGGCAACTACCGCACACTCTGCCACTTTGGGGTGCTTTACAAGCGCGTCTTCGACCTCAAAAGGTCTAATCGTATATCCAGACGAGATAATAATGTCGTCAGAGCGCCCTTCAAACCAAAAGTAGCCGTCATCATCCCTTCTGCCTTTGTCCCCCGTAATGTACCATTCTCCAATGAACGCTTTCTGTGTCCGCGCTTCGTCTTCAAGATAGCCTTTAAACAAAGCCGGAAATGACTTGTGAACAGCAATGTGTCCAATTTCTCCTACATCTGCTTCCGTACCGTCATCCCGTACGATACTGACTCTGGTGCCTGGGAACGGTGTCCCCATCGATCCCGGTCTTGCTTCCATGTCTCGCAAGGTACCAACCAGCAGACTGTTTTCAGTCTGACCGTAGCCGTCTCGGACTGTAACGTCAAATTCTCGACGGAAGGTATCAATCACTTCACGGTTGAGCGGCTCCCCGGCAGAAACAGCGGAGCGAAGAGACAAGCTGTACGCACTTAAGTCCTTTACTTTTGCCATCAAACGGTATTCAGTCGGTGTAGCACACAACAGGGAGACCCCGTTGTCCTGCATCAGCGTCAAATACGTTTCCGGTTTAAACCGTCCTTGGTATACAAAAGCAGTGGCACCATTGCCGAGAATGGATACGAACGGACTCCAAATCCACTTGGCCCAGCCAGGTCCCGCCGTAGCCCATGCAACATCGTCGGGAACCGCGTCAAACCAGTAGGTACCGGCAACAGCCAGGTGTTCGCGTGGCCATGCGTAGCTGTGGACCACACCTTTTGGACCTCCGGTTGTACCGCTGGTATAAGACAAGATTGCAATGTCCTCATCCTTGGTTTCCACTAATACGTCCTCTGTCGATTGATTGTCACTGAGACGAAAAAGCGGCTCCCATCCGTCTACTTCACCGCCTGATGTATAAAACTTTTCGAGACTTGGACATTCCTGACGAATCTTATCCACCTGTTCGGTCAAGGTATGGTCTGCAATGACGACGTTTGCCTGCGCATGGTTGACCCGGTAGCGAATGTCTCCGCCGCGCAGCATCTCAGAACCTGGCATAACCGTCGCACCAATCTTCCACAGTGACAAGTAGACAATATAGGGATTTATGCCCCGCGGAAGCAGTACGATAACACGGCTGCCTTTTTGAATACCATCCGCCATCAGACCTCTGGCCAGTCGATTTGTCTCATGCCGCAATTGTAAGTACGTTAGTTCCGATTTGTTTCCTTGTTCGTCCACACAAAGGACGGCCCGCTTGTCCGGCGTTGAATGAGAAATTTTATCCACTTCAGCCGCGAAATTGTATCCCACTAAGATTCCCCCTTGAGCAAATGTAAAAGTGCAACCTGTCTTCTATATGTCACTTATCATAACATGGTATGAAACATTCAGAGAATACAATGACAAATTAGTATTGAGAAAAATCCGACATTTTGGGTCAACCGACAACGAGGGAGTCGGACAGCGGTTGCCAAACCGTGTCTGCAACTCCCTCAAATCAGCATTCGTCTCAATTCCTCGTCTGATATTCGCTGCTACGTCAACTCGCGAATGGCTTCCTTTGTGAGTGACTTGTATACTACATCGTCCATTGGCGGATTATGCAGGCCCGCTCTAACATCCCGATACAACCGTTCCAAAGTCATATCTTTCCACAAGCTCCGCGCACCAACCACGCGCATGGCAAGGTCCACGACTTCCATAGCAGCGTTGGTTGTAAACGTCTTAACTGCGCCGAATTGCGGGCGAAGGCTGCGGCGCTCTGCTTCTCCTGCATCATCCCAACGACTGGCCAAATCGTACATCAAGGTTCTGGCAGAAAGCAGTTTCAGTTCCATGGCGCCAAGTTTAGATTGAATGTGGTCGACCTCGGAAATCGGGTGAGGTAGACTGTTCGGCTGGTAACTAGCCGCATATCTCACAGCAATATCCCGTGCATTTAGGGCTACGCCCATGTAGCACGCGGGAACATGCAACAGCCATCCGCCGCCGTCTTGGTTGCGTTTTTTCGGCTCTCCGGCTTCCAATGTGGATATTAGGTAGTCGTCCGGTACAAAGACCTCTTCCATGACAATATCGTGACTCCCGGTTGCGCGCATACCCAGTACATTCCAGGTTTCAACAATTCGGATGTCCTTCTTTGTCAGCAGAAACTCGCCGATACCCGTCTCCCCTTCAAGACCGGCTGTTACCAAAATCCAGTCCAAAGCTGGGCTCAGTGTACTGAAGGTCTTGCGGCCGTTGATGATGTATCCTCCATCCACCTTGCGAGCAGTGGTCTGAGGGCGCCCCCCTCTGCTCGGACTCCCGGTTGCGGGTTCAGAAGCACAACTGTTAATCAGAGCTCCCTTCTCCACAACACTCCTCGCCACTTCCGCAAAAATTTCTTCAGGAAAAGCAAGGCTGGCTCGCAGATTCAGCATCATTCCCATGTGCCAGCCCATCGCAAGGGCGGTCGAACCATCCCCTCGGGCAAGCTGCTCCTGGTGTAACAGCATTTCATAGAGGCTAATCTCCTTGCCCCCGTATTTTCGCGGTGTAGTCCAACTGACATAGCCAATTTCTCGCAACCGGTTGATGTGCTCATGAGGAAATGTACCTGCCTCATCATACTGCGGTGCCGTTTTGCTGAATTCTGTTGCAACCTGCTGAATCAATCCATGACGGTCTTGTTCTTCCCGATTTCGAACAAACCACTGGTCTCCCGGCATCAAATCCCCCCATTGCGATTAGTAGACGTCCGCAGCACAGCGCCTCAAGATGCGGGTATGGAAACTCAAACGTTGGCTGCTAATTTTGACAAGAAGTCGTCGAGAAAGTCTTTCACTTCTTGCTTTGACTTGCGTTTTCCGTTAACAAATCGACTGACGACTTGACCGTCCTTGTATGCCAAAAAGCTGGGAATTCCCATGATGTCTAGTGTTTCGCAAAGGTCTCCGTACTCATCTCGGTCAATCCAGTACATCTGCAGTTTACCTTCATATTCCTGCTTTACATCATCAATGAACGTCTTCAAAAAGGTACAGTCCGGACACCAACCCGCCGTAAAGACCATTACGGTCGGAGTCTCATCACGTACCAACGTAAAATACTCTTCCAAGGATTGAACAAATTCCATCGTACAGACCTCCTAGAATATGTTTATCTGCAAACTTACCACCTAACGTAACCAAAACGCCCATCCGCTGATTCTCCGGATGAGCGCACTGACAACTGCATTTACAACCTCTACGGCTCATCACAACCACTGCAATGGGCCGCTTTTAAACCAACTTAGAGTCCATACAGTGCTGAAAACTTGTTTTTCAAATAGTCTACCAGATGCTGCGAATCAAGAGGTTTGCCTGTAGCTCCCTCAACCAGTTCTGACGGCGTTCGCAACTTTCCGTAACGATGAATTTTATCATGCAGCCAAGTCCTGATGTTTGTCAATTCCCCGTGTCGGACTTCGTCCATATAATTTGGATTATCTCGTTCCATGGCCCACGCAAACTGAGCAGCGTAGATGTTTCCTAGTGCATATGTAGGGAAGTATCCGAACTCCCCGCCTGACCAGTGAACATCCTGAAGAACTCCTTCACCGTCATTCTTTGGTTCCAATCCGATGTAATCCTTCATCTTTTGCCGCCATAACTCCGGCAGGTCCTTCACCTCTACGCTGCCGTTGACAAGCTCTTTTTCGATTTCGTAGCGAACCATGATGTGTAGATTATACGTCAGCTCGTCTGCTTCAATTCGAATTAAAGACGGCTTTACGACATTGACACCGCGATAAAAGTCTTCCAGTGAAATATCCGCAAATTGACTTGGAAACAATTCCAGGACTGACTTATAATTGTACTCCCAGAATGCCCGTGAGCGGCCAATCATGTTTTCCCAGAACCGCGATTGAGATTCGTGAATACCGTTGCTGACCCCGCCACACAGCGGCGTTCCTATCAAATCCGGCGAAATGCCCTGCTCGTACAATGCGTGCCCACCTTCGTGAATTGTGCTAAAGAGCGCACTGCGCATATCGGTCAGCAGATATTTGGTCGTCACACGAGTGTCATAGCGGTTTAATGCCGTCATAAACGGATGCACAGTTGAATCAATTCGGCCTGCACGGAAATCGTATCCCATCTGCTCCAGCATTCGAATGGAAAGCTGCCTTTGTACTTGCGGGTCATAGCGGCGCTCAAACTTTGATTCATCCACGCGCTGACCGGAGCCCGTGACCGCTTGCAACAAGTCTACAGTCTCCCGACGCAGGTTTGCAAAAATGGGATCGAGCTCTGCCACAGTCAATCCTGGTTCAAACTGGTCGAGCAGCGTGTCGTATTTGTTGTTGTCTGTGTAGCCCCAGTACTCCACAAATTCCCTCTTAAAGGCAACAATCTGTTCTAGATAGGGACGAAACATTGCGAAATCTGACTTGTCCTTTGCTTCTTCCCAGATTGATTCAGCCTTTGAGGCGAGGACGACGAACTCGTGGAATCGCTCGGCAGGAATCTTTGAATTACGTTCGTACTCCTTTTTCATCTCTGTCACGGAGGCTGCAGTAATTTCGTCAAGTTCAGGAAGAGCCTCTGGTGTACTCAGTCGATCCAGATACTCTCCCATCTCCTCTGCAGTCTGCATTCGAAAGACTTCGGAAGACAGCGTCCCAATAGCTTCGGCCCGCAACTCTGCCCCCTGCTTCGGTGCTCCTGTACGCAAATCCCACTCCATTAGGCCGATTGCTTCTGAATAGTGGAGCATCTTCTCTACATATGCGCGAAATTTCTGCGCTGTTTCCTGTGTACCCATGCCATCGCCTCGCTGTTGTACAAAATTGCCCGACGAGAAAATTCAGGCTCTCCATATTATACCGAAAAGACCGGCTTATCTCATATCACAACTTCATTATGTTTTGGTTGAATTTCCTCGGCCTAGTTGGAAGATGAATTGACATGGTAGCTCTGCGCAGCCGAGGCGCTTGGAAACACAAGCCATGCATCAGGAAGGTGACGTTGACCATTTGGATCAATCGTAGACGGCGAGTTGAGTATTTTCCCCTTGCTGTACAACACACTTGATGAGCCTCCGTCCATGGCGCACGCATTCACAGCCCCGTACTGCAACATGATGTTCATCACTTGGCGCTGACTCGCCCCCATCCCGCTGCCGCCGTGAAACCGGCCGTTTATCACGACAAAAATCACAGTACCGTCTTTGGTCTGGCCTACGGCTGTCCTCGGTCCATAGCCCCAACCTCCGTCACCGTGCGTAATCATTGGTTTCCCGTCAACAACCAGTTCAGGCATAAACTGCATCGCATCCTGAATGCCCAAGTGCTGGAGTTGCTGTGAGTTGTACTTACCAAGCAACATCTTTCCAGCTTTCGTGAAACCGACTGTTACCATGCCGTATCCGTTGTTCAGACCGTGCAACACCTGTCCTCCGACATACTCGAGGCCGTAGGCCTTAGCACCCCAGCCGTTTCCTTTTGGGTCGAGAAAACCACTGGCATTCACACCAGCCACTGCGCCAATACGCTTGGCCATATGTGTAATGTATTCGCCCTTTCCGTTGAGAATCTGTGCGTGAACAAGCCGAATGGTCTTAGGGTTGTGCACGAGCATGACAAAGCCGTTGTAACCCTTGCCGGAGATGCGCTTAATTTCAACATTTTTCACCTTTTTAACAGGCGTACGAGAGAGACCCGTTGTACCGTTGGAAGGTTGCACCGAACCTGCTTGTGCAGGTGTACTTGGTGTGATTTTGGGAGATGGTGAACTGGCAGAAATTTGTCCTGTGACAGGTACGCTGCTGTCCTTTACAGTCTTGCTCAACTGAGCCCGTAACGTATGGTACTCCTTGTTTGTTGTAATGTATTTAGCCAAATAATAGTGGCGCGTAGATACAATTGTCTCAGCCAAGACAATACGGGTGCGGTTGCCCCAAGGCGTTAAAAATCCAACACCGTACCCTGTTCCAACGAGCAGAAGCAGAGCGGCAAAAATGCCAAAGACAGTATTCCGTATCCTTCGCAACCGTCTATTTCGTGTTTTTTGTCTGTCTTTACGACCGTGTAAGCCGCCGGTCGAAGGGGTTTTTGACGTCCTTTTGGACATTCCTTTCTCTCCTGTCTCTACAAAAGTGCTAAATACGGAAGATATGAGACGGCTCTATCCAGCATTGGTGTGATTGTCAAATCTTTGCCGTCGGCTATCCGAAAACAGTCTGCTATATCTCTTATTATAGACGGTTACGATGCAAGCTTCGTTTCACACAGCGCAACCGGAAGGACCTCTGTTTGAAACATTTCGCCAGGCGAGTTATCACTCCTGATTCGTTCTCCCGATTCCTCACATGGTACAGTCAATCGACCGCAACGGCATGATGTGCTTTATTACACCACTGACTCCAACTCCCAGGATACAGGAGAGCTCCTTTGCGACCGGCAAGCTCCATCGCAAATACATTGTTGCAGGCTGTGACACCTGACCCGCAGTAGTTCACTACTGGGGCATCGCCTGTTAAAATCTTCTCAAACCGATGACGTTGCTGCTCTGGCCGCAACCACCTGCCGCTGGAATCCATTCCTTCTATCCACGGCGCGTTTCTTGCCAAGGGAATATGACCCGCCTTTGGATCAATGGGCTCTTCCTCACCTCTGTATCGAACACCAGCTCTTGCATCAACCAGAGTTCCTGCGGCTTGGGCCGAAGAAATCCGTTCAACCGTTGCCTCGTTTGCAATCATCTGTTCCTGCAGGCTGACGGTCAACCGGCCGGCTGTCGCGGGCTCAACCCTGTCTGTAACTTCATATCCTTCTTCAGACCAACGCTTGAAGCCGCCGTCCAGCAGATAAACCTGTTTGTGACCAATATAGCGCATTAACCACCAACCGCGGGCAGCCATCCCTTCCCCATTGTCATAAAAGACCACCGGGTTGTCATCTGCTGCGCCCAACTCACTCATGCGAGCCGCAAAGGAAATGGGGTTCGGCAGCGGATGACGTCCGGCTTCACGTGAAGCCGGCGACGATAAGTCTGTTTCCAGGTCCACATAAAGCGCACCAGGAATATGGGCTTTGCCGTACTGCTCTTTTCCTTTTGTTTTGTCGAGCAGCGAAAAACGACAGTCAAATATACTGACCGAGTTCTCCTGAATCCACTTATCAAGTTGTCTTGGGTCCGTCAACATCGTTTCACCACATCCTTAGTGCGTTGTCTATGTAAATTCTCTTGCCTCTGCAGAGCATGTCATTGCCCGGCTTGTCCAGATTGCGTTTAGTCTACCACTTTCGGGTCATTGAACCACAGGAGATTGGACAAGCTACAATTCAAACCCTAACATAGACAACGTTAGAACAGTTGTCATCAAACTATCACAAAGCGGAATCTGCGGTTATCGTTACAGTATTCGCCGTGGGTGCTTTTTACAAAGGATGAAGGATGAATGTCAAACTCGACTCAAAAAGTTACAGAAGCCCCTGAACATACCTTCGTGCTGTTTGGGGCCACCGGCGACCTTGCACAAAGAAAGTTGTTCCCCGCGCTGTTCAGCCTCTATCTTGGTGGAGCACTCTCAAGTCAATACAGCGTTGTTGGTGTTGCGCGCAGAAAGTTGGATACAGCAGAGTTTCGCCAGAAGGTGCGTGATGCGATTGAGGAATTTTCGAGGCAGCCCGTTCCTGACGAGAACACTTGGAACCAATTCATTCAGCACTTCAGCTATGTCGCGCTGGATGTGAACAACGCCAATCACTTTTGCGATCTCGATGACCACATCAGCAAGGTTGAGAAAGAACGTGGTGTCGAGGAGCAGAACCGAATGTTTTATCTGGCCATGGCACCCGAGTTTTTTGGTACGGTCACAACCAACCTGAAAAGCTGCAATCTTACCAAGAACCAAGGTTGGAAACGTCTCATTATTGAAAAGCCGTTTGGTTGGGATTATCAAAGTGCTGAGGAGCTAAATAAAGAACTGCGTCAGGTATTTGAGGAGGAAGAGATTTACCGCATTGACCACTATCTTGGTAAAGAAATGGTACAAAATATTGAAGTCATCCGTTTTGCCAATTCAATCTTCCGCCCTGTCTGGAACAATCAAGCTATTGCCAATGTCCAGATTACATCCAGTGAGACGGTGGGGGTTGAAGACAGAGCTTCGTATTACGACAAGGCTGGCGCCCTGAGGGACATGATTCAGAACCACATGTTACAAATGGTGATGATGATTGCCATGGAGCCGCCCAGCCGGCTCAAAAATGAAGCCATTCGAGACGAGAAAGTGAAGGTGCTCAGGTCTCTGCGCAGATACAGCGAGATTGACGTGAAGGACCATGTTGTCAGAGGGCAGTATCAAGCAGGGAAGCTCAAAGGAGAACAAGTCCCGGGTTATCGAGATGAGAACAATGTAGACGATGACTCGCAGACGGAAACCTTTGTGGCCGCGCGCCTGTATATCGACAACTTCCGCTGGGCCGGCGTCCCGTTTTACTTGAGAACCGGAAAGCGCCTGGCTGGGAAATCCACAGAGATTGTTATCCAATTTCACGACATGCCAAAGAATCTCTACTTTAATCCGAATGGCAACTTAAACCCGAACCTGCTGGTCATACGCGTGAGTCCTGCAGAGGGCATTTCCTTGTTGTTAAACGCCAAACACCCAGGTCAAAACGAGGAAACCGTGGTACCGGTCAAAATGGAGTTCAGCCAAGAAGAAGACAAATCGTCGCCAGAGGCCTATGAGCGGTTGCTGCACGACGCCTTAGTCGGGGATTCCACTTTCTTCACGAGGTGGGATGAAGTGTCTCTGGCTTGGAAGTTTGTCGATCCCATTGCCCGCGCCTTCAACTCTGACGTCGGCCCGGAACTCAGCTTTTACGATGCCGGCTCCTATGGACCTAAGCGCGCAGACGAATTGCTGCAGGAAGACGGCTTTTTCTGGTGGCCGTTCCATGTCGAGGCTCCGTCGGCAGAAGCCAAAAAAGAACCCCTTGAAGCCGCGGTGTCAACCAAACAACCTTGAATAAGCTCTGAATGAACCCAAGCGTTGCCAGAATACACGAGGAAAACCTGAAGGGTGTCAATACAGAACGAACGGGGGAGCCATTGCATGTCAGCAAAGATTTACGATATCTCCATGCCAATTCAACCGGGTATGCCAGTTTATAAAAACAAGCCGGAGAAACAGCCGGAATTTGAAATCACGTCCAATTTCCCAGAGAATTCCGTTCGGGAAACACGAATTCACCTTGATGTACATACGGGAACACACGTAGATGCCCCGTTGCACATGATGCCATCCGGAGACACAATTGAAACAATTCCCTTAACCGACTTGATAAGACCCTGCTCTGTCCTTGATTTAACCCAGGTCGAGAAAGCAATCCATGCGCAGGACCTGATGCCTTTCGAAATCACTGCCGGGGATTTTATTCTGCTGAAAACAAGAAACTCCTTTGCCGCAGAATTTGACTTCGAATTTGTGTTTCTCGCTGCAGATGCCGCAGAGTACCTTGCCGAAAAGAAAATTAAAGGTGTGGGAATCGATGCGCTCGGCATCGAACGCAGTCAACCTGAACACACAACACATAAGGCTCTGTTCGGAATTGGCGCTGTCATTATTGAGGGTTTGCAATTAGGCAAGGTCGAGCCCGGCAGATACGAGATGATGGCACTCCCTCTGAAACTTGAGGGGCTAGACGCATCTCCTGCACGTATAGTGTTGCGTGAACTAAAGTAGCCATTACCTCAGGGTGACATAGGAAGGGCAGGCCAAGCTGAATACTGGGCCTGCCCCCTATTATTCTCTCTACTTGTCGGTTCACATCACTGCGACTTTTCCACAGCATGCCCGCCAAATTCGTTCCGCAACGCTGCTACTACCTTTCCTGTAAACGTATCGGTCTCAAGTGAGCGGTAGCGCATCATTAAAGACAGCGCAATGACTGGTGCCGAAGCCTGCAAATCCAGGGCTTCCTCGACCGTCCACTTGCCTTCTCCGGATGAATGCATTACACCTTTGATGTCCTCCAACTTGGGATCTTTCTTAAAGGCTTCCTGTGTCAATTCCATCAACCAACCACGTATCACTGAACCATTGGACCAGACCCGAGCCACATCCTCATAGTTCAACTCAAATTGGCTCTTTTCCAGCACTTCAAAGCCTTCTCCAATTGCAGCCATCATTCCGTATTCAACGCCGTTGTGCACCATTTTGACGTAGTGTCCGCTGCCTGATACACCCGTTCTGAGATAACCGCCTTCAACAGCAGTGTCTCGAAACAGCGGTTCAATCCGCTGAAAAACTTCAGCGTCTCCGCCAATCATGTAACACGCACCGTTGCGTGCACCTTCCATCCCCCCGGATGTACCCACATCAAAATAGTAGATTCCCTGCTCTTTCAATGATTCTGCACGGCGCAAAGAATCCTTGTAGTGTGAGTTGCCGGCCTCGATAATAATATCCCCTTTTGACAATCGCGGCGTTAAGTCAGACAAAATGTCGTCAATGATTTTACCCTGAGGAACCATTAGCCAGACGATTTTGGGCGTGTCGAGGGAGTTCACCAACTCCTCAACGCTTGCAGCCGTTTTACCGCCGTCAACTGCAAACCGTTCTTTCGCTTCATCACTGACATCGTAGCCTATGACTTCATGACCCCTGTCGAGAAAATTCAAACCCAGATTATATCCCATTTTTCCCAATCCAAATAAACCAAGTTTCACTGAACTACTCTCCCTCCAAAGCTTCTGCTGCCATCGGCTTCTCCAGCTCCGTTAAAACGGAACTCTTTGAAGCCTACATGTTCAGCGACAGCCTCTATGTATAGCATTCTCAAAACCCATTTTATCATGTCATCACATTTAAGACTCTGTATTCAGTGCCACCAGACTTCAAACAAGCCGGCCCAGCGGTGTATAATAGGGCTCATGATGACCATAATTTTTGACCTAGACGGTACCCTTGTGGACAGTGCGGCCATTGTCTTTCCCTTATTTCGTGAAGTCATTCGTCACTTCCCAAACCACCCTCAGCCTGATGACGAAACCCTGCGCAAGACCTTTGGCAACCCAGACACAGTAATTTGGGAGATGCTGTTACCTAGTGCGTCACAGGAAGAACGGGAAGAAGCTTTTGCTCTCTATGAAGAAATCGTCCAAAAAAGATTTGGATCACACGACATTCTTATCCCAGGCGTAAGAGAAGTCCTCGATGAGTTGTTCGCACAAGGTCATACACTGACCATCGCCAGCAACTGCGGCCTGGATTATTTAAACTCTGTTCTGGACACCTTTGATTTACGCCGATATGTCACAGCCCCTCTGTGCTTGGAGTCTGTAGCCGGCACGAAAAAAGCGGATATTCTGCGGCAGCATTTCACCAGATTCGCAAAGCAGAATGCGGTTATGGTCGGCGACCGACACACCGACATTGAAGCGGCGGACGAATTCGGTATACCTACTATCGGCTGCCGCTTCGGTTTCGGAACGCAAGAGGAGTTGGCCGGCGCTGCGTCAGTCATCCGCCATCCATCCGAACTGTTAGAAGCAGTAGCTCGTTTACAGCAGTGAGAATGGGGATGAGTTGTGTATTCAGTCTAGTTGCGTTTATCCCACATGGATGGAGGCAACTTTCCTACCGTACGCAGCAGCAGTTCGTATAAACTGGTCTGTTCAGCCTCTTCGGCACTGATACCAAATTGCTCCATCAAGTTCGCGAAGGTATATTCTTCCTTCCGTAGAGTTCTCATGGATTTCTGCCACTGTGCAATATGTGGTCCGTGATAATCCATGAGAAACTCCCATTTTTCGCGATCGATCTGAAGACATGCCTCCAGCATATCGGCCGTAATTTCTACGGTTGCTCCCTGCGCACCGCGTTCAAACAGCCGTTGCCGAAACACATTTTTAATCAGGGCTTCCTCAGAGAATTCCATCAAAAACGGCGGCATGACATAGCCAACAGGAAGCTTCGCCCGGGCAGCTTGCATCTGCTCTGATTTTTCCTGCTTGGCAAGCCGGATAACGTCACGAATCCGTTCTAATTCTTCCTTGTATTCCTCAGGGTTTTTCGCTTCTACGGGCAACTCAAACCCCCACGGGACATTGGCTCGCTGCCCCCCTGCAATCCGTGTGGGACGACCTACGGTGTAGGTCACCAAATGGTCGTAAACAGGTTTACCAATGCCAATGAACAAGAACAAGACGCTTTCGCCGCGGATTGGCTCATAAGAATGTCCGGCCGACACCATGCTTCTCAAAAACCTGTCCGTGTTAGCCATATCCTTGTACTTTCCCAAATACAAACTAGCCTTGAATGCGCTGGACAGCCGATTCTGGTCGGTTGCTCGCAGTGCAATCACTCGACGATGTTGCGCTACTTTCCACCCATCTTCAACATAGCAGGCATTGACAAAGTGTTCTATGTTATTTAAGTGTTCATCCACAGGAACAACATCTGATAAAAAGCGTAGTCTGGGATGGGACAAAATTGCGTCGCGGTCTAGTTCAAACAATGTATTTCCTCCTCAAGAAAACCCGTGTCAAAGTATTTCAAATGCATTTACAGTATTCACAGTGCATTCCCACAGCATCAACCTATTTCTCTATTTCCCGAGAAATCCCTTCCCCATTTGACACCTGTCGGCAGGAATCCTTATGGAGTCTGTCCACCGGAAGCCAGCTTAATGGGGGCCTGTCCACTAATCGATTGGCGGGCGGAGCTAATTTCATTGTTACACAAGTTAATGCACCTCACACGAGAATAGCACGGTTTAGAACAGGTGCTGACTTGACGAACGCACCGCTGCGGTACAGACTAGTAGTATTGTCAAAAACTCGAGGGTAAAGAGGTGCAATTGACGTACCGTATGCACCTTTTGCCCATGATATCGCAGGTGGATGTTATGAGCAGCACATCATTAGAGCATAAAACAGAGCATAAAACGAGAATTGTCGTCGGAATGTCCGGCGGCGTGGATTCTTCTGTGTCAGCACTGTTGCTTAAGGAACAAGGTTATGATGTTATCGGGGTCTTCATGAAAAACTGGGATGAGACCGATGAGTCGGGAGTCTGTACGGCCGCCGAGGACTTTGAAGACGTGGAGCGGGTTTGTACGCAAATCGGCATTCCCTACTACAGTGTGAACTTTGAACAGGAGTACGAGGAAAAGGTGTTTTCCTACTTTCTTGAAGAATACAAAAAAGGACGAACCCCAAATCCGGATGTCCTGTGTAACCGGGAAATTAAGTTCAAGGAACTGCTGGACAAAGCCATGCAGCTTGGCGCAGATTATCTTGCAACTGGGCATTATGCACAGGTCGTCAACGACCAAGGCACATACCGTCTGCTTCGAGGTGCAGACCCTGGCAAGGACCAAACCTACTTCCTGCACATGCTCGGGCAGAAAGCCCTCAGCCGTGCGATGTTTCCTATTGGCCACTTGCCGAAGAAAGAAGTGCGTGCCATTGCAGAAAGAGCTGGTCTCGCAACTGCGGCCAAAAAGGACAGCACCGGAATTTGTTTCATTGGAGAGCGGAATTTCCGTCAGTTTTTGAGTCAGTATCTCCCTGCTCAGCCAGGAGAGATACGGACGCTGACAGGAGACGTAAAAGGCCTTCATCAAGGTCTCATGTACTATACCCTCGGTCAGCGCAAGGGCCTCGGTATCGGAGGCTCTGGTACCGGAGAACCCTGGTTCGTAGTCGATAAGGACATGAAAAATAATGTTCTCTATGTAGCACAAGGACACAATCACCCAAAGCTGTATTCACAAGCGCTCATTGCCGAGGATGTGAATTTCATAGCGGAAAACAATTCTGCAGGAGAGTTTCGCTGCACTGCAAAATTTCGCTACCGCCAGGCCGATCAAGGCGTTACCGTAAGACAGCTATCGGTCCAGGACAACCGCTGGCTCGTCACATTTGACGAACCGCAACGAGCCATCACACCTGGGCAGTCCGTCGTATTTTACAGCGGTGACGAATGTATGGGGGGCGGCATTATCCAGCAGTCCATAGCAGATAAGACAGAAATTGCAGCGACTGCAATCTCGAATCGTTAACAAATGGCTTTAGATATCCATTGATACGCCGAGTTTCAGCATTTGTTCACGGTAACTCCCTGAAGACTAGTTTCCAATGTAGGATGCATACAGGTTGCGAGCTGTTTGCGGATCGTCGACACCATGGAACAGTGCACGGCCGTCCGCAAACAGCGTAATTTGAACCTCTCCCAAATCACATCTCAGCAAATTCGGATTTTGGCGAACTTCCCCGACTCGCTGCAGACGCTGTGCCACCTGGTGCAAGGTCTCTTGAGGGGCATGGAGAGAACGAACTTGAATGGTTCTGCGTCCGCACAGAGACACCGTCAGTGCGTCTGCCTTTGGCGTCAGCATCGGATACTCATGCTGTCCGCAGCAAGGACAGCTCTCCTTTTTCGCACCGAGATGAACCTGTCGAAAATCGTTTCTCCAAAGGTCAATCGTCGTAATCACCTTAGCCAACGCTTCATGGTTCCCGCTTAAGTATTTCAGCACTTCCGCAGTTTGCAGTGAAGCAATGGTCGCAACAATTGGGGCAATTACTCCAACGGTATCGCAGGTATCATGCCCTCCGCCTTGATGTGGTCCAAACAAACAGACGAGACACGGAGTTTCGTCAGGACGGAAAAAAGCAGTGGTACCATAGCTGCTGACGGCGCCTCCATAGCTCCATGGAATGCTGTGTTTGACCGACACCTCGTTAATCAGATACCGAACTTCAAAGTTGTCTGTACCATCCACAATGACATCCACATCAGACAACAATTCTTCCGCATTACGCCAGGTAAGGTCTGTGACTACCACTTCGATTTCGATGTCACTGTTAGCGAGACGAAGCTTGTCCGCGGCTGCGGCTGCCTTGGCAAGACCTTTCCTCGCATCCTCCTCATCGTAAAGAGATTGCCTCTGCAAATTGGAGGCTTCAATGATGTCTCTGTCAATCAATTTTAGGTACCCAACACCTGCACGGGCCAATTCGCCGGCAGAAACGGTTCCCAGTGCCCCCAATCCGACAATAGCAACTCTGGAACGAGACAAATTCTCCTGTCCAAGTAATCCAATTGGACGAAATAATACTTGCCTAGAGTAACGTTCTGTCAGCGACGAAGCCATGACCGTACATCCCCTGTCTCTGAAGCGGTGTTGACTCACGCAGAGTCTCATTAAAATTACTTCCGTCAATTATGAAGCTTCACGGACACAGAGTCCAGATACAGTAGGAATGACGAACGATGGCGCGACTGACGGCAGCGTATGTTCTCAATCCTCGACTGGTGCCATTCAGCTCGCTTGAAGCTGTCGCTGGAGCAGTTGTATTGCTAGCGGCAGTAAAAATCGCACAAAAGAGGCGTCCTCAGTGTCATCTTCGAGGGCGCCTCATCAGGTACAGTTCTGCCGAATTCCGGATTGGAATTCGCCTGTTTTTACTACCAGTCACATTCCACCTCCCGCTCCCAGGCATCTTCACACTGTTTGCACATGTTTCGACTCTTGTCCTCCTGAAGTTCACTACCGCAAATGCCACAATTCTGAAGGTCATGACGTTCTTCCATTTCTACCACTCCTCTCTGCTTGGATATCATTGTAGTATGAACCAAGCCCATAATTCAATATAAATTTCAGATTATTTCAATTTATTTATGACATAAGGATGAATGATTATAATATGGAGTAGGCAATAACCGATGTGTTGAGTCTGTGCTCGAAGGACGGTGACGGATGGAAACAAAGGATATCTCACTCTTTCTCGCAATTGCTCGAATCGGCTCCATTTCAAAGACAGCAGAGCAGTTGTTTATGTCTCAATCCACAGTGACTACACGTTTACAAAGACTTGAACGCAACCTTGGCTACAGCTTGTTTGAACGTACGCAAAACGGTGTACAACTGACACCGAGGGGGACACGGTTTGTATCACTGGCGGAGCAAATTGAACAAATTGAGAAACAAATGCAAAGCCCCAGGCTTGAAGAAACGCCCTTACTGCGCGTGATGTCCGGCAGAGCCTTTGTCTCGACAGATGTACCAGAGTGTCTGCACCGAATGCTGAAGCACTCTACTGTCCATCTTCAGGTACGAATGGGACTGTATGACGAAATGCGGGATGCACTCCTTGCACAGCAAGTAGATTTCTGCTTTCTGGGTGAACCCATATACCACCCGAACATTCGCTTGGTAGAATTTGCGCCCGATGCAATTGACGTCATTGTACCCGAAACTCATTACCTGGCGTACAGTTTCAATGACATCAATCAAATTCAATCGGAACCCTTTATTGCGTTTGGCAGACCCACGTCTCCATTCCGACAGCGCATCATGACACTACTGGCAAAGTCCCAAGTGTATCCGAATGTCATTATGGAACTGGACTCGTTTGACGGAGTAAAGGCCATGGTCAGCCACGGCCTGGGTGTGTCCCTGCTTCCGAGGCGCACTCTGTTTGATGCAGAGGCCAAAGGCTATAAGGTACTGTCCGTGCACGCCGCCCACAGTTCCATCTGGTCACGCCCAACATACTTGGCTTTCCCAAAAGCCATTGAAACTCAACCCCTTATTCAACAGTTTTTGCGGGTTGCAACAGAATTCTATTCACAGCTTCAGTCCTCTGGTTTTCATTAATCTGTCTGCTTTGTATTATCCGGAGACTTAAAATCGGGTGCGGCCTCAACTTGCTCCTTGTGTGTCGTACAATTACACTTTCTATGAACGATTTTGGGACAAGGGGGCACACTTTTGTGCGTGAACTGATGACAAAGGAAGAGCGACATCAACATATTCTCGATACAGCTAAACACATCTTTCAAGAAGACGGTTATGACAATGTCACCATTGCTGACGTCATTAAGAGAAGCAACGTCGCGAGAGGCACGTTTTATCTGCACTTTGATTCTTTAGAAGCGCTCTTGACCGGTTTGTTTGAAGATGCAGTTCAAAAAACCTGGGCGCGCATCGATCCGATTTTATCAAACATGGAAATTTCCTTTGAGACGTGCACGATTGAGGTCATTCATGCGGTGTTTGACATGTTTCAAGATGACCCAGCCCTGGGCGCCGTATTCTATTCAGGCGGCGGACAGGAATTTATGCAGCGTAAACAGGAGATTATGTTTAAAGAAATGGGCGGACGGTTGGTGGAAGCACTGGAACATCGACACGGCGCAAAAATTCCAAACCTGGAGTGGACTGTGACCATGCTTATTTCACTCATTGGTGATATGTCCTACTACGCCGTCGGTCAAATTGCAAAGAACCAAAGAGATGCATTTGAAGCGCATGCGATTGAATTTGTATTGGCAGGTATGCGTAAGCATCTAGAACCCCATGTGCCTGGCAGTACCCTTTAGGGTGTGGCACAGATGTTTGATGTCTCAGGTAAGGGATACAAGGTACGTCCTCACGACCCACAGCGTTTCTGTCTGTGAGTGACGTTAAATTGGAGGAATAATCATGCAAAAAATACTTGTTACTGGTGCAACAAGCGGCATTGGACTGGCTGCTGCAACACTGCTTGCTGTGGAAGGGCATCAAGTGATAGCGACCGGCCGGACAGAAGAGAAACTACGCCGAGTTGAACAAGCTGCAGACAAGGCAAACGTCACAATCCGCCGCGTGAAGCTGGACGTTTCAGATTCAGAGTCCATCTCCAATATGAAAAACGAAGTACTGGCACTCACAAACGGCTATGGTGTGGATGTTCTTGTTAACAACGCCGGCTACGCAGAAGCAGGTGCAATCGAAGAATTACCCTTAAATCGCTTGCGTAAGCAATTCGAAACGAACGTGTTTGGACTTGTTGCCGTTAGTCAAGCACTGCTTCCGCTCATGCGGCAACGCCAGAGAGGGAAAATTATCAACATCTCCTCCGTACTCGGAAAAGTATCCATTCCACTCATGGGTGCTTATACGGCCAGCAAACATGCCGTAGAAGCCATCTCAGACGCCATGCGCGTTGAATTGGCTGACGCTGGCGTGACAGTATCAGTGGTGGCACCGGGGAGTGTGGAGACAAATTTTGGTTCTACCGTATCCACATCGATTGAAGACTGGGCTGTGGAGGCATCGCCGTACAAACACAGCTACACGAAATTCCAAAACGACCGAATGGCAGATGGCGGAGCAAAACCTTTGGTCATCGCTAAGACCATCCGCGACATTGTGCAGTCTGAGCATCCCAAGGCACGGTACGCTGCGACCTATGATTCAAAATTGATGCCCGTTGCAACAACCCTTTTGCCAACAAAAGCTGTTGATAAACTCCTTAAGAAATACGTCTTGGGCCGCTAATCACCTTGGCAGTTGTGTTGAGACCAATGGTTCAAGATGAATGAATGCTTGGTACATGCGAAAAGCACGTGTGGTACAGCACGGGGCTCCCTGCACTGTACCACAACCGAATGGCATTGATTTTGATGTCGCCGTCTTCAGCCCTAGGCTTCCCTACTGGTGACGTCCCTACTGTATTTCAGCAGCAATTTTCAAGACGTTTTCGACGGTAAAGCCGTAGTTCGCAACCACCGTATCTCCAGGCGCAGACGCACCGAATCTGTCAATCCCGAGTACGCGTCCATTAAGACCCACATATTTGTACCACGGCATGGGGTGCGCCATCTCCACTGCTAGTCTGCGTGTCATCGCAGGTGGAAGAACCTGTTCCCGATATGACTTATCTTGCTCATCAAACAGTTCCATAGAGGTGACGTTTACGACGCGCACTGCTTGACCCTGTTCTGCCAGCTTTTTAGCTGCATCCAACACGAGGTTCACTTCTGAACCGCTCGCCAACAACACCAAAGGGTCTCCAGATCCCGATTCATACAGCACATATGCACCTTTGCCAAAGTCGCCTTCATGATTGGCCACTTCTTGCAATGAAGGCAATTTTTGTCGTGTTAAAGCCAAAGCAACAGGCCGGTCTCTGTGTTCAAGCGCATAACGCACCGCCTGCGCTGTCTCTGTGCCATCTGCCGGTCGGAAAACCAACAACCCCGGAATCGACCTTAACCCAGCGACCTGCTCAACCGGTTCGTGTGTGGGACCGTCTTCGCCTACTGCAATGGAATCATGTGTGAATACATACAAAGCCGGCTGTTTCATCAGTGCTGCGAGTCGAATTGACGGTCGCAGGTAGTCTGAGAACACGAGGAACGTACCTGCGTACGGTATGACACCGCCGTGCAGACAAATTCCATTCATGGCTGCTCCCATGGCGTGCTCGCGCACACCGTAGAACACATTGGCTCCTGCATAGTTCTCTGGACCAAAGTGCTCCGCATCTGCAATCAAGGTTTTGTTCGATCCCGATAAGTCAGCAGACCCTCCCAACAACGTTGGCAAGGATGGTGCAACGGCGTTGATGACCTTCCCGAACGCATCGCGCGTAGCTGTCTTATCCGTAAAGACGGGCAACTCTTCAGCCCAATTGACATTTACTCTGCCGTGCAGTGCATCCACAAACTCCTGAGCTTCCTCAGGATATTCTTTTCCATAGGCCTCAAATGCATTGTCCCACGCCTTCACTGTCTCAAGATTTCTGTCTCTTATTTCAGCAAAGTTCTTCTGGACTTCATCAGGTACAAAAAACGATTCGTGAGACCACTTATAGGTTTCTTTCGCCAGTTTCGCTTCTTCTTCACCCAGGGGACTTCCATGTGCCTTAGAGGTTCCCTGCTTGTTCGGAGCGCCGAAACCAATCGTCGTCTTGACCTCAATCAGCGTGGGTTTCTCGGTCATCTCCTTGGCCTTGACAATTGCAGCTTCAATCTCATCCAAGTCGTTGCCGTCTTCTACACGCAATACGTCCCAACCACAAGCTGTGAACCGAGCTTTGACATCTTCAGTAAAGGACCAGTCTGTGGGGCCGTCCAATGAAATATCGTTTGAGTCGTACAACACAATCAACTTACCCAATTGTAGATGCCCTGCCAGAGAGACTGCTTCGGAAGCTACGCCTTCCATCAAGTCGCCGTCACCGCACAGAGCATATGTATAATGATTAACCAGTGAGTAACTGTCCTTATTGTATTTTGCTGAGAGAAACTTTTCGGCCATGGCCATTCCTACGGAATTCGCAATACCTTGGCCCAACGGTCCTGTTGTCGCCTCAACACCCTGCGTATGTCCATATTCCGGATGACCCGGTGTTTTTGAACCCCACTGCCGAAATTGTTTCAAATCATCGAGAGACAGGTCATAACCGAACAAGTGCAAGAGGCTGTACAGCAGCATTGAACCGTGGCCTGCCGACAACACAAAGCGATCTCTGTTACTCCAATTCGAATGCTCTGGATGCTGATTCAAAAACCTTGTCCACAAAACATACGCCATAGGTGCAGAACCCATGGGCAAGCCCGGATGTCCAGAGTTCGCCTTTTCAACCGCGTCAATGGAAAGGGTCCTGATGGTATTAACGGATAGATGGTCTACCTCACTAAAACTCATAATTCCACTCCCTTGCTTCTTTCTGCAAACGGCGAATGAAAACTCCGCCCTTTGCTCTCCTTTTTAGATTACACTATCTGTTACGTATGATAACACTTCAACAGGCGTGGTACACATAGGATTCGTCGCTTTGTATCGGTATATCCATGCTTTGTTAGTAAGATTTTAATATTGGAAACCTATCCAAGCATAACTTCTGCAATCTATCTTCCAAGGTGCCTGACGAACGTCTTTTGACAGCAAAAAAGGCAGGATGAGGGGCGGGGCTCATCCTGCCATATACGTCTGCAGGCAATCTATCCGGGAGGAGGACGTACGGTGGCGGGCTTTCAATTTCCGTTTCCCGCAGACGCATTATTACTATATGCGAGATTGCTAGAGTTAACAGGGACAACAACATAGCCGAACCAAAATCGGGCAACTGTCCGCCGAAACTTCATACTCTCCCAGCCACTTTGAGGTGACAATCTAACCAAGACTTGAATTAGACATTACATTAAACGGTACATCAAACACTTACATCAGACATTGCCGTCAAACGTTGGCTTCAGGTCTTGGTCGTTGATCACGCCGTCAATAAATTCCATATTGTCCGACATCCAGTTCCACAAGCTGTTGTTAATTGAGAAAAAACCAAAGTTACCAGTTTTCGCAGCCTGGAATTTCATGTTCGCATCCCAGCCGCCATTGTTAATCTGCCCAATAAATACACCTGCATTTTCCTGCGGCGTGTTACAGTTATTTACACCAATCCACACAAAAGCTGGCATTTCATCCCCTCCCTCTTGTCTTTCTGCGTCTGACCGCACCATACTCTTTACTTATGCAGCGACACGTTCGTCCTATGGTAGTCTAGAGTTTTTATTTGATTGTCAGCAGGAAAATAACGGACAGCAAATTGAGAAACACAGTAAAAAAGGGATCGCGCCAACTCCTCTGAACGTGGCGATAATAAGTCCGCTGCTGGGGACTGCGTGCCGCTTCCGCAACCAACCCCCTCGCCTCCATGGCAACCGCAACACGCTCACTCATCCGAATTGCCTGGCTCAGCAGGGGGATGGCATAAGTGACTGGCCGCATCCATGCCCGGCCAGCATCTCGTCCGCGGAGTTGCCGCGCCTGTCTGAGTTTCACCCACTCATTTTGAAACAGCGGCACGAGTCGCAGTCCAGCAAGAACGCCATAGCTGAATTTCGGTGCCACTCTTGCATCTTGACACAAGCTCACGACCATATCTGTCATCGACGTCGTGGAAAGCAAGAAAATAGCTGCTCCAACGGCACTGAGCATTCGAAAAGCTAGTACTCCGCCGTTGTACAGACCGTGCATACTGAAATTCATCCAAAGAAAGTGGACACTACTGTCACCTGCAGGTACCCGTGAGTACGCGACAAATGTAAACAGGTAGAAAATATAGAAAATGAGAAACGGCGAGAACCTCTTCACTATTTTCCATGGATTCATGCGGCCAAACCACAACATCACCAGGATTGACAACCCAAACAGTGAGAGCGACTGGTAGAGTGTATTTGAAAACATGGCCACAAGAGCAAATAACAATACCGCACCCAGTTTCCACACAGGATTCAGCTTCCACTTGTGCTGTGTAAGCGGCTCTAAAGCGTCTCTGTGGACACTTCCCGCATAAAAGTCTTGGTCCGTATGTGTCTTGTGCCCCTGCTCGGAGCCGCCCTGCGGTTCTGCATCCGTCCTTACGTCCGCCAAGAGATGAGCTGATTGAACCAAATCTGTGTGAGACCACAGTTCACTTGGGCTTCCAAAGAACTGTTGTTCTCCACCGCTTAGCACCAACACATGACTGGCATAGCGGTTCACAAGGTCCATATCATGTGTAGTCATGATGATAGTCTTGCCGGACTGGTGCAATTCTTTCATACGCTCCATAATCACTTGTTGTGTATGTGCATCCTGCCCAAACGTGGGTTCATCCAGCAGGTACAGTTCGTGTTGCTCCCGCAGCATTGAAGCAACACTAAGACGTCTTTTTTGGCCCTGACTCAGCCCAAATGGACTATGCTCTTCATATCCTGCCAAACCAAACTGCTGCAAAAGTTCGGAAGTAGACGCGGGCAGCGGCCCTGTGACAACCTGATTGGACAATTCGTCAGCGACGCGCTCAAAAATAAACTGAAATTCCGGATTCTGAAAGCAGAAGGAGACACTCTTAGCCAAACCCGATTTTCGCCACTCTTTAAGGCTCTTTCCCAGAACAGAAAGGCTGCCTGCACTCAGGTTTTGCAGACCGGCGATGGACTGGAGTAAAGTGGACTTTCCCGCACCGTTCGGTCCGACAATTGCGGTGAACGATCCCGCCGGCACACGCACACTCAGGTCTTCCCACACCGTCTGGTCCCCATAACGCACTGTTCCGGATGCAATTTCAACGGCAGAAGCTGCAGGGCTTGGCATCGGTACGTCCATTGTGTTAAGGGCCGGCTCAGTGTTCAGGGCTAGCTCAGTGTTCTGATGTGAGAGCGTTAAAACACTTGCACCCTGTTTGGAGGAGATGAGAGGCGGCGATTTCCAAGGCGCGACCACCCCCGTATCGATCATCCATTGCCACTCTTCCTGTATGACTTGCTCTGTCGGACCAGTACGATAGATAGTGCCATCCCGCTCAAACAGAACAACTCTATCCATTACCCCCAGCAAGCGGTCAAACTTGTGCTCGATGACAACCAGTGTTTCTCCCGCTTCAGCCAAACTCTCTATTTCTTCGAACACTTTTCGTGATGCGTACGGATCGAGATTGGCCGTCGGTTCATCAAATATTAAAAGCTTTGATTTCATGGCCAGCGCAGATGCAATTGCAAGTTTCTGCTTCATTCCGCCAGAGAAGTTTGCATGCTGTGACACCTTTGGGGTCTTGAGTCCAACTCTATGCAACGCCTCTTCGATGCGTGCCCCCATCTGATGAGGACTGACCTGCAGATTCTCCAACCCGAAGGCAATCTCATCATCAACCTGGATCATGCAAAACTGCGAGTCGGGGTCTTGAAATACATAGCCAACCCCGCCAGGCCCTGCAATCGTCGCATCTAGGTTGACCTCCCCCGTGACTTCAGCTTCAATGCTTCCAGGGATTAATCCAGCGCACACCATTGCCAGTGTACTTTTGCCGCAGCCACTGGGTCCGAGAAACAGTACAGACTCTCCTTCGCGCAGTTCAAAATCGATGTTGGAAAGTACACTGTGCGCAGTATCTTCATACGTGACACTGAGTTGGTGAAGCTGAATCAAAGGCTGGTGCGAATCCACATCCTGCGAATTCATAAATTCATCTATATTTTTCATGAAGAACCCCTACAATCTCGATTGACGCCCAATTGGAAAGTTTCTCAGTACACCGGCTTTGTTTAGGCTGTCACCAACCCATTTCGGAAACAAGCCCGCAACAATGGCACCGCTGAGAATGGTTGTGACGCTGTAGCCAATAACGGATCCAACAGCCACCTTGTCTCCTCCGTATTGAAACCACCACTGAAGAATATTGCCGACGCCACCGATGCTGCCAGCCAGAATTGCCGACCAAACATTCCATTTGCGGTAGCCAGTCAGCATGAATCCGACTTCTGCTCCGCCGCCTTGAACAAGTCCGGATATAATCGCGCTCGCTCCATACGGACTCCCAAGCGCGAATTCGACCACCGCACTTAGCAGCCCTCCCAGAAACGCTGCGCCAGGACGGCGCAAAATGTATCCCGTTAAAGCCGCCGCGATCCACCATACACCATTGAAAATCCCCTGGCCCGTTGGCCCAAGTGCCCCAAGAAACAAGTTTGTAAGGTAATCCCAGCCCATGTAAACGGCTCCGCCGATAACCGCAATAATCGCAGTTACCACAATGTCCCTCAACTTCCAATCGACCCATCCTTTGCTGCTCGTCTGCACACTTCCATTTTCCATCTATGATTCCTCCCATTAAAAAAACTCTTTACGCAGGCGCATAAAGAGTCTCGATCGAACAAGTTCGACGGCACTTCCTCCCGCTGGTATTATCCAGATCGAGTTCTGAAAGGGTTAGCATTCTCTGCTTCTCAGCCCTGCGGGCACCCCTAGCGCCTTGCTATTAGATTTATAGTTAGTGTAGCACCGCCTCCACGCGGATTCAAGAGTGGGAATCTAAGTGATAGAGAGCAGCGGGATCGCCAGCGGGATCGCCAGCGGGATCGCCATAGAAATAGAGATCTGAGAGGTGCTTATTCGCTGAAATGAACCCCAACCGGAGCAAATAAACCCTTCAGACGAGCTTATTTGCTGTTCAGAGCCCATTTTCTATGGTTTGTGAGCCCTTAAGCACTTTTCAGCCGCTTATTCGGGATGAGGAGATAGGCAGATGCCAGATAAGCACCTGAGGGATCTCTATTCCAATCGCACCGGGTCGGTTCGTTACTCTACCTGATCTCGCTTCTGCTCCATTGCGCAATGCCACAACCTCCATCGGCATCCAATTTGAAGTTATCCCTTGTTATATCGAAACTTTCGTATACGGTGATTGTACCATTCGCTTAAGATGCTAGTAGGAGACCTGTTAGTAGGAGACCTGTGAGTAAGCGACGTGTTAGTAGGAGACATGCCAGCAAGCGACCTGCTAGTCGGGCGCCTGTTAGTAGCAAAGATGTTGGGAGGGATACGATTGCTTATCGCTTTTATCCATGGATTCGTATTGTCGCTCGGACTTATTCTACCGATTGGAATGCAAAATGGATTTATCCTTACACAGGGGGCCCTCCACAGGCGCTGGTCCAGTTCACTCCCAGCAGTTGTTACTGCATCAATCTGTGATACACTGCTCATCGGGTTGGCAGTCCTCGGTGTTTCAACGGTAGCCCTTCATATCACATGGCTCCGGTATACATTTGGTGCAATAGGCATCGTATTTTTGCTCTACATGGGATGGTCCACCTGGAGGAAAGAGGCGGAACCGCAAAACGGAAAGATGCCTTCGACGGCCTGGACGGCGAAAAGACAAATTGGATTTACTTCATCCGTGTCACTGTTAAATCCCCACGCACTTATCGATACACTTGCGGTGATTGGCGGCAGTGCGGTGATGTACACCACGTGGCAAAATCGAATTGCGTTTGGTGTCGCCAGCGCCGCCGTATCGTGGTTGTGGTTCTTTGGATTGTCAATTGCGAGTCATGCGGTAGGAAAAGTGGTATTGAAAAGTTCTTCGTTCGGAGTTTTGAATCGCATATCTGCCACAATGATGTGGTTATCAGCAGTATACTTAGGATATGTCGTTTATTCTTTTAAGTAGGAAAGCTGGGTTATCCAACCAGAAGGCAGAAGAATGAGGAGAATTTAGTAAAGGAGTTTGATGTTGCAGAAGCTAAAAAAACGCTATTTTGTTCCAAGTCTTGTGATTGCCCTCATCTTTTTAGGATGTGGCGTCTACGTGAATTTCTTTGCAAGTTCAATTACTACCGATGGACCCCTTGCGATGGCTGCAGGAGGAATGTCCAAAGCAAATGGTTGGACCGAATGCGTCATGGGTAAACCTGACCAAATAATGTACTTCGGCTCCGATCCGTTTCCCATAAACAACAAACACACTCGCAACATGTCCGTGATTGTTACCTCTGTCAAGCCAGCCGCGTTGCCCCACGGTCTGAAACAAATTGGAATGGGCACTATGAAGGGTGGACCAGAATTTCTGGGAGGGTCTCTCAAGTGGGTCGAGAACCATTCATCGTACCCGATTCAGTCATTACCCATAACACTGCCACTGAATAAGATATTCTATCAACCTGTGATTACCGTAGAAGCATCGAGCCCAGGGCTCTATACGATTCCCGGGTTGGTTGTAAAATACACCAGTCAGGGCCAGACTTACACAGATTATTTTAGAGGTGATTTTCAACTAGCAGTAAATACGACTTGTCCAAACAATTTGCCAACACCACCTAAAAGGGCGCCGGGGATGCCGCCGCAATGGCTTGCTTGGATGAAGGTTCCGAGATGAATGAACTTGCCCAAAACCGCTGATTCAAAGTACCATGCAAACGAGTTTCTCCGTCATCCCGTTTGTTCATGATCCCGTTGCCCCCTATCTCCCGCGCTCCCTTCTGCCGCCTCCCACATTAGGGATCTTTGCGATCACTAACTGCCTCACGCCAATCCAGATAGCCTGCGACGGCAGCGGGATCAACAAGATTTAACAAAACATAAGCGGAATGTATTAACATAACATACTGTTACATCCAATTCGATGCGCAGCGGGTCGGTGCAGGCTCTCAGCGGGGCTCGCGCCTTTGTAGCGCCAGTTGGTTAAGGATCCTTTTGCTCCCTATCCCAACCCTCGTCACAGAATAGGGATCGATTCGATCCCTATCCCCAGTAGCCGTCCAGAATAGGGATCCCGTTGCTCCCTATCAACTACGCCCCACTCTGCCGCCTCCCACATTAGGGAGCTTTGCGATCACAATCGGATTGGGCCAACGCCCGTTAAGGAGCTTTGCGATCACTAACTGCCTCACGCCAATCCAGATAGCCTGCGACGGCAGCGGGATCAACAAGATTTAACAAAACACAAGCGGCGTTGCTTACCATTAAATACTGGTGCATCCAGTTGGATGCGCAGCGGAGCCGGTGCAGGCTCTCAGCGGGGCTCCGTTCTTCGCAGCGCCAGTTGGTTAAGGATCCTTTTGCTCCCTATCCCAACCCTCGTCACAGAATAGTGATCGATTCGATCCCTATCCCCAGTAGCCGTCCAGAATAGGGATCCCGTTGCTCCCTATCAACTACGCCCCACTCTGCCGCCTCCCACATTAGGGAGCTTTGCGATCACTAATATCCCGGGCACGGAGCATTAAGGATCTTTGCGATCACAATCGAATTGGGCCAACACCCGTTAGGGAGCTTTGCGATCACTAACTGCCTCACGCCAATCCAGACAGCCTGCGACGGCAGCGGGATCAACAAGATTTAACCAAACACAATCGGAATCTATTAACATTAAATACTGTTTAATCCAGTTGGATGCGCAGCGGAGCCGGTGCAGGCTCTCAGCGGGGCTCGGGCCTTTGTAGTGCCAGTTGGTTAAGGATCCTTTTGATCCCTATCCCCAGTAGCCGTCCAGAATAGGGAGCCCGTTGCTCCCTATCAACTACGCCCCACTCTGCCGCCTCCCACATTAGGGAGCTTTGCGATCACTAATGTCCCGGGCACGGAGCATTAGGGAGCTTTGCGATCACAATCGAATTGGGCCAACACCCGTTAGGGATCATTGCGATCACTAACTGCCTCACGCCAATACTGGCAGCCAGTGAGGGGAGCGGGATCAAGAAGATTTAACCAAACACAAGCGGAATGTATTAACATTACATACTGTTACATCCAATTCGATGCGCAGTGGAGCCGGTGCAGGCTCTCAGCGGGGCTCCGTTCTTCACAGCGCCAATTGGTTAAGGATCCTTTTGCTCCCTATCCCAACGCTCGGCAAAGAATAGTGATCGATTCGATCCCTATCCCCAGTAGCCGTCCAGAATAGGGATCCCGTTGCTCCCTATCACCTACGCCCCACTCTGCCGCCTCCCACATTAGGGAGCTTTGCGATCACTAATATCCCGGGCACGGAGCATTAAGGATCTTTGCGATCACAATCGGATTGGGCCAACGCCCGTTAAGGATCATTGCGATCACTAACTGCCTCACGCCAGTCCAGGCAGCGTCTCATTCCACTCTCGGAGCGAGCCGGCAGCACCGTCCAGACCGCATTAGATACGCAATTTGAATATAAAAAGGAACCCGCCTAATTGCGAATTGACTCCGCGGCAGGTTCCGTTTGTATATGGCAGCATACTATTTGACCGGAGCACCTATGCAAAAAATCCGTAGCAAAGCATACTCCTGCTGCTATATTCTGCTAATGCTTTGTTGAGTTTTTAGTGTTGGACGAAGTTTGGCATTTCCTCGACGCCAGTCATTCGCGCATAAACAAACATTTGACCTTTATGATGCACTTCGTGGTCTTTCATTGCTGACAGCCACACCGATGCGGGTGTCCCATCCGGAAGGATATGTTCCGAGGTTACGGGCCCGTCAAACTCTTCATCTGTCATACTTTTGATGGTCGCGTAGCCGCTGTCAGTGCTGTCTTTCAGAAACTGACGCAGTTCTGCCATGCTTGTGACTACCGGTTGACCCTCAGGACGTGAGAATTGACCCGTTTTCGCGGTGTTGATAAAGAGTGCACCGGCTCCAGCAATATGTTGTGCTAATTCACCTAAAGTCATAGCCTTTGACCAAGGACGAAAGTCAAAATTTTTGTCGTCTACTCTATCAAGAATGTCTAGAAGAACAGATCGATGCATCATCCATTGATTTGCAAATTGCTCAGCTTTACTCAATGATACGCCTCCTTCAGAAATTAAGAGATGTTCCAGCATACATGGTTAATACAAATGAAACGCACGAAATCATGCTGGACAAATGACTAACCTAAAAACAGTTACTCTAATTTAATCTTGCACCTAACGGCATGCAAAGGTCAAGCATCACCTGAGCAGTCTTTCGATTCGTGGATGAGTGACTTGTGTGCGATTGCATGTCCTTCGTTGGGATTTGTGTCCTTCTTGACTCCGACTCTGATGCTTGCTAGCAGATCCCTTTTATTCTTATGTTTCTGCTGCTTGTTTTACCTGTGCTTCTGGCTCTATCCTAGCAAAATCATGTTTCTTCTGCTTCTTTTTCCACGCTTGTTTCTTCTGTTTCCTGTTTCACTTCTGTTTCCTGTTTCACTTCTGTTTCCTGTTTCACTTCTGTTTCCTGTTTCACTTCTGTTTCCTGTTTCACTTCTGCTTTCGCTTGAACCTGCGCATTGGCTGTTTTCTGCCCTTGCGGCTTGTCCGTTTCCTGGACCGGCGGCCTTGCAGTGACGGCGCTGCCAATAAAGCTGATAATAAAACCGATAATGGCCAGCATGAATACACTTGTCACAAGGCCGGCAATGTGTGTCGATGCTTGATTTGCGAGTTGGACTCCTTGCTGGAGTTTTGCAGCACCCAAATGTGGAAACCTTGATTGGAGTTCCTTTGTAGTCACGTGGATGAAGAATGGGGCAACACCAACAAATACGCCAAACACAGAGCCTAGCGCTGCTCCGGCTGCCATTGGATTACCGCGCTCCTGACGAGCTTTACGACCGACCATGAAGGTGGCGACGCCAGCCAAAATATATAACACAACAGACGTATTGTGAAGCGCCCCCGGAACCCCTTGCAAAACAAGTTCACTGAGGAACTCCAACGCTCCCAAAATAATAACAATCCATAAGTAAAAAGACATAGTTCGTTTCACAACAGTGCCTCCAGTAGTTTGCCACCTTGATTTCCTGAACTCAATTTCCTAAACTCTGATTTCCTACACCTTGTTTTCCTAAATTTACTTCTGTAAGTTTAATAACTTTCCTTCATACTCTGCGTCCTGATAATACCACGTTCGCAGCAATTGGGCAGTAGGTGAATTTGAACAGTCGTTGTCTCTATGTTGCACAAACACCCACACAGCATTTCAGTACCTTGCATTAATCAGTACTGAGTGATATCTTATAGCTGAATACATGGAATAACGTACCAGTGCATGAGGTGATTACAATCAACATTCAATTTAAAAAGGGTGTCCTGGAACTCTGTGTGCTTGTCGTCACGTCAAACCAAGACCGTTACGGTTACGAGCTTGTGCATACGATTTCAGACAGTCTTTTCATTGCAGAAGGTACCGTATATCCATTGCTGAGACGTCTTACGAAGGACGGGTATTTCACGACCTATCTTAAGGAGTCAACGGAAGGACCGCCTCGAAAATACTATCATCTAACAGATGATGGAAAAAGATACATGCAGCAGTTAGTGACAGATTGGGCTGAGTTTGCGGCAGCTGTAGACAACATCATCAAGGGGGAAAACGTAGATGGGTAAGGATGAGTTTCTCCGGCGTCTCGACAGTCTATTGCAAAGAATCCCGGAGCGCGATCGACGGGACATGCTTTACGACTACGAGGAGCACATTCGAGTTGCAATGGAGAAAGGAGTCAGTGAAGAAGAGGCAGTCCGTGGACTCGGTTCACCGCGATCGATTGCAAAAGAATTAATGGCAGATTATTACGTTCAGCAAGCAGACGAAACGGCCAGTGTCACAAATGTGACCAGAGCTGTGCTTGCAACCATCAGCCTTGGCTTTTTCAATTTGGTTTTCGTTTCAGGGCCTTTTTTTGCCGCGGTTGGAATCTTAATTGCGTTTTTTGCAGTTTCAATCAGTTTCATTCTGCTGCCGATAAAGATTATTTTCGGAATTACGTTTCTCCACCTCATTCTCCCTTTTGGACTTTTTTCCTCTGTGTCGACAACTGTGTCCGTCTTTACCCTGCTGCTGCTCGAAGGTCTAGGCCTGGTTTTTCTGGCAGGCACTATTCTCTTGGCAAAGTGGTTCGGAATACTGTTTGTGACGTATCTAAAGTTCAATCTTCGAGTGATTAAAGGAGGAAACTAAAATGTTAAAGCAAATTGCCATTGCAGGTGCTGCTCTCATCGCAATTGGCGGCCTCGGACTTGGCGTCATGGCGGCAACGGGACATACTTCCGGCTTTTCCTTTTCCATCAATGATAGTTCCGGCTTGTCTATTATCGGACACAACTTGAGTGGACATTCGGTTCAGAAGCAACAGACGGTAGATGCAGGGAATGCCAAATCCGTTACCGTGGATGCCAGTATAGCTGCCATCCGCCTCTATCCCGCCAATACCCAAAAGGCGACTGTAACCCTAAGCGGATCCACGACGATACCTGACAGCGAACTACAACTAACATCCAAACTCACAGGGCAGACTTTGCAGATTAGACTGAAGGAACCAAACACGTCAGGCATTGGCCAAAACATCAATCTTAAACTGGATGTCTCCGTACCTCAACACCTGTATGACAATCTGGATGTGCACGCAAACGTTGGCAGCATATCGATAGAGAAAGTAAATTCAAAGCAGATGACGGTGCACGTAAGCACGGGGAAAATAGATGTAAAAAACCTGCACTCTGCGGTAACAGCGACTTCCAACGTCGGTAAAGTCGCTGTGACGAATGTTACGGGTCCGCTGCACTTGACCGCCAACACAGGTGCGGTCAATGTACAGGAAAAAACCTTAACAGACAACATTGATGCCAGTACGAATACTGGAGCAGTTTCCATCAGCAGTGATAAGGACCCCAAGAACCTCTCCTTTGACCTGAGCACATCTCTCGGCGCTGTCAACGTCGGACTGCCTGGGGTCAATTATGCAGAGCAGAGCAAACGCCATCTGCAAGGAACCATCGGACAAGGCGGGCCGACCATTCATGCTTCGTCAGATTTAGGCAGTGTAAGCTTAGAATAACAGGCAGACAGAACTCTCATATGAGATTGTTACCTGGTCCTGTCCTGTAACACCCTGAACACGTCATCAGGGGAGATGCCGGCTTGTTTCCACAGAACTAACAGGTGATACATCAGATCAGCACTCTCCTGAGCCAACTCTGCCTTTGCATTTCGCACCCCATCCGCTCCTGCGCTTCCGGCATCAATGGCATCCGGACTGCCTGCACCGTGTGCCTTCGCTTCACTGAACGCAGCTGCGTTTTTACCAGCAATGACCACCTCTGTGGCTTCTTCTCCAACCTTCTTTGCAATTTTGTCCATACCGTGTTCAAACAAGAAAGTGGTATAGGAACCCTGAGGACGGTTCTCGTACCGCTCCGCCAGTACTGTCCATAGTTGCTGCAAGACGCTGGCGTAAAAAGGTTCAGAAACCAGTTTTTCCGGAGTTCCTGTTTCCAAGCTGCCTGGTGTAGTGTCGTCGGCGTTGCCTTGTTCAGAGCCGCCAAAGCTTGACCTGTTCTGAACGCTATCAGACACGGGGGTGTTTTCGCCTCGTTCAAAGCCATCCAACTCTTCAATTATGTAGGCTTCTTCCATGACGATGCCGGTATCATCTCCAGCAAACTCGGCACCGTATCCAGGATTGCCCCCTTGATAGGTCATATTCCGATAAAAGCAGCTGGTATTGCCTGTATGACACGCTGGCCCCGCGACGTCCACCAGGAAGAGCACCGTATCACCGTCACAGTCAAGCCGGATTTCACGAACATGCAACACATTGCCTGACGTTTCTCCTTTACGCCAATACGACTGCCGTGATCGGCTCCAAAACCAGGCCTGGCCTGTTCCATAGGTCCGCTTTAAGGCTTCGCGGTTGGCATAGGCTGTCATCAGAACCTGCCGGCTTGCAATGTCTTGCACCACCACTGGCACGAGACCCGTATGTTTGTCATACCGGACCTCATTCAACGACGCAGTTTGCCATCCATCGCGTCCGTCGTTCCCGTCTGCACCGCCTGCCCCATCGTGCCCGCCGTTTATGTCCTGCTGGCTGTCTCTGTCCATCGCACAGGAATCCCCCTTTGCTTCAAATAGGTTTTGACCTGCCCAATCGACGTCTCAGAAAAGTGAAAAATGCTGGCTGCCAAGGCTGCGTCCGCGCCCACACTGGCGAGCAATACATCAGCAAAGTGTTCCTTTCGGCCCGCACCGCCGCTGGCGATGACGGGAATACTGACAGCATTGGCGACTTGCCGTGTGAGTTCCAAGTCATACCCTGCCTTTGTCCCGTCCTGACGAAAGCTGGTGAGAAGAATTTCTCCCGCACCGAGGTTTGCTGCCTTGCGGGCCCATTCCACGGCATCCATTCCGGTTCCTTTTTTGCCGCCTTGTACCATGACCTCGTACTCCCCCATGGTGGGATTCAAATTCGCGTCAATGGCAACCACAATACACTGCTCACCAAACCTGTGAGCTGCTTCCTGAATCAAACTGGGATTGCGAACAGCGCCTGTATTCATGGAAACCTTGTCAGCCCCTGCCAACAGCAGTCCGCGGACATCGTCTACACTGGAGACACCGCCGCCGACTGTAAGCGGAATGTTGACCTGGTTGGCCACCTGTTCGACAACCCGTTGCGTAGCCAGGCGTCCTTCTTCTGACGCCGAAATATCGAGGAGAACGAGTTCATCAGCCCCCGCGTTGGAGTAGAGGTGTGCGAGAGCGACGGGATCGCCTGCATCTCGCCGATCCGATAAAAACCCCACATGTTTGACAACCCGCCCGTCCAATACGTCAAAGCAAGGGATAATCCGTTTTGTCAGCATTATACCACCCCCAACTGAGAGAAGATGTCCTTTAAGTCCAGTCGTCCATCATAGAGTGCGCGTCCGGCAATCACACCCGCAAGACCTGCAGCCCTGGACGCCAACACGTCTTCCGGACCACTGACGCCTCCCGAGGCCAACACATCCAAGCCCGATGAAGTTTGGACTTGTGCAGCCAAATCCAGATTGGGTCCTGTGAGCGTGCCGTCCTTTGCCACGTCCGTTACCAGGGCTGTGCGAACACCCAGGGCATAGAGTTCCCTGCCAAGGTCAACCAATGAAATCTCGGTCTGCTCTGTCCACCCTTTCACGGCCAGCTTCCCGTTACGACCGTCAAGTCCTGCCACAAGCCTGCTGCCGCCGAACTGAGTTGCCATGTCCTGCATCCAGGTCAAGTCCCGGACTGCAGTGCCGATGACACAACGCGTTATCCCTAAAGCCAGCAATCGTTCAATGGCTTCCCTGGAACGCACACCGCCCCCAACCTGGACCTGTACCCCAGACTTGGAACAAATCTTTACAACCTGTTCAATGACAGGCAGGTTCTCGGCTGTGCCTGATTTGGCGGCATCGAGATCGACGACGTGAAGCCACTTGGCCCCTGCTTCCACAAACTCACGGGCAACCTGTGCAGGATTTTCGCTATATTCTGTGCGAGCCTCGTAGTCTCCTTGAAACAGACGCACACAGTGTCCCTGATAAATATCGATTGCAGGAAACAACGTAAAACTGTTTGTGTTACTGGGTTGGCCCGAAACGCTCATTGGTACACCTCACTCTGTCTGAACTCCGAACACATCTGCGAGAAGTTCCGCAGGATTTGCTCTCCTACTTCTCCACTCTTTTCCGGATGAAACTGAGTTCCGCAAACGTTGTCTTTGCCAATCACGGCCGGGACCCGCACGTCTCCGTACTGCGCTGCAGCCAGCAGGTGCTCGTCCGCATGCATCTGTGCATAATAGGAGTGGACAAAGTAGACGTAGTCCCCAACTTCTACACCTTTTAACAGCGGATGGGAAGCCACCTCCACGAAGTCGTTCCAGCCCATATGCGGTACTTTCTCTGGTCCCTTAAAACGGACGATCCTGCCTGGTATCAGCCCGAGACCAATGTGACTGCCGTGTTCTTCACTGATGGAGCACAAAAGCTGCATGCCCAGGCAAATGCCAAGCACGGGCAGACCTTGTTTGGCAGCCTTCTTTACTACCTGCATCAAACCTGTAGCTCGCAGTTGAAACATGGCGTCTCCAAAGGCCCCAACCCCTGGCAACACAACGCCGTCAATGGTGTCTTTTGCAAGTTGATTCCACATCTCACTTGTTTCTACCACAATGGTATCTGCACCAGCCCGAGCAAACCCGCTGCGAACGCTGGATAAGTTTCCGATGCCCAAGTCCAATACGGCAATCATTCCAAGACCCCCTTGGTACTGGGAACGCTGCCGTTGTCAGACGGACCGGTAGCCTCCCGCAGTGCCGCAGCAACCGCTTTAAACAAAGCTTCAATCATATGGTGTGTATCCTCTCCATAGAGCACAGCTAAATGAAGAGCCATGCGCGCCTCGTTGGCAAACGACTTGAAAAACTCCCGTACCAGTTCAACCGGAAAATCACCCACACGTTCTGCGGGAAAGTCCGCTTTTAGAACGAAAGCGGGTCTGCCAGACAAATCGACGACTGCGCGAGCCAGAGTTTCATCCATTGGCGTGTGCCGTTCCCCATACCGACGTATGCCTTGCTTGTCGCCCAAAGCCTCGTGGACAGCCTTCCCCAGTACCAAACCAATATCTTCAACCAAGTGATGCGGGTCTACATCCACGTCACCGTCCGCATTAATAGTTAGGTCAAACTGCCCGTGACCTGCCAACAAATGAAGCATATGTCGTAAAAACGGAACTGGAAAGTCAAGTTGTGCTTCCCCCGTACCGCGCAAATTCAGGCTGAGGTGCACCTCTGTCTCTCCCGTTTTTCTGTCAAGACTGGCTGCAAAAGACGGAGCCGTTTCATTCTTCATCTGGTTCACTTCCGTTTCTATCGGCTTTATCCTGATTTTGAAACCGAACTTCCACAGCTTCTGCGTGGGCTTGCAGTCCTTCTGCCCGCGCCAGCAGAACAATGTGACTGCGGTGCTTTGCCAACGTTTCCGCCTGGTATTCAACCGTACTCATCCGGCGCAGAAAATCGTGGCGGCCAAGCCCTGAGGCAAACCTTGCGCTGCCGTGAGTGGGCAGCACATGATTGGTCCCGGCATAGTAGTCTCCTACGGGTTCAGGCGAATGGGGCCCAAGGAACACGGCTCCTGCGGTGTATATTTCAGGCGTCCAAGCACGGGGATTCTCGACCAGCAGTTCCAGGTGTTCTGGAGCGCTTTGATTGACTACAGCAAGCGCTTCCTGCATATTATCTGCGATCACGATGCACCCCCACCGCTCCAGCGACGCTTCACAGATTTGACGACGGGCCAGACGCGGCAATTGCTCACTCAAAGCCGTTTCCACAGCTTCTGCAATCTCTGCTGAAAGTGCCACACAGACGGCACCTGCCTCCACGTCGTGCTCCGCCTGTGCCAGCATATCAGCAGCAATATGCTGAGGGTCTGCTGTCTTGTCGGCCACAATGAAGACCTCACTGGGACCGGCTATACTGTCTATGCCCACCGTACCGGACACCAGACGTTTTGCCGTGGCAACAAAGATATTGCCTGGACCGACAATCTTATCGACACGCGGGATGGTTTGTGTTCCATATGCCAGACCTGCCACGGCTTGGGCTCCACCCACACGGTACACTTCCTTGATACCTGTCAAATACGCCGCAGCCAAAACAATGCTGTGGGGAAGTCCTGTTTCTTTGGTCGGTGGAGACACCATCGCTATCTCATGGACTCCCGCTACTTGTGCCGGGATGACGTCCATCAACACAGTGGACGGGTATGGTGCTCGTCCGCCAGGCGCGTAGACGCCAACCCTTTGAAGCGGACGCCAGACAAGGCCTAATTGTTCCCCGTCAGGACCCTCGTAGGCCGTATCCACAACCTCCTGTGCTTCATGAAACGTCCGAATGCGTTTTGCAGCAGCCTCCATGGCTTCCTGCAGTTGACTCGGCAATTCATGCCATGCCTGCTCCAAAGCTGCTGCAGGCACCCTGAGGTGAAAGCTGTCCTCTGCAGCATCTGGATAGTCGAACTTGGCAGTATAGGCACGCAAAGCTTGGTCCTTGTCGTTTCGAACGCCTGCCAGGATGTCAGTGACGGATTGCATCACGGATAAATCGTCAGCAGTATCTCGGGCCCAGTTCCACTCTGATGCTTTCACGCGTCGCAGTTTCATGCCTTTGTCCCCCTTGTATATTAAGAACAGCTGCTGAATTGGTTTACGTAAAACCATAATGTAGTTGCTCTATTAAATTTCTGTTCCTTGAAAACCTAATCAAATGTTGATAGACCTTTCTGTGACAAAGTGAGTGTTTACGACCTCGGGCTGATCTTGGGAAAATAGCCGTAGGTGTCTACCAAGGGAATGTTCCTATCCCTCCCGTTGCCCCTCATCTGAGGGTGTCTTCCGAGGAAAGATTGTTCCCCTGGCCCCATGGAATAGACCTACACGCTGACTGTTTCCCGGTCCGTCATCCCTCCTGCCAGCAGAAGGAGGCTCGTGCACCGATGACGTCTGGTGTATTCCAATAGCTCGCAAGGCTGTCGTTCATGGGTTTCCCAGGGTCATCCCGAGGTCGCAGGCATCTGCATCCCAACCTGAAGGAGGTGATTATATTGACTTCCTCCTTGTTTGTCGGAATTGATGTAGGCAGCCAAGAGAACGTGGTTTGCTGCTTAACACAGGACGATGAGAAACGACCTGTGAGTCGATTCACCGTTACCAACAATCGTCCTGGGATTTTAGAGTTTCAGGATCGTATCTCCAAGCTGGCAAAACAGAAACAGGCTGAAGAGATTCTCTTTGGTCTCGAACATACTGGATGCTACTCAACCCATGCCGCCATGTATCTGCAACGTCATTTGGACTTTGGTGTTCAGCGTAGGGTCTACGTCTTTAACCCCAGTCTTATCAGGGAGTTTAAGAAATCCCATTACCTGAGTGCCCCCAAGAACGATAGAGTAGATGCCTGGTTTATCGCAGCTAAGCTTCGGACAGGCCTTCTCCCGCATCCCTTTACCTGGAGCGAGCCGCTCATGGCGTTGCAGCGCTTGACGCGAGCCCGCTACCACCTGATGCAGGATCTGTCTAGAGAGAGCAACTTCCTCATGACGAACTTGTATCTCAAGTTCAGTGACTACAGCAGCACAGGTCCCTTTAAGAGAAACAAGCTCTCGGCAACTTCCATTGCTGTCATGGAGGAATTCGAATCCGTTGAGGAACTCTGTGAGATGCCCCTTGAGCGTCTCATTGAATTCCTTGTGGCACATGGCAAGAACCGATTCGAAAATCCTGAGGTCGTTGCTAAAGTGCTACAGAAGGCTGCTCGCTCCTCGTACCGGCTACCCCAGTCGATGTCGGACTCGGTCAATCTCGCAATGGCTTCTAGTATTCGCGTGATTCGAACGGTACAAGAGCAACTGAAGGCACTACGCAAAGGAATTGAGGACCACTTGGCGACGATCCCGCAAACCCTTGATTCCATTCCCGGTATCGGTCCCATTCTTGCTTCCGGCATTGTAGCTGAGCTGGATGTAAGCCAGTTTAAGAGCCACGCGGAAGCCGCTAAACACGCCGGGCTCGCTTGGACCGTTCACCAGTCCGGGAAATTCACAGCCAACCGAACTCGACTGATTCATTCTGGCAACCGCTACCTCAAGTACTACATGGTTGAAGCGGCAAACAGTGTCCGGGTGCACGACCCTGTTTTCGCCGAGTACTATGCCAAGAAGAGAGCGGAGCCAAAGGAATTTGCCGAGGGACGTACCCTTGCGCTTACAGCCCGGAAACTGATGCGAGTGGTCTTCTATCTGCTAAAGACCAACCGACTTTACACTCCGGAAGGAGGGGTCCGACAACGCGCATAAACTTACCGCGATCGACCTCTATCCACCAGTTCCTAGGTTTTTCACCATATTTTAAAAATCTAGGTAGGGTGGGCTTAGTTGAGTATTGCTAATTTTGGCACCACGTCCAACGTAGTAGCAATTCGACAAATATTATGTCACCTTAGGGCCTTGACATCGTACCGCTGCTCTTTCCACTTGAACTGCGGCTTCCAGTGACTTTGCGACAGACTCAATCTGCTGTCGCTTGAGGCGATAGCTGCCTCTGTTGGCAATCAACCTCGCGGAGCTCTCCCGTACGCGGTCAAATACTTCCAGGCCGTTGGCTGCCAGGGTCTTGCCTGTTTGGACGAGATCGAAGATTCTATCCGTGAGTCCAATGACGGCTGCCAATTCAATCGATCCGCTTAAAGGCACAATGTCGATAGCCACACCCTGACTCCGGAAGTACTGTTCAGCCAACTTCGGATACTTAGTTGCAATCCGGCGCGGGCGCTTGTCTCGCTCTTCCGGAGGCCCGGCAACGCAGAGAGCGCAGCGAGCTACTTCGAGATCGAGCAGCTCATAGATGTCACTGTCGGACTCAAGCAAAACATCCTTTCCCACAACACCCATATCCGCTACACCAAAATGCACATAGGTGGGAACGTCTGCGGGCTTAGCCAACAGGTAGCGAATGGTGTTTGCATCCGTATTCTCTGCTGTCCCATCCCTTGACAAAGCAGCGTGGGCTGATGCTGAGGACACCTCAAAGACCAGTGCTCGCGACTCGTCCACATCTTGAGGAATTGCAACGCCGGCCCTGTCCAACAACGGCCACAAATCATCTGCCGTTCTGCCCTTGGCTAATGCAATGGTTAACATTCGCCTTCCTCCCCCTTTGCCAGAGTGCTGCCGAAGGTTTGATGAGACATCACATTCAGGAGACCGTCGATTTCAAACGTAAATCCAATTGCAGGGGCCCGAGCGCCGAAGTGCTGCAACAATTCATCATAGCGTCCTCCCAGGGCAATGGGTGCTCCTGCTCCTTCTGCGAACACTTCAAACACAATTCCCGTGTAATAGGTCAAATCGCGACACAAAGTCAAATCAAAGGAAATTCCATCTCCGAATCCCAACCGGTCGATAGTTGCACCGAGTTGGGTTAAATGGTCCCATGCTTCCAGAGCCAGTTCTCCAGCAGATGAGCGGCGGAATGCTGCCTTGATATGACCAGGCAGTGACGCTCCGTTTCGCGGATTCAGTTCACTCAGCTGATTCAAGACATCCACATCGACCCCTGCATCCTCAGCTTTCTGACGAAACCCCACGTAGTTGCCTTCAGCCAGTTCCAGCAGCAAGTCTTCCACATCATCCTCCGACAAACCCGTAGCTCTGAGGTATGCAGGCGTGAAGGCAGCGTGGCCCACGACCAGTTGCCAGTTATGTAAGTTCAAGTGATGCAAAGCTTTCACTGCTGTCGTGAGCAGAGACACATCGGAATCCGTTCCGTCCTGACCCAACCACTCAACCCCGACTTGAGCAGATTCTGCTGCTCTCATCGTAGACCACGTAAATGGCACATTCTCCTGTGCTCGCCGGTACACCCGCTCAGCGTAACACCATTGGATATTGTTCTGACCGCTGGCAATCAAGGGAGCTGCCATACGAGCTACAGAAGGTGTGATATCCGGGCGGAGGGCCATGGCTCGGCCGCTTGTGTCAAATAATTGAACCCAATTTGACGTTTCCTCCTCAAGTCGGCCCCGCAAGAGTGTATCTACATACTCAAAAACACCGCAGGACACCATCTCAAATCCCTCTGCTTCAAAGAACTCCAGCAGTTTATTCTCTAACGAACGTTTTTGCCGAGCCTCGTCCGGATAAATGTCTTTCATTCCCAGGGGCCGTTCCGCCCAATTCGGGTATTGTTGTGAACCCATCGACTATTCACATCCAACTCAAAGTTTTTAAGATAAAGTTCATAAATTCGGCATGAAACCTCACCGCTCGGCGTCTGCCGAGTTTCACTTTAACGTACTACCACAGTAAAGCGCTTGTGGTCGATTGTATCGCCGCATTTCAGGCACGTCAACCGTTTGGTTCACATCCGCCCTTTCGGCCCCTTCCCTCCCCGCATAAACTTTAAGGTACTCTGGCGGAGAGCTGGTGTAACAAAAGATTGAAAGGATGGTTACTATGTATGGTGGCGGAGCATTTGGCGGCTACACCCAATGGGCAGTCGTGTTCCTAATCATCTTCGTGCTTTTCTTCCTGCTCGTACCAGGTTACGGCGGTTTAGGAGCAGCGGGCGGCGCAGCCGGCTACTAAATAACAAACAAGAAAAAGGAACTGCCAGACGCGCTTGTCGGCGTCTGGCAGTTCCTTGTATATGGACAGGTAGTCTCTGCAAGAATCAATCAAAGAATCCGTTAGCGTGACATAATCTCCCGTTCTGTGGCTACCATCTGACATATTGAAACCAACTGCCGAACATAGTTCTGGTATTTTTGCTTGGAACCTCCAGCATGGAGACTTGCACGGACAAAGATATCATTGGCAAGGTCTCTGTCGACGCGATAATTTTCTTGAATTCGAACAATCTCCGCATTTTCTCTCGCGAGCTTAAGGAACAACTGCGGGGCCAAGCGCAACGCCATGTTTTCGAGCAGATTGTGATAGTACTTGTTGTCTCTGGTGAACTGATACCTGCGCAATTGAGGGCTGAACGAGACATCCATGTTCATTGAAGGAAAATTGACCTGCTCCTCACCTTTTTTCAATTCCATCAGTACATCCGTTAAATGTCTGCGCAACTGCACGTATAGAATTGGCTTGTTATACAGCGGTGTTCCCTCGCTCACGAGCTGTTCTGTAACTTCTGTCAACGCTTCTCGGTGGTTCATCCTCCCAAACCCTCCATACATTCTTTTTTTCATCACTGCCTGGAATCACTGTTTCGTTCGTTCCAGCAGCGTCATGAGAACCGGACAGGTCTGTTGCCTTCTATGTAATCTCTGGTGTTTTTCAAACCAACAAAAGCACCCGCATTTCTACGGGTGCCAGAAAAGTGCAATACATAGTGGCAACCCGGCGATCATAGACATGCGTCCGTAGACCCGTAGCTTTGCGTCCCAGTGTTTCCACTGGTTTGCCATTATCACGACAAATTTTCAACTCTATCCACTATATTGCACAACTTGTAGTATTTTGTCAACAAATTAACTTCGCCGTCTAAACCACTTTCCCAGCCTGTCAGGGAGGCATACTACTGACCTTGACTCACCGGTTCATGAACAAATCCAGTCTTTGCGTACCGTTCAGCCATCTCATCAATTTCTGTCTTGAGCGCGTCTACCAGTTCTGCCTCAGGCACTTTACGAATTACTTTGCCTTTACGGAACAAGAGACCCTCTCCTCTGGCACCCGCAATACCAATATCTGCCTCCCGCGCTTCACCCGGACCGTTGACAGCGCAACCGAGCACAGACACTTTAATCGGAGCCTTCACCTTCTCCAAATACGCCTCAACTTCGTTGGCAACACTGATTAAGTCAATGTCAATCCGCCCGCATGTCGGGCACGACACCAACGTGGCCGCATTGGATATTAGTTGGTAGGTTTTTAGCAATTCGCGTCCAACCTTGATTTCTTCCACTGGATCGGCGCTTAGGGAAACGCGCATGGTGTTACCCAGTCCCATCGACAAAAGTGTTCCGAGGCCAGCAGAACTCTTAATTGTTCCGCTAAACAACGTGCCTGATTCCGTGATGCCTAAGTGCAGAGGGTAATTGAAATTCTCAGCAGCCAAACGATAAGCTTCGATGGCTAGCGGGACGTCCGAAGCCTTCATGGACACAATAATGTCATGAAAGTCTAGTTCCTCAAGAATGGAAATGTGGTGCAGAGCACTTTCCAACATACCCTGGGCCGTTGGATACCCGTATTTATCCAGAATATGTTTCTCCAGTGAACCAGAGTTGACACCGATACGAATCGGAATCCCTCGGTCTTTACATGCTTCCACCACAGCTTCAACTCGATCACGTTTGCCAATGTTCCCTGGATTGATCCGCACCTTGTCAATACCGTTTTCGATGGCCTTCAGTGCCAACCGGTAATCAAAATGAATGTCTGCGACCAGCGGAATGTGTATCTGGCGTTTAATGTCCTTAATCGCATCAGCCGCCTCCTGAGAGTTGACGGTGACCCGGACGATTTCACAGCCTGCCTCCTCCAGCCGATGAATTTCATTGACAGTCGCTTTGACATCCGCCGTTTTCGTGGTTGTCATACTTTGTAGAACGACTTTATCCTCGCCGCCGATAGTTAGGTCGCCGACGCGAACGGGTCGAGTATTTTTACGATGAAACATGCTTTCGCCTCCATAGCTTGGAAAGTATGTCCGAGCGTCTCTTCCTGTAGCTTCATGCAATAGTGGGTTGTCTTCGTCTGTCTTCAAAAATAATTTGCAAAGGACAAACCATTATTTTGACTCGATTTGAGTAAAACTTATCAAATCACCACCATTATACATGACATAGAACCAAACCGGACAGAAAATTAGCTGCGATACACCTGGACATGAAGCATGAAACATGCGGGCACAAAACATGGAGATGTAAAAATGCGGACCTCAATCGTGTGGGCGGAAAATTGACCCGCCTCAAGGAATTCCTATTTGTTCAGTGATTTGGTACAGTATCTGAGTAAGAGGAATATGAGACAGAATGCCTCGTAAAAAGTAAATCTGTGAGGAGTGTCACCGTAATGACGGATCAAATTATTTCCTACCTAGGCTCAGAAGCCGACTACCTTCTGAACCACACTTCTACCACTATTCCAAAAGAAACCATTACTTCTCCTTCCCCAGCCTATCTGGATGAAGTATTTGCACAGTCTGATCGAAGCAACCAAGTAATGCGCAGTATGCAGTCTTTACTCGGTACAGGTCGACTTGCAAATACAGGGTACGTTTCGATTCTCCCTGTTGACCAAGGCATTGAACATTCAGCCGGCGCATCCTTTGCGAAGAACCCAGCTTACTTTGACCCAGAGAACATTGTGAAGTTGGCCATCGAAGGCGGTTGCAACGGGGTTGCCTCTACATTTGGCGTTCTCGCTATGACATCACGGAAATACGCACATAAAATCCCGCACATTGTAAAAATCAACCACAACGAACTTTTAACCTATCCCAATCAGTTTGACCAAGTACCCTTCGGCAGCGTCCATGAGGCCTGGAACCTGGGTGCAGCAGGAATCGGCGCCACCATCTATTTTGGCTCACAAAATGCAACACGCCAATTGCAGGAAATCAGTGAAGCCTTCGAAGAGGCTCACGAGTTGGGTATGTTTACAATTCTCTGGACATACCTCCGTAATCCGGAATTCAAACAAGGCGGTACAGATTATCATACGGCTGCGGACCTGACCTCGCAAGCCAACCATTTAGGCGTCACGATTGAGGCAGACATCATTAAGCAGAAGCTGCCTACTACAAACGGCGGATACAAAGCATTGAATATGGAAGGAAGTAGTTATGGAAAAACGGACGATCGCATTTATACAGAATTAACGAGCGATCACCCGATTGACCTCGCTCGATACCAAGTTGCCAACTGCTACATGGGGAAAATTGGCCTGATTAACTCTGGCGGCGCCTCTGGGAACAACGACTTCGCAGATGCGACACGCACAGCTGTCATCAACAAACGTGCAGGCGGTATGGGACTCATCTCGGGCCGCAAAGCCTTCCAACGTCCTATGGACGAAGGTGTGAAGCTGTTGAACACCATTCAGGATGTCTACCTCAACAAAGACATCACGCTTGCATAGTCACTGCCGCCAAAGCTTTCTCGACTCGGCTTATGCCCCGCATCACTCACCGTGGTGCGGGACATTTTTATGGGAACTTCCAATGTCCGACTTGAAATGTATAGCGGTCGAAAATGGTTCTATACTAAATCACAAGTTTCCATCATGCAGCTACTGCAGTCACGCAGCTACTGCAGTTGAGGAGGATTTGGCGCATGGCACAACATCAACAGTTTGAGCCTGGTTGGAAAGCACCGAATGACGGTGATTACATTGAGGTCGGAGAACATCCTGACAGCGCAGGTATTCATGACCCGCAAACGGTACACCTGCGAAAAGGCGAGTCCTTCCCGCGCACGCGCAACGGCAACCGTAAGTGGGCCCGCGTAAAGCCGCATGACACCAAATAACAAAATTGAGAATGCACTTCAGTTACGCCGGCGGGGAGTTCCCACAGCCGGCCTAATTTGTGTCTGCTGCAATTCCCAATTAAGCTGTACAAGCCGGTGAGGATGCCGGTGTTGGTCCGACGGCGATTCCGGTGCTGGTTCCGGTGCTGATTTCGGTGTGAGCCCACCGCGATCCCAATGCCAATCATCCATGCGAACGTACGCCGCCGGCCAAAGCTGTGCATGTATGCATAGTTCGCCAAAGCGGACACGGGCACGGACACAGACCTGTGCCACAGCCCTTCGACAACATGTCATTTGATACTTCTATTCAGGTACATCATAATAGAACAGAGCAAGATGGCTTTGACTGACAAAGGAGGTTTTTTTTATGCCCGAAACAAAAATCAGTTCGCAAAACATCATTGAAACTACCGAACACTATGGCGCTCACAACTATCATCCTCTGCCGATTGTCATCAGTAAGGCAGAGGGTATTTGGGTCGAAGACCCAGAGGGTAATCGATACATGGACATGTTAAGTGCGTACTCTGCTTTAAACCAGGGGCACAGGCATCCAAAAGTCATTCAGGCTCTCAAAGACCAAGCGGATAAAGTGACTTTAACCTCTCGCGCGTTCCATAACGCCGAATTGGGCAAATTCTATGAAACCGTTGCGAAGATGACACAAAAAGAAATGGTTCTGCCGATGAACACCGGAGCCGAGGCGGTAGAAACAGCGATTAAAGCAGTCCGGCGTTGGGGCTCGGATGTAAAGGGAATTGAGGACGGTAAACAAGAAATCATCGTGTCCGCAGGGAATTTCCACGGCAGGACTGTGACGGCAGTTTCAATGTCGTCGCAACCGGAATACAAACGCGGATTCGGTCCGCTCACACCTGGCTTTAAGATCATTCCGTACGGTGATATCGATGCATTAAAAGAAGCGATGACGGAAAACACAGCCGCATTCCTCACAGAGCCCATCCAAGGTGAGGCAGGCATTATTATTCCCCCTGAAGGATTTCTCCGCGAAGCAGCAGAAATCTGCCGGCAAAACAATGTTCTTTTGGTTGCAGATGAAATTCAGACCGGGTTTGGACGGACAGGAAAGCTGTTCGCTTGTGAGTGGGAGAAGGTCGTCCCGGATATGTACATCATGGGTAAAGCAATGGGAGGCGGTGTCTTCCCCATTTCAGCAGTCGCGGCGAACAAGGACATTTTGGGTGTATTTGAACCTGGATCACACGGATCCACGTTCGGTGGAAACCCACTCGGCTGTGCAGTGGCAGTAGCTGCCCTGAACGTCATTAAAGACGAGAATTTAGTGGAGAAATCCAATGATCTGGGCGACTACTTTCAAGACCAGTTAAAGACTATCAATAATCCGCATATTAAGGACATCAGAGGTAAAGGGTTATTTATTGGAGTGGAATTGGATACGGCTGCACGACCATACTGCGAAGCTCTAAAAGAAAAGGGGCTCCTGTGTAAAGAAACCCACGAAAATGTGATTCGATTTGCACCGCCGCTGATTATTACGAAGGCTGAGCTGGACGATGCGGTTGGCCGTATCAAAAGTGTACTTGAAGCATAATCAACTTGCAGCTTCCACAAAAATGGCACGAGGTCAGACGACTTAACCGTAGACAAGAGATAGACGGGTACTCCGTCTATCTCTTCCTTATTGGGGACTTTTTGGACGGGTGTTAGGTGCCGCTGCATTCATGATGATGAAATAACGATCCGAAAAGCGCTTATCCACAGTGATGAGAGTGAACAGGCATAAATAGATGCCTGAGAGAAGCTTATTTCCACTTGAAATGAGGATCCGGGGTGGAAATGGAGGCATTAAGCATCCCTGAGGGGCTTATGCAAGCCGTATAGAGGCGAAAGGTTCCTATAAGCTCCTGCGGGATCGCTATTTTTCGCAGCAGTCCGTTCGCAGTCCGTTCGCAGTCCGTTCGCAGTCCGTTCGCAGTCCGTTCGCAGTCCGTTCGCAGTCCGTTCGCAGTCCGTTCGCAGTCCGTTCGCAGTCCGTTCGCAGTCCGTTCGCAGTCCGTTCCCGTTTGTTAATGATCCTTTTGCTCACTATCATGATACTCGCCAGCCGATAGTGATCGATTCTCTCACTATCACCCGCAGGCCGTCTACATTAGGGATCCCGTTGCTCCCTATCACCCACGTCCCACCCCGGCACTCCCCATATTAGTGTGCATTTATGACACTAATGTTTAGGACAGGGTCGCGCTAGTGATCATTGCGATCACAATCTCATTGCCCCTGCAATCGATAGTGATCTTTCGGATCACTATCAGCCTGCTGCTTCCCTCATCACTATCAGCCTGCTTCTCCGTCCGAATCCCTAAGCGGCCCATCGGTCATATCACTAACCGCCTCAGCTACAGACTTTAGTTACATTACGCCAATCACGAGTACAAGACACATGGTTGTGAGGTAAATCAATGAGTAGCGAAAGACTTTGTTCGCCCAAATCAAGTCGGTCTCGACTGTTTTACTGAATTGACCCTTAATGGCATGATACAAAAATCCCAGTCCGAGCGATCCTGCCAACACCAAGTACAAAAGCCCCTCCACGCGAAGGGCGTAGGGCAACAGAGATACAAAGAACATGGCAATCGTGTATTTCAAAACTTGAGATTTGGTTTGCGAAAATCCGACCACTACGGGAAGCAGCGGAATGCCTGCTTTGCGGTACTCCTCAGTTCGCTTCATCGCAAACGGAAGAAAATGAGGAATCTGCCACAGGAAGAAGATGAAGAAAATCGTGAGTCCAGCTAAATCCAGACGTCCTCCGTTTGCAGCCGTCCAACCAATCAACGGAGGAATGGCTCCAGGGATTCCACCAAGAACCGTGCTTAGCGTGGTCGTACGCTTCAACCAAACTGTATAAACATAGGCGTAGAATACGAGTCCAATAAATGCGCAAATCGCTGCGGTGACATTCGTCATTGTAATGAGAATAATCAATCCGACGATGCCGAGTGTGATTCCGAGCAGAAACGCAGGACGCGGACGAACTCTTCCAGCTACTAATGCACGTGCCTCAGTGCGTTTCATGCTCCCGTCGATATCCCGATCAATAAAGTTGTTCAGTGCTGCTCCTCCGGCTACAACAAGCCCTGTTCCAAGCAGAGTCCAGAGCAACACCCCCCACTCTGGGTGGCCCTGACTTGCAACCCAAAACCCTGCAAACGTCGACATCACATTTGCGAATGTAATACCAGTCTTTGTTATCGATACGTACGCTTTTACAACAGCTGCAGGATTTGCGTTTTTTTGTTGTCCAACTGCAGCAACATTTGTTGGCATGACGCCAGCCCCCTAACCCTTTCACTCTGGTTTAAACTCCAAACGAATGCAGGACAGCCTGCGGCTGCCCTGCATTTCCTGGCATATGTGTTCGCAAGCGACAAATTGTCCCTTATCACTCTTTGGCTCAAACTTCCTACCAAGGTTCCACCTGTAGTACCTGTAGTACCTGTAGTATAGGAGAGCCAAGACCTCAAGATCCAAAAAGACTATACCGTAGTTCATTTAGACTACTGCTTGAAAACAGTTTACCATAGTCCAAACTTCTATAGTCAATATAGACAGGTCTAAAAAAGAGTACCGAAGTCATTTGTCACAAACTTGAAACATCTGAGCTGGGGTTTGAGAGACAACTGACGTTAGGGGTTGTCCACAGCTGTATGTCTTGACTCTGAAAACTTCTTGTACGACATGACCAGAGCCATTGCCGCGATGACGATAATGCCCGTGACAATGAACGGGATGTCGTGATGGATTTCGAAAAGCACGGTGGCCAGGACGGGTCCGATAATACGCGCAAGGCTGTCCATGGAAGACAGTAATCCGTTGGCTAAACCTTGTCCAACCGTAGTTTCCTTGGTAATGATTGAGGTCAAAGTTGGTTTAATGACCGTATTGCTGGCACCGAAAATGGTCATGTACAATGTGGCAGTCCAGAAGTTCGTCGAGAACAGGATTAAAAACATGCCAATTCCAGAGAGCACTAGACCGGTGTACATGGCGGGTACCTCTCGACCATGTTTGACGTAGCGCTGCACGATTCCGCCCTGCACCAGGGCACCGACAAGTCCAGAAATTAAGAACATCATCCCAATTTGCGTCTTAGTTGCACCAAACTTGGACATTTCAAAGTACTGAAAGACACCTTCCAACGTTGCAATGCTGAATTGCGCCACAAAATCTACCATATACAGGTACTTGAGGGCGCCGGCGAATGCGCGCCACCGCGATCCCGTTGATTTCGGCCTGGCAAGACGCTCCTCCCGCGTTGACGACTCTTTGAGAGCTGCGACTCCCCAAATCGCGTTGATGACAGCCAGTCCGGCAGCAACGAAGAATGGTGTGGGAATGCTGATATTTCCGAGCAAGCCGCCCACCCCAGGACCAATGATGAAACCCATACCAATGGATGCACCTGCAAATGCCATCCCTTTGGTTCGGTTCTCTTCATCTGTTACATCCGCAATGTAGGCCATGGCAGTCGCAGTGACGGCACCCGAAAATCCTCCGCCAATCACCCGTGCAACATACATGAGCCAAAGAATGTCTTTCGCCAGCCCAAAGACCAGGAAACTAACTGCGAAGCCAAGCAGTCCGATAATTAAAACTGGTTTGCGCCCCACACGGTCCGAAATCCGTCCCCAGAACGGCGACATGACGAAGGCGACCGCAGAATAGACTGCGAGCATTAAGCCGAGGTTGTACGGCCTGGCTCCTACGTCCTTAACCATTAGGGGAAGAACTGGAATAATTAACCCGAACCCGATAAACACCGTGATAAGCATACTCAGTATCACGGCAATCTTCTTCATCATGCGTATGTGCCTCCCCTCCAATAGTCAATCTACAGAATAGCACTTTCGTCACCACCGCTCAAAAATTGTAGATTTTCACACATCGTTCTTCTCATCTTTACTCATCATTTCCGTAAAAATGGGTAGGGTAGAGTCTAGGCTGGCGACACAAACTCGCAGCACCTGTGCAGCAATTGCCCTACTTGAGAACTTACCAATTTGGTAGTAGAGTGACAAAGGGCGCAGTGCTGCGCGAGTAAGCGGATTCCAGGTACATCGAATCATCAAGAATACAAATTTACTTATCGGGTTTTCCAATCTGGGTTCGACAAAGCGTGCTGGCATTTGCGAAAATGATTCTGTTAAGCAAAGTCATGTAATACTACGGGAAGCAGCATTAGAAAAGGAGTGGAGAATGATGACCATGGATCCGTTTGGAACCAAAAAACAACTGTCAGTCGGAAGTCAAACGTACTCGTACTACCGGCTGCAGTCCCTTGAAGACCAAGGCGTCGCCACCGTATCAAAACTGCCATTTTCCATTAAGATTTTACTAGAAGCGGTGCTCCGTCAAGTGGACGGTCATGCAGTGGAAGAAGAGCATGTCCGAAAACTGGCCAACTGGAATGCAAAAGCACCCGAAAAGGATGAAATTCCATATAAACCTGCACGCATTTTGCTTCAGGACTTCACCGGCGTACCGGCTGTTGTCGACCTGGCGGCTCTGCGTTCTGCCATGAAGCGTTTGGCAGGAGACCCGACTCGTATCAATCCTCTCATTCCCGTCGATCTTGTGATTGACCACTCAGTACAAGTCGACGCATTCGGTTCCAATGAAGCACTTCAATTTAACATCAACCGCGAATTTGAACGCAATGAAGAACGCTATAAATTCCTGCACTGGGCGCAAAAAACCTTTAACAACTTCCGTGTTGTACCGCCAGGAACAGGTATTGTTCACCAAGTGAACCTGGAGTATTTGGCGACTGTTGTTGCACAAAAGGAAGTTGACGGCGAGACGTTCGTCTTCCCCGACACACTGGTTGGTACAGACTCTCACACAACCATGATTAATGGTATTGGTGTGATGGGCTGGGGTGTTGGCGGCATTGAGGCCGAAGCCTGCATGCTCGGACAACCACTGTATCAGTTAATGCCGGAAGTCGTTGGTTTCAAACTGAAAGGCAAATTAGCTGAGGGTGCAACAGCTACAGACCTGGCTTTGACGGTGACGAATATGCTCCGTAAAAAAGGCGTTGTCGGCAAGTTTGTTGAGTTCTACGGACCGGGTCTTAGCAACATCAGCCTTGCAGACCGTGCCACTGTTGCCAACATGTCTCCCGAATATGGAGCAACAATGGGCTTCTTCCCTGTTGACGAAGAAACACTCAACTACCTGCGCAACACCGGACGCAGCGAAGACCTCATTGAATTGGTCAAGACCTACTGCACGGAGCAGGGCATCTTCCGGACGGATGACACACCCGATGCGGTCTATACAGACACCCTCGAACTCGATCTTAGCGAAGTAGTACCAAGTCTGGCTGGTCCACGCCGTCCACAAGACAAGATTCTTCTCACAGACATGAAGAAGACCTTCGATGACCTTGCTCAAAAAGACATCAACGAAGGCGGTTTTGGACTGTCAAAAGAAGACCGCAACAAAGAAGTAAAAGTGGAACATCCAAGCAACAAAGAATCCACCATGAAACCCGGTGCAGTTGCCATTGCGGCTATCACCAGTTGTACCAACACCTCCAATCCGTCGGTGATGGTGGGGGCTGGCCTCGTAGCAAAGAAGGCTGTCGAGAAAGGCCTGACGACGCCCGGATATGTGAAGACCAGTTTGGCACCGGGATCGAAAGTGGTTACAGACTACCTGACAAACGCTGGCCTCATCGACGACTTGGCAAAGCTCGGCTTCGACGTCGTCGGATACGGCTGCACCACCTGTATCGGCAACTCCGGTCCGCTGCCTGATGAAGTCGGTCACGCCATTGAAGACAACGACCTGCTGGTATCCGCAGTCTTATCCGGCAACCGGAATTTTGAAGGACGGATTCACTCTTTGGTTCGCGCCAATTACCTGGCATCGCCTCCGCTGGTTGTGGCCTATGCCTTAGCAGGAACCGTTGATATCGACTTGACAACAGAACCCCTTGGAACAGACAAGGATGGTAAGCCGGTTTATCTAGAGGACATCTGGCCGAGCCCGACCGAAGTGGCAGACACCATTGCCAGCGTAGTGAAACCAGAACTGTTCAAAGAGAAGTATGCAGAAGTCTTCTCGAGCAACGAACGTTGGAACGAGCTGACGACGCCTGAAGGTGAACTCTACGATTGGGATAAGGCATCCACCTACATCCAGGAGCCGCCCTTCTTTGTCGGTTTGACGGCTGATGTGCCGAAAACAGAAGACATCAACCAGGCGTCCGTGTTGGCACTCCTTGGCGACTCTGTGACCACAGACCACATCTCACCTGCAGGCCACATCGAACCGGACAGTCCGGCTGGTCAGTACCTGACATCTCACAATGTAAAGCCTGTAGACTTTAACTCCTACGGTTCACGCCGCGGGAACCACGAAGTCATGATGCGGGGTACTTTCGCTAATATCCGCATCCGTAACCAGGTTGCACCGGGAACTGAGGGCGGATACACGAAGTACCTGCCGACCGGAGAAGTTATGCCGATTTACGATGCATCTATGAAATACCAGGAAGAGAACAAAGCGTTGGTGGTCGTCGCCGGTAAGGAGTACGGTACAGGAAGCTCCCGTGATTGGGCAGCCAAAGGAACCACACTGCTCGGCGTCAAGGCTGTCATTGCCGAGAGCTTTGAGCGGATTCACCGCAGCAACCTGGTAGGCATGGGCGTCCTGCCCTTGCAGTTCAAGGACGGTGACAACTGGAAGTCAAAAGGCTTCAACGGCACCGAGAAGTTTGATATCACAGGTCTGGCACAGGAACTCAAACCTGGTCAGGATGTTGAAGTGAAAGTTACCCGTGAAGACGGTTCGACTGAAAGCTTCCAGACCACACTGCGTCTCGACAGTAAAGTGGAAATTGAGTACTACCGCAACGGCGGCATTCTGCAGACCGTCCTGCGCAACTTTGTGAGGAACTAAAAGCGGATTTCCCGACACTGAAACGCGAAACAAGCCCTCCACCCGAGATCCGGGGTGGAGGGCTTGTTACTTCCGGTTTGAAGCTTTAGAGAAAAGCTTTAGAGGGAAGCCTTGAGGATACTCAGGACATCGTCTGCGTTCAGTTTCTTGAATTGACCAATGTCGCTGTAGCGCACAGATTGAGCAGCCATGGTTTGCAGTGATTCATCGCCGATATCGTAGTCTGCCAGACGTTCTGGTGCACCGATGCTGCGATAGAACTCCCTTACCTTTGCAATGGTTGCTTCTGCCATTTCCCTGTCGCTTTTTCCATCACGGCTGACTCCAAACACGCGCTCACCAAGTTGCGCAAATCGGCTTGGATTTGCATCCATGACGTAGTCCATCCAATGGGGGAACAAGACGGCCAGTCCCCCGCCGTGCGGAATGTCATAAATAGCACTAATCTCGTGTTCCATTGCATGGCATGCCCAATCTCCCTGCACGCCCATGCTAATCATACCGTTCAACGCCATTGTACTGCAGTACATGATGGTCTCCCGCGCCTGGTAGTCTTCCGGATTCGCCAATACCTTTGGCGCGTACTCAATGACGGTGGAAATCACAGACTCAATCAACCGCCGTTGCAGAGCAGTGTGCTCCGTAGGATGGAAGTAGTGCTCGAAACTGTGGGCTAGCATGTCGCAAATTCCGTAAATCGTCTGGTCTTTGGGAACTGTGTATGTGTTTTCCGCATCACAGATGGAGAACTTCGGAAAAGCCGCCGGAGAACCGCCGCCCAATTTCTCCTTGGTCTCCCAATTGGTGATGACGCCGCCTGCATTCATTTCCGATCCCGTTGCCGCCAACGTCAGAATAGTTCCCAACGGCAGCGCCTCTTCCGGCCTGACTTTCTTCGAATAGATGTCCCATACTTCACCATTGTACTTTGTCCCCAGCGCAATGGCTTTGGAGCAATCCAGTACAGAACCGCCGCCTACAGCCAACACCAATTCCACACCTTCGCTGCGGCAGATATTGATTCCCTTTTGTACAGTCGTCAAGCGTGGATTAGGCTCAACACCAGCGAGTTCCAGTATCTCTACTCCCGCGCCAATCAGAAGGGATTGGATTTTATCGTAGAGACCGCTGCGGTTAATGCTTCCGCCTCCATATACAAGCAAAACCTTGGATGCATACTTCTTTACCTCTGGAACCAGATTTTCTTCGATCTGTCCCTTTCCGTAATATAAAACCGTAGGGTTTTGAAAACGAAATGGATTCACAATACCAACCTCCTGCTGCAATATGAATTCTTGCTGTATTCGCCTGTAAGAGGCGCAAATTTGATTGTACCTCAAGTGTCCACCAGAACGAAATCGGACGACTTCCAGGCACCGACTGGCTGCTGGCTTCCAGAGTTCGGCTTGCACATTCGGCTTCCAGTCCTCTATCACACTGGTTCCATGGCGTCACGTCGTCCGCCGCAGTTGCGTCGTCACTGCCACTTTTGTACACTCAGACTGTTACCGTGACGAACAGGTGGCCAAGGAGAGCAAAAGCCGTGAAAGAAACCAACAGGTCTCAATTTAAACGCCCTCGGGCGGCAACATACATGCCACGTGAGGAGACCAAACCACTGGGTCCCATTAGGGTAAACTCGGCTCCAACACATCAGAGTTACGATGTCATTATCATCGGCGGCGGACCTGCAGGGCTGATGGCTGCTATCTCCTCCCGTCAATCCGGTGCCCGCACACTCCTCGTGGAGAAAGGGAACCGCTTGGGGCGTAAACTGGGGATTTCCGGAGGGGGACGTTGCAATGTGACCAACGCCAAACCTCTGCCAGAACTAATGGAGAATATCCCCGGAAACCGCCGCTTTCTCTACTCTGCTCTTACGCGCTTTGGAAACCAGGACATTATCCGGTTTGTAGAGCATTTAGGCATTCACGTAAAAGAGGAAGACCGGGGACGGGTGTTCCCTGTGACGGATAAAGCCTCGACAGTCGTGGAAGCGTTCATCTCTGAGGTCTATCGTCTTGGAGTAGAGGTCATACAAAACGCCCCCGTACGCAAACTCCTGGTCTCGGACCAGACGGTTAAAGGAGTCGAGCTGCGGGATGGAACTTCCGTTTATGCTCAATCCGTCGTGATAGCAGCTGGGGGAACGAGTGTTCCAAAGACCGGCAGTACAGGAGACGCCTACCCGTGGGCCAGGTCTGCCGGACACTCGATTGTTACGCCGTATCCGACGGAAGTACCTCTGACCAGCAATCAACGGTTTATCAGAAATCGCAGACTTCAAGGCCTGTCATTGCGAGATATCCATGTCTCGGTTTATACAGAACGAAAGAATAAGAAACTCACCACAGAACAAGGAGACCTGCTGTTCACACATTTTGGTCTCAGCGGCCCAGCCGCGCTGCGCTGCAGCCACTATGTGTCGACTGCTCTGCGGAAGAACCCAGAAGAAAAGCTGTATGTTCTCATCGATTGTTTGCCACAGTTTCAAAGGGCAGAATGGCAACAGACACTGCAACAGGAAAAGACGCAATTTCCCAAGCGCCAGCTGCAGACAGTGCTGAGTTCATATCTGCCTGAGAGAATTGTCATTGTCTTGCTCACGCAAATTGACATTGGCGGCGACCAGCAAATGGCAAACCTCAGCAATCAAAACATCATGATGCTTGCTGATGGATGCAAAGCATTTCGCGTGAGTATTTCCGGCACGTTGCCGTTGGCACAAGCCACTGTCACTGGCGGCGGCGTGTCTGTCAAAGAGATTGATCCGAAGACAATGGCATCAAAACTCTGCACAGGACTGTATTTTGCGGGAGAAGTTATGGACGTCCACGCACATACGGGCGGATATAATATCACTGTGGCCTTCTCTACAGGACACCTTGCAGGCAGCAGCGCGGCACAACATGCCAACTCCCTGCTTGGACAAACCTTTGACTGACCCTAGGTAGACTGCGTGGAACGGAATTTGCGCAGGAGAAACAGAAGAAAGATATATCCGAAAATAATCATGGCAGTCGATGCCAAAGCCAATCCAAACATGAGATTATGGTTCAGCATTGCTCCCCCGCCGTAAGAACCAAGTGCGCTCCCCGCATTGTTTCCAAAGACCCGCGTGCCAAACATCTGCGAGAATTCAGATTCGTGGCTTAAATCCAAGAAAGCCGCGTCTACGATTGGCCCGGGCATGGTCAAAAACACCGTTCTGAACAAGTAACCGCCTGCAAAAAGCCATGGACCTCCGGCAAAGACCATGCTGACTGTGAAGACGACAGCCAGTAAGAAGCTCAAAAGCAGGGTTCTTCCGTGGCGAAAACGCCTCAGCATACTGCTGACAAGGAACGCCCCCACCGACACCATCAGCGTAGATGCCGCCTGAATCATGGACGTCACGTGATTATCCAAAAGAAAGTGATTGTGAAGCAACAAAGTGATGAACGGGTTCAGCACCCCCATGGATGCACCAATCAGGACAGCGTACACGCTCATGAGAGCAACGTGCTTTGACGGCAACCGCAACAGTCTGTCTGATTTTGCGTCCGGCGCCTTCAGCCAGAAGCGTATGAGCGGAGATACCGCTGTGATTCCAGCCCCCACCCACACAGCACCTCGGAATCCTATAGTTCCGCTCAAGAACCCGGAGAGAAGCACTCCCATGCTGATAAGCAACATATACAGAGATACAAACTTGCTCAAGACTCCAGCTTTTTCATGCCCCTTCGTCAATGAACTCAAGACGACATTCTCCGTGCTCATTAACATCCCCACAGCGATGCCGCTGACAACGGCCGTTAAAACCCACGGCCAGAAACTGTGAAAAAAGGCCAGCAAAGCGAATGCCACTGCCATCAAAAACGTCGCCAACTTGAACATCCGCGACGCGCCAACCTTATCTGCCATAGGTCCCAAGAACAACGCCGCTCCGCCTGCAAAGAATGAGTTTACTGAGAACAAAAGACCGACTAAACCGTCGTTTAGACCCGCAGACTTGTATAAGAAGGGCTGGGCATAATTCACCACGCCAATACCAAGACTGAGAAAAATTTCACTTGAAAAATACAGCACAAGTGACCTTTTCATTGCTCGCCCTCCCCGTTATGCCAAGTATTGCAGGCAATTGATAATTTACAGAGCTATAGTATAGCCGATGTTCTCATTCTTTTGTACAATGTAAATACGTTCATATCGCGGCGGTGAACCTGCAGGCTTTACACCGCTGTGCAAAAGCCGCACAAGATTGATAGCGATGGTGTACAAAGAGCGAGTTGAGGAAAGGGTGCAAAGAGGCACCGCATAGCAGAGAGGAGCATGTTGAGATGAGTGTAGTACAGATAACAGACAAAGGCGTATTTCAAGCTGGCGAATTGGTGTTTGGCGGAAGTCAAGTCCCGGAGATGCTGCAAGCAGCCCTGGACAAAGTGGCTGACGCATTTCGACGGTATCAGCACGATCCGGAATTTAATGATGAACTGAACTACTACTTACGGCAATATGTGGGAAGGGAAAACCCGCTGTACTATGCGCAAAACCTCAGTGAAAAACTGGGAGGAGCCAAGATATATTTAAAGCGTGAGGACTTGAACCACACGGGAGCTCATAAAATCAACAACACACTTGGCCAGGTACTCCTTGCAAAGAGAATGGGAGCGAAACGCGTCATTGCGGAAACAGGTGCAGGTCAACACGGTGTAGCGACTGCGACTGTCTGCGCCATGTTTAACTTGCCCTGCACCATTTACATGGGTGAGGTGGATACAAAGCGACAAGCATTGAACGTATTTCGAATGGAACTGCTAGGCGCAAAAGTGGTTGCTGCAACGAGCGGGAACAGAACATTAAAAGAAGCCGTAGATGAAGCTTTAATGGACTTCGCCCAGAATTCTGAAGACACTTTCTATTTGCTGGGATCCGCTGTAGGTCCACACCCTTACCCCTTGATGGTTCGTCACTTTCAATCCGTCATTGGCCGTGAAGCCAAAGCCCAGATTCTCGAACAAGAAGGAAGGCTTCCAGACTATGTTACAGCCTGCGTCGGAGGAGGCTCCAATGCAATTGGTCTGTTTTATCCATTTGTCGACGACTTGTCTGTGAAAATTGTAGGCGTGGAGCCCGGCGGACAAGGCATTGAGACGGGACATCATGCAGCTCCATTGACTGCAGGACATCCTGGAGCCATTCACGGTTTTGCGTGTTACGTGATGGAGAACAGCGAAAATTGCCATTCAATTGCGGCCGGACTTGATTATCCAGGCGTCGGACCAGAGCATTCGTACTATAAAGCCATCGGTCGAGCTGAATACTTGGCCGTAGACGATAAAGAAGCGCTACACGCATTCCTTGAGCTGTCTCGAGTTGAAGGAATCATCCCTGCGTTGGAGTCTAGTCACGCGGTAGCATATGCGATGAAACTTGCTCCCACACTGCAACGCACTCAAATCATTATTGTTAATTTAAGCGGCCGCGGTGACAAAGATGTTGCCCAGGTTGCTGAAATGCTTGAAGACAACCCCGAATAAACCAGTTACAGAACAAACGGCGTTTCACAGCAAGAAGACCCGGGAATCTGCCCGGGTCTTCTTCGTTGGCGCTCATGCATCTGTCCGAAAACAGTTACCCCTTGTGAGGTATCCGCGTGTACTTCCCGCGATTGGGCGTACCATACTGATGGTTGTGCAGCTCTTCTTTCGATTCACCACGTGCCATACTTCTGCTCGCAAAAGCATTGATGACAGGGCCGGAAGCCTCATCGCCGCGACCGATTGACTTACGTCTGCTCGATGACATCAGTCTTGCACCTCCAGGTCTTGGCGCCAACAGACATATCCTGTGCGAATCTTGTGCGGGCTATGCACGCACAAGGCATTTTTCTGGAATGACAGTTTCACTGGATGACGAACACCGGAAAACTTGTATAATGAACATGAAAAGTACGTCAAATACCTGACGAACGAAAATGGGAACCGAACGAAAATGGAAACCGGAGTGAAATGATGAAACCTTATCCCTTACTATTCAATCCTGTTTTTAAACAAAGAGTCTGGGGCGGCACCCGTTTAAAAGACTGGTTCAGGGAATGTAGTGATACGGACCAGATTGGTGAGGCGTGGATCCTGTCTGATCACCAAGAAGGGAAATCCACTGTGTCCAATGGACCTTATACGGGTAAGACGCTGTCTGAAGTCATTGAGCAGGAACCAGACTGGTTTGGGCCTGACATGAAGGAATTCCCGCTCCTCTTTAAAGTCATTGACGCTGCGAAAGACTTATCCGTTCAGGTGCATCCTGACGATGTCTACGCCTATGAACACGCCGGTGAACGCGGCAAAACAGAGTGTTGGTGGGTACTCGACGCCGCTCAAGACGCCAAAATTGTATATGGTCATCACGCACAGACCAGACAAGATTTTGAGCAGGCAGAGCAAGCCGATAAATGGGACGATGTGCTCAAGTACTCAGCGGTTTCCCCAGGTGATTTTCGCTTTGTGCCGGCTGGCAAAGTGCATGCACTTGGAGCGGGAACGATGGTGCTTGAAGTCCAACAGAGTTCTGACACCACGTACCGTGTATATGACTACAAGAGGCCGGGAACCGACGGCAAACTGCGGCCGTTGCACTTGGAAGATGCCCTAAACGTGATTCCGTTTCCGGACACTGACGACAGTTTGGTGTCTCACGTCAGTTCGGGGACGTCGCTAGCATCTTGCCCATATTTCGAAGTGGAAAAATGGGAAATTGACGGGAAAGAAGAAGTTCTGGCAAATCAAGTACTGGTCATCGCTCCTACAGACAACAGCGCTACTCTCTCATTTGACTCTGAGTCTTTGACCCTTGAAAAGGGACATGCCGTCCTGCTTCCCAAAGGTGTTACAGTGACTCTAGCCGGACGCTTTACTGGTATCGTTACCAAAGTCCCTGATAGTGAAAGCAAGTAAGGTATCGGAACCGGGGCTCACTGAGTCCCTGGTCCGTCCATCATTGCCGCCTAGTCTGCATCACTGGCAACTGAATTCCCCGTCTCATGCTAATACCCCACATGCAAATACCGCATTTGCGAGCGTGTAACCAAGTTGCCCTTCCCCATCCAAATTCATTTGTACGAATGTAACCGGCCTCCTGGTCAACACTAAAGCAGAGGCTCAGCACACATGGTTAGCGTTTCAGAGGAGACTCTAGTCGTATGCAGAAAGGGTGAAGCAGTTCATGACAAAGCAACAAGCTGTGGCTTACGCACTGCTTGCACTTCATCACTTAGGATTCGGTACTACAGCACTTGTACAAATGGACAGAGAAATGGATTTAATGATGAATCATCTCAATGAAGCAGAAGCAGAACGTGAAGCAGCCCGTCTGTTACTGCTGGATTCTGACACATAGGAGCAAGGAACTGTGTTGATTATAATTCATTTGGTGTACTGTCTGGTGCATGTGCCGGGTACTCTTCACCCCACGCACACATCTGTTTAAGAATCCCCTCCAAACTCCGTCCGAGAATCGTCAGCGAGTATTCCACTTTCGGCGGAATCTCCTTGTAGATTTCACGGTGAATTAATCCGTCTGATTCTAGCTCACGCAGTTGATTGGTCAACATTCTCTGTGTAATACCCGGCATTAACTTCTTTAATTCTCCAAAACGTTTCGTCCCGTCAATCAGATGAAACAAAATCACCGTTTTCCATTTACCTCCAATTATATCGACCAATACTTCAATCCCGCAAATTGTCCTCCTGTTCACCATATCCAGCCTCACCTCATTAGTACCCTTCTTGACACTATGTCACAAAAAACTGCGTACTTACGTGAATGTCTAGTATCTATCATACTTGACGAAGAACGAAAAGACGATTTCCAGCACGACTAGTGGAGGGATACAAATGGCTTATTTCATGTTGGTTTTGGCGGCAGCACTTTGGGGAGGGAACTACGTTGTCGGCCGCGTGCTGGTCAGCCACGTCGTGCCAGGGTTTATCCTGGAAGCACGCTGGGTCATTGCATCGTTGCTCCTCATTGCCCTCTATCACAAAAGGGCATTGAACGAGTTCAGGTTTTTACGCCAATCACTGGGACGCACAATCTTTTTAGCACTCTTAGGTCCAGTGCTGTTTCCGACATTCCTGTATATTGGAGAGCAGTATACCACGGCTGTGAATGCGTCAATGTTTCTAGCTACATCTCCTGCCATCGTATTGATTATCAATGCCCTGGTTTTTAAAGAACGAATTACACTTTTCAATGTCTTCGGCGTTCTATCGAGTACAATTGGGGTGTTCTTTGTCCTGTCGCAAGGTCACATTTCAAATATACTCGGGTTACACATTGGAGTCGGAGATTTGTGGGCGCTTGGGTCCGCCGTTGCTTGGGGTATCTACAGTTCCTTCCTGCGAACGAAACACAAGCAGATGTCTGTCCCGGGGTTCACCACTTTCACCTCCGTTCTTGGCTCTCTGATGCTGATCCCGTTTGCTGCAATCGATATTGGGTCGCATACTGTGCATTGGCATTCGTACATGTCTCTCGCTGTGACACTAGGGATACTGTTTCTTGCATTAGGCCCTTCCGTTGCATCCTATACGCTATGGAACAAAGGCGTGAGTCTGATTGGAGCAACGCGATCACAAATATTCACACACCTTGTACCGTTTTTCGGCATCGTCTTCAGCGTTGCTTTCTTACAGACACCTCTGTACATATACGACTTCATTGGTGCAGCCTTTATCATCTCAGGAATTGTATTGTCCTCTAGAAAGGCGAAAACCATTCAAACGAGCGCTGCGACTTCATTAGTTCGCCGCAGTGATGCTTCCATCGGTTGTATAGAAGCGGAAAAGTCAGATTGCTAAAAGGATCACCTCGGGAAAATCCTCGGTTTGATTGCCTTGAGGTTTGAGGCCCCGTTTTATCATCCGACTGAATAATAACAGGCTGCGGAGACCCACAGCCTGTTATCACTATTTTTCATTATTCATACTTGTGTCAACTACCTTGTCTACATTAATACCCTGTCTTTCTAGCTCTTCCCCCTGTTTATACATCTGCATTTTGCTAACATGTGTCGTCAATTCACTGTTGTTTGCTGCTAAAGTCCGGTACCAACCAGTAAACTAAAATTCCCGCGAGTGTAGCCAAGGCGATTCCATTGTTTGGAAGGCCAATGCCGATAATGAAAATCACAGCTACGACGATGAGATTCTTCATGTTACCGAGATCGACCTTTTCTTCAACGAGATGACGGATGCCCATAGCGGCAATCATGCCAAACAGCAGTATGCTGATTCCTCCCATCACCGGCACAGGGATGGAGTGAATCAGAGCGCCGACTTTTCCAAATAAACCTAATATGATTGCAATGACGGCTCCGCCTTGAATGATACGGCTGGAGTACTGTTTCGTAATGGCTAGAACACCAAGGTTTTCTGCATAGGTTGTCTGTGCAGGACCTCCCAAAAGGGATGACACAAAAGTCGCGATTCCGTTTCCAATTAGAATGGGTGAAAAACCAGGGTCCTTTGTAACATCTCTGCCGATAATCTCATTGAGCACAAACATATGGCCCAAATCTTCTACCATCGTCACCAAGGCAATTGGAGCCATGCTCAGTATTGCGGCCCAGGCAAAGTGGGGCATCGTAAAGTGCGGCAATGCAATCACAGGAGCTTTTTCGACCACACCAAAATGTACCAGCCCTCGTATCCACGCGTACACATAACCCACAAAAATACCAATTAAGAGTGGGATGAGACGCATTTGCTTAAATCCCACCAATGATGACAGTATGGCTGCTCCAAGACTGACAATCGCTACATCCCACTGTTTTGCAGCCATCTGGGTTACCGCAGTATTGGCCAACGCGAGTCCAATAATAGATACTACTGGTCCCACAACTACCGGAGGAATTGCTTTTCGGATCTTGGCAAAACCAATGGAAGCGACCAGTAAGGACAAAATTGCATAGACAACTGCCACACTGATGAGCCCTGCTGCCGCTTCGGCAGGTGAATGATGTTTCGTAACAAATAAGGTAAGTGGTGCGATGAATGCAAATGAAGAGCCCAGGTAGGTTGGTACTTTACCGCGTGTAATGAGGTGAAAAATCAAGGTGCCGACGCCGCTTGCAATTAAGGCGCTGCCCGGATCGAGGCCGGTCAGGAACGGAACAAGTACAGTGGAGCCAAACATGGCAAACACGTGCTGTACAGAAAGCGGAAACTTCCGTATTGCGCTGTTCAAACAGATATCCTCCCCTTTGAAAATTCACAAATCTATCAGAGGATATCATGAAGTTCATAGAAAAGAAAGATAGAATTCGATACCATTCGACAACACGGACTGCATACTTCAGAACATTTAATCTTCCAGCGGACCAAACTCCAGTTCTTCGAGTTCTTCAATCTCACCATCATCCCATTCCACCACCAACTGTCGCAGCAGGCAAGCGGGATTGGTGTGAATGTCCACTACCGTACCGACTCGTTGTAATTCTGGGTGGTTTACCTGACTACCAACGTGTATACGCATTGATGACACCTCCCTGTGCAGACCTGTACAGAAAATCACGCCTATGTCGTACAAAGCCAAATTATTGATAATGCTGACGAACCCGCAGAGCATCCGGTACACTACTATATATGATACTATATCTTATAATTGTCGATGTTGTTAAGGTACAGAGGAGAGAATATGTATAGGTCGTTCGTCTTGGTTGGAGTTGTCGCCGTCTCCTTTTCTGCCATTCTCATCAAAATGTCAACTGCTCCCGCTCCTATTATCGGTATGTATCGATTATTGTTTACAAGCGTTCTGCTCATCCCAGTCACACTTAAGAATGCCCATGAAATTACGGGGCTCAGCCGTCGGCAGCTAGGCCTGATACTGACGTCCGGCGTCTTTCTAGGTCTTCATTTTTTACTGTGGATTGAGTCGCTCAAGCTGACCAGCGTGGCCAGTTCGATGATTGTCTTAAGCATTCAGCCTGTGCTCGTCAGTCTTGGTGCGTATCTTTTTTTCACAGAACGCACAAATACAGTTGCAGTGATTGCAATGACGACGGCTGTATTGGGCAGTATTGTGATAGCAGTAGGAGACTCAAGCTCTGCCGGAGGTTCCCTGTTCGGTGATGTTCTGTCCTTGGGCGGAACCGCAGCCATTTCAGGCTATATGTTAACTGGACAACAATTACGTAAGACCATCTCGTCAAGTGTCTACAGTTTTCTTGTTTTTGTAACAGCTGCTGTGGTTTTATTTCTCTTCAACGTGGTGACGAGACAGCCCCTTATTGGGTACTCGAGCCATGAGTGGATGTTGTTTGTTCTGCTTGCCGTCATACCGACCTTATTTGGGCACACGCTCTTCAATTGGTTGCTTAAATATGTTTCTGCGACGACTGTCGCTATGTCCATATTGGAAGAACCAATTGGGGCCATTACTCTGGCAGCTATAGTACTCCATGAACAGATCCATCTGTTTCAAATACTAGGAGGGACTGTTACACTGACAGGTGTAGGTCTGTTTCTTCTTCAAACTCGGTCTAAGCGGGCCAAAGAGAACCCCGCAACAGACTGAAGCCCGCGCCGCTTTTAAAGACACTCTACTCAAAGATATCTCAAATGAACAAATCTGTAACACAAACGTGAAGTGTCACGTCTGTATATGTGGAACTTATACATATGATGAAGTATGGTGCTGGAAACTAAATGGATACTGGAGACTTAGAGCTTGGGGGAGGGTGAACCTTGCGAAACAAAAAAAGAAGTCAAAAACAATATAAAAATCAAGTTCGTTACGCAAAAATCCAGCCTCATGCTCGGAAGAAACCGAATAAGAGTACGCGCAGATTGGCTGTGGCCACTATGACTCTGGCTGTGCTCGGCGGAGGTACGACAGCCGCATGGATGATTCATAAAGTAAGTCGATACAATCTCTACAATACAACCGCGACGAGCGGGAACAGCGTAACACCCGGTCAAAGTCAGGCGAACCAAGCAGGTGGCTCGACCCGTTCTGGACAACCGCCAGCGAAAGCGAAGGGCCAAACCTCAGGAAGCGGAGGCAAGCAAACAGCACAGGGAACAGGTGGACAAAAAGTAGGAACCCAGAGCGGAAAAACGGGATCTCCGAGCAGCATACCACCAGGAACTGTGACTGACAAAATTTCAGGCGGTACCACCATCAAACCGAAGGACGGCGACAAACCTAAACCTCACGACAACCCGCTGCCGAACAAGCAGGAAATTCTGCAAAAAATGATGAAAGACCCGTTGCCAAGTGAGGCACTCCTTCGTGTTCCGGCTATGTCGCAGTTGCCGCAACTTGAAAACGGCTGTGAAGTAACCAGTCTGTCAATGCTGCTCACTTTTGAAAAACACCCGGTCAGTAAAATGACCTTGGCTAAGGAAGAACCGCAAGACAAGACACCCCTTGTCAGAAAGAACAAAAAGTTTATATCCTGGGGAAATCCAAACGTCGGTTTTGTCGGAAGTGTATCAGGAAAGAACAACCTTGGATACAGCATCTATCATGGACCGCTGACAAAACTGGTCAACGAAATACTGCCTGACCGAGGACTTGATTTGACGGGAATGCCCTTTACAGATTTAGAAGCCGTGGTGGCAGGAGGCACGCCTGTTGAGGTCTGGGATACCATTAATTTTCAGCCGACAAACTCGTGGGTTACGTGGAAAAGCCCCGAAGGAACGGTCAAGGCCACCTGGTTTGAACATGCAGTCCTCCTCGTTGGCTATAACAAGAAGTACGTATGGATAAACAACCCACATAACGGAAAAGCTGCTCAAAAGGTACCCATTGGTCCATTCATGAAAGCGTGGCACCAGCTTGGCGAACAGGCGATTACAGTGGCGCCGGAAAAGTTCAAGAACTAACCACTCAAAGAAGAGACGATAGTCACATCAGTGGAGTGCCCCATCCTCTTTTTTAATGTCTCGTTCGTGATTGACTGCTGCCATAATCGCAAACCTAAGACCCCGTACTGCAGTTTCCAGAGACATACTCGGTTGCCCTCTGTGCTTGACTGACTGCTGTGGCACGAACGGAATATGTACGAATCCACCCCGTGTTGCGACGGGGCTTTGACTTGCCAGGATGTGCATCAACCCATAAAACAAGTGGTTGCAGACAAATGTTCCAGCTGTCTGGGACACAGACGCTGGTATGTTTTCAGCTAACAATTGATTCACAACAGCTTTTATCGGAAGCGTTGAAAAGTACGCGTCCGGTCCCCCTTCAACAATAGGAATATCAATAGGCTGCTGACCTTCATTATCTGGAATCCGCGCATCATCCATATTGATTGCAACACGTTCAACAGTGATGTCAGAGCGTCCTCCAGCTTGCCCAACGCAAATAATGAGACAAGGCTGTACGTCGTCGATATACTGTTTCAAGCGGGAGATTGACGTATGAAAAACGGTAGGAATCTTGAATGATCTAACTGTATGTCCCTGTAATTCCATACCGTCAAGTTGACGTACTGCTTCCCAGGACGGATTGATGGACTCCCCTCCAAAAGCGTCAAAACCTGTCAACAGAACTCGTTTCATTTCTCCCCCACCTTCTTGACTCATTCTCTCGAAATCCGACCCCATCACTCATGTGCCTTACTATCCTCTCACACACCCTAAAACCCCGCTCAAACCCGCTCGAATCCCTGCGGAACCGTAAACAGGTCGACCGGTTTAACCAAAAGGGAGGCAATATGCCTCCCTCCTTTACGCGTTCGCACTTCCCAACACACCATTTGTCGCTGTCATGCCTATTATGACACATGCCCAAAACAGTTTGTAGGCTGTTACAATGTCCACAGAGGTAAATCGAATCCGCTTCGCATCGATAAGTTCTACATCTGGAATCGTTGTTGTCATCAACGCCTGATTGGTACCCTTGAACTCTACCTCAAAGGTAACGGGTCCAGTCAGCTTGAGAGGCTTCATACGACCTCTCTCACGAGTCGCTTCCGCCGCTCTTTGGCGGATCAACTTCTGTGCTTTAACTGGAGCAATCAGCTCTGCCGCAAAACGGTCCAGTCCCTTTTTTACTGCTGCGGTAAAGATACCTGGCAAGGACGCTTCAACTTCCTGTGTATAAGCTTCGTCTCCAGTCGCCAACAAGGCAGGAACGTCATAGTATCCTGCAACTCTTGTATTCAGTTCTGTCTCCCCGACAACCACATCATTGACTTTGACTTCATTCACTGCTATCCCGGCAAGCGAGTGATTAATGACAGTTTTTGTAGAGCCTCCTTCGCGCCCATGATGACCGACGAAAAAGATGCCGTCATAGCTGTCATCCAACCCTTCTAACTGGCACATCACACGATTGTTTCCAGATATCAGGCGAGCACGTTCATCCAACTCCTCAATTAGAATGTTGGACATATTCCCGTGCCCGTCAGCAACGACAACTTCCGTTGCACCTCCATCAAAAGCACCGGCAATTGCAGCATTCACGTCTGCTGTCATTAAGCTGCGAAAACGGTTATATTCCGAATCTTTTTTTAATTGCATGTTGGTAGCGACACCAGATATGCCTTCCATATCAGCTGAGATAAAAATTTTCATGTCATCACCCGTTTCAGATTTTACTTAATGCTCGCAGAACGCAAATCAGGAAACTCCCAGTTAGGATGTACTACATAGCCCTGCAACTTATTGCTGATAGCAAAAACATTAGTATAGAAGTAGATTGGGATCATCGGCATTTGCTGAATTAGAATCTTCTCAGCCTGATGCATCTCTTTAAAACGCTGTGTCTTATTTGTAGTGGATTCCGCTTCTTGAACGAGTTTCGTATACTGTTGGTTCTTCCATCCAGTATAGTTGCTTCCGAAGTTCGCCTTGAACAAGTCTAACGTTGCCGACGGGTCTGCATAGACATCGATCCAGCCCATACGGCCAAACTGATAGTTCCCGTTTTTCAGTTTATTTAAATAGACTTTCCACTCTTCATTGCGAAGATTCACTTTAACGCCAAGGTTTTTGGACCACATTTGTTGCAATGCTTCAGCAATTTTCTTGTTTGATCCGCTGGTATTGTAATCAAATGTGACCGGCGGAAGTTTCTTGAGACCTTCCTGCTGCAAACCTTTAGCAAGAAGTTTCTTGGCCTCTGCAACATTCTCCTTAAAGAGATTTCCTCCATTTTTTCTAAACTGGCCGTTGTTCCCTGGAATCCCTGGTGGAACAGCCCCATATGCGGGAATCTGCCCACCTTGCAATACATCCTTTGTCATGGATGTCCGGTTGATTGACAGGCCAAACGCCTTTCGAATGTTGACATTATTAAACGGCGCTTTCTTTGTGTTAATTTCAAGGAAGTACGTCCCAGTGAATGGATAGACTTTGGCTTTTTTGTCCTTGATGAGTTTTGGTACGACATCAAGGGGAAGAGATGTGTCCATCGTTAACTGACCGCTGCGGTACATTTGATACTGGGTGTTGTTATCATTGACAATAACAGCATCTATTTTGCTCAAATGTACAGTACTTTTGTTCCAGTAATCATTGTTTTTCTCCAACACCAGTTTCTGTTGATGCTGCCACGACGCAAGTTTAAACGGTCCGTCACTGACATAAGTACTGGCTTGGGTATACCAGTTCGGGTTCTTTTGAGCTACCTTTTGGTCAACCGGGAAATATGGCCAAAAAGTGGTTAAGCTTAGAAAGAAAGGAGTCGGATTGGCTAATGTGATTTTAAGAGTATGGGCGTCTACAGCTTGTATACCCACATTTTTAACGCTGCCTTTACCTGTATTGTAGGCCTTTGCTCCTTTTATATAGTAGAGATAGCTTGCAAACTGAGCCCCTGTTTTGGGATTCAGCACATGCTTTAAAGCATACGCGAAGTCTCCTGCTGTCACCGCATCCCCATTAGACCACTTTGCATTTCTCAGATGAAATGTGTAGACCTTACCACCGTCGCTAACCTTCCATGACTTTGCAATTCCAGGCTGCGGTTTGTTGTTCTTGCCTGCGTAAGTCAAGCCCTCCATGACTTGGTCCATAACCCACCCTGAAGTTGTATCAACCGCCTTGGCTGGATTCAAAGTAGGCGGTTCTGTCATCAGGTCCATCTTGACGACTTGACTGCTGCTTCCAGCACTCTGACTGCCATTCGAAGTCCCTTTGTGTGACGCAGTGCCACAGGCAGTAGTGAGCATGGCCAGTGCACTGACTGCCCCTCCAACAGAGATTAGTTTTTTCGTATTCACATTGATACCCCCTTAAGTAAGCTCGAATTTTAATCTTCGACAAGAAAACAAGCGACCTGGTGAGTGTCACCTCCCTTCAGTACAGGTTCTTCGTTCTTACACCTCGCTACAGCAAAGGGGCACCGCGTATGAAATCGGCATCCCTGTGGTATGGCGGCCGGACTAGGAATGTCTCCTGTGAGTTGAATTCGAGCGGTCGATTCACCAATGCTCGGGATGGCAGATAGTAATGCCTTCGTGTACGGATGCTGCGGATTTTGATAGACTTCCTTGCTGTCGCCGTGTTCGACAATTTTGCCAAGGTACATGACCCCAATGCGATCGCTGATAAACTGTACCATCGTCAAATCGTGCGAAATGAAGAGGTAAGTCAATCCAAAATCTGATTGCAGAGACTTTAAAAGCGACATCACTTGCGCTTGAATTGAAACATCAAGGGCTGAAATGGGTTCATCCGCAATCACAAGTTCCGGGTTGACTGCAAGAGCCCGCGCAATGCCAATTCTCTGACGCTGCCCACCGGAAAATTCATGAGGAAACCTCGACAGGTCATCACGTTTCAATCCAACTCTCTCAACGAGCTCCACTACACGGTTGCGGCGTTCAGTTCCGTCTGCCAAACCATGAATTTGCATACCTTCAGCAATGATGTCTTCAACTTTCATTCTGGGGTCGAGAGACGCATACGGGTCCTGAAACACCATTTGGACCTGGCGACGGTATTTCTTAGACGCATCTCTGGACATCTTGTGAATATTTTGCTGCCGATAGTAAATCTCGCCGCCTGTAGGCGAATTCAGTCCCAGTATCAGCCTGCCAGTGGTAGACTTGCCGCAGCCAGATTCGCCCACCAGACCAAAGGTCTTGCCCTCCGGAATCTCAATATCGATACCATCCACAGCACGCACAACCTGCTTTCGCTTCGCAAAGTGTTTCTTTATGTTCCGTAATTGTAGGAGTGCCATGGTTGTCCTCCCTTCGCTTGTGGATGTAACAGCCAACAATTCACATTGTGTGAATGCGTTTCAAAACTTGGCGGTGCGTGTTCTTTGCAGACCTGCATGGCATATGGACACCTTGCCGTAAATGCACACCCTGGTGGCGGGTTCAGTAAATCTGGAGGGCTTCCTGGTATGGGAGTCAGATTGGATTGCCCGCTTTTTGGCCTCGAATTGACAAGCCCTCGTGTATAGGGATGAACCGGATTTAACAAGACTTGTTCCACAGGTCCTTCCTCAACAATCTGTCCTGCATACATGACAGCTACCCGTTCAGCAATCTGACTGATGACCGCCAAGTCATGTGTGATAAAAAGCAAACTCATATTCAATTCCTGCTGCAAATTCTTCAAGAGTTCCAAGATTTGCGCCTGAACCGTAACGTCCAGAGCTGTTGTCGGCTCATCCGCAATGACCAGTTTCGGCTCACATGCGATGGCAATCGCGATGACCACCCTTTGCCGCATACCCCCGCTAAACTCGTGAGGGTAACTGTTTGCTCGCTGCTTCGGGTCAGGAATACCTACCAGTTCCAACAGATTTACAGCCTGAGTCAGTGCTTTTCTAGGTGGGATTTTCTTATGAAGGACCAACGATTCCGCGATTTGACGGCCAATTTTCATCGTGGGATTCAGAGCAGTCAGTGGGTCTTGGAAAATCATACTGATATCGCGACCGCGAATCCTTTGCATTTGCTTCTCAGATATTTCTGCAATATTTGTACCGTTCCAAGTCAGCGACCCTTCAATTTTGGCTGTTTTGGGGAGCAAACGCATGATGCTTTGAACAGTGACGCTCTTCCCTGAACCGGACTCACCTACAATTCCTACTGCTTCACCTGGTTTCACAGTAAGATTTACACCGCGCACGGCTTGGACTCGTCCAATACTCGTCCTGAAGTCCACCCTGACATCCTTTAACTCAAGCACTGCCTTCTCCTCACTTTCGCAATTTCGGATCCAACGCCTCAGCCAATCCGTCACCAAGCACGTTGAATGCAAACATTGTTAGGGATATTAAGCCCGCAGGGAAAAACAGGCGCCATACATAACCGTCGATAATTGAAACTAAGCCGTTGTTCGTCATCGTCCCCCAACTAGCCAAGGGCGCCGGAACACCGAGACCAAGGAAACTTAAGACCGCTTCACCAAAAATGGCTGTGGGAACCGTCAGCGTCATGTTGACCAGAATCGGGCCAATCATGTTGGGGACTAAATGTCTGCGCAAAATGTGTCCCACGGATCCGCCGGTAGCACGGGCTGCAAAGACAAAGTCCATTTCCTTCAATTGCAGAACTTGGCCTCGAACAAGCCTTGCCATGTTCACCCATCCCGTAGCGGTCATTGCCGCAATAATTGTAAACAAACCAGGTCCCATGACAACCATCAGCAAAATCACCATGAGCAAATACGGGAGCCCATACAGAATTTCCACAATTCGCATCATGATGTCGTCTGTCTTTCCGCCTAGGAAGCCAGACAGACCGCCATACACAACACCAATAACAAGATCGATGAGCGCTGCCATAAATCCGATAAACAGTGAGATTCGAGCACCGTACCAGGAACGAGTGAACACGTCCCTGCCCAGGTCATCAGTCCCGAACCAATGAATTCCGGAAGGAGGCAGGTTTTTCTGGGATAGAATTTGCGTGCTGTACGAATATTTTGTTAAAAAGGGGCCGAAGATGGCCATTAAGATGAGCAGCACAATGACAATTAGACCAACGACAGCTAGTTTGTTTCTTACGAATCTCTGCCGTGCATCTTGCCAGTAGCTCAAACTCGGGCGTTCTTCTTCAATTGGCACGTCCTCCGCCGCTAAAGGCTGAAACAACTCCGGAGACAATTGGCCCATGACTAACTCCTCCTCCCCGTCAATTGAATTCTTGGATCTACGTAGGCATAAGCAGTATCGACTAGAAACAATATGAAAATCAGAACAGCGCTAAAGAAGATGGTTGTCCCTAAAATCAGAGGATAATCCCGATTGTCAATCGCCGTCACATACAACTGTCCCATGCCAGGAATACCGAAAATCTTTTCAATGACAAAACTCCCCGTCAAAATATAGGCTGCAAGCGGTCCCAACATTGTCAAGACAGGCAAAATCGCATTGCGAATTGTGTGCTTCAAAATGGTATAGGAGAAGTTGAGCCCCTTTGCCCGCGCTGTTCGCACATAATCCTGTTGTAAAACTTCGAGCATACTCGTCCGCATAAGCCGAGCAAAATACGCCATTGGGGTAACAGCCAGAGCTAATATCGGCATAATTTCTTGTTGGGGTGTGCCCCATCCAGCGCTCGGCAATATGCCCCAGACAACCCCGAGGTAGTTAATCAGAAGGGTTGCCAGAACAAAGTTTGGAATTGAAATGCCCAGTATTGCCAGGATCATTGCGGAGTAGTCTTGCCAGCCGTTCTGTTTCACTGCGCCAATCACCCCAAATAGAACACCCAACACAAAGGCAATACTAATGGCCCAGAGTCCAATTTGCGCAGATACAGGAAACCCTTGACCAATAATTTGATTGACACTCCGGTTCTGGTACTCAATAGATGGCCCTAATTGTCCGTGCATTAAAGATTTTAGATAGTCTAGATACTGCACTATGAGCGGCCGATCCAAGTGGTAGTAGTGGAGCATGTTCTGATAGATAGCCGGTGTCATACTCTGTTCGTTTGAAATTGGATTCCCAGGTATGGCATGCATAAGAAAAAACGTCAATGTAACAATGATGAGCAGCGTGAAAAGCATCCAGATAAACCGTTTCAAAACATATACCACCACTACCTTTACCCCCTTGTCGATTATTTGATTTTTTAGATAATTTCATTTGGAGTTGAATGGGATGGGTGTACCCCTGACGGCTTTGGAACGACGATATCAGTAAGAAATATAGTGTTTTATTCCGAATTTAGAACTATTTTTATGAATTCTATACTAAATCAGAAATTAGTCAAGGGTTATTTTATCAATTTTGAATGATAACGCTTGCTTAACTACGCTACAATAGAAGTAACGTTGACATTGGAGGTAAGCTGAATAACTATGACTTGGAGCCCAGATCAAATCGATGAATTGGATTTAAAAATTATTTCGCATCTTCAGGAAGATGGACGGAGGTCGTTTCGAGAAATTGCTGACGACGTAGGTGTGGCAGAGCGAACAGTGCGCCTGAGGGTGGCACAACTGCGTGAACATAATGTTCTTCAAATCGTTGGGGTCGTGAATCCAATCAAGGCTGGTCTGCAATTTGTTACAATAATACAATTGTCCATTCTAGGCCCCCAACTGGAGGCTTGCATACAAGCTCTTCAGAAAGCACCGCAGATACGCTTTATCACACTTACTTCAGGAGAATACCAACTGTTGATTCAGGTAGTTACGAAATCTCACAGGCATTTTCTCGAGGTGGAGTCAAATATCCTGCGCCAAATTGACGGCATACGAAAAATGAATGTCATTGTCGAAATGGATGTACTCAAGAATGAATTTAGACTTGTTCGAGATAACCAACTCATATAACAACGGCCGACAGTTTTCCTTAAAGAAGCGTTTTAAAGAATAGCGTTTTTCAGAAGAAGAAGCAGTTATTTAGGCAAGGTAGAGAAGCTAAACGCATGCTTTTAGCATTTTATGGTTCCTGCTTTCGTGAGACTGTTTCTTCTTTCCTTGCCACTCCACCTTGAAATCCCCAATCTACTTATGACTGGCATCCTGGGGCACACTCAAAGATCTCGGTCTCCCGCTTGAGAAGTGTGTCCCGATAGGGGCTCATGAAATTCCGAAGTGTGGTGTCAGTAGGACCCCTAAAATAGTCTGTTTTGACTTGGGCGCGAATTTCTGAAATGAATTTTGCATTAAAAATTACTCAATGCGATTAATTACGCGATGAATGTGATTGATGTACCCGACTCATTAAGATATAAGTGAATGTCTGATCATCCCTGTTCCGGAAAGGGATGGTGGCGTTCAGTAGAATCGTATAAAAGTCTATTGTGATAGGAATATTCAATCCCATTTAAAACTTGCAACGGAAACAAGACTTAGGCCAATGATCCAGGCAATAAGCACATAAGGCTCCCACGAATATAAGTGGACAAAGGTTGAATGAGTGGCAGACTTGATAAACCAATCCGATGCTGGGCGAGTCGGTGAGAACCATGAGATGATCTGCAACCATCGAGGAGATAGCTTCATGGGGTAGAACAATCCGCTGACACCGATAAACACAAAGAATAGTGGCATCATCAAGCTCATAGAAGTTTTAACTCGGTTCAGAAAGGAAGACAAAGTTACTGCTACTAGAGCAGACGAAACAAGAACTCCTATCCATGAGACGATTGTCAACCCCATACTCATTGGCCACGGTACATTAAACATCCAATGTGCAACAATGTAAGACAAAATCGCTGATAGGAGCGCAGTTGCTGCAGAACCTCCAAAAAACCCCACAATAATTGCACTGGTCGACATCGGAGTAGCTCTGAATCGTTTCAATAAATGACGTTCCTTATGGCTAACGATAATGCCTGACAAAGAAACAACTGCACTAGCCAATACGGCAAGAAAAACCATCCCTGCAGTCAGAAATATACGGGCACTGGCGCTATCATGAGCAAAGCTTACAGATCCCACAACTACCATCGCAGGTGCATAGACTACATCAAATATGAAAGCAATCGGGCTAGTGAGGTTCTCCCTGAAACAATACATAGCCCAGTTCCACGTACCTTCTATCCAAAACTTAAGTGAGTTAAGAGGCTTAATATCTAGTCGTTCCAATTCAGAAATCACTAAGGTCATCCTCCATTCTAGAATAGCCATTTCATCTTCTAAACATTTCAATATAAACATCTTCGAGAGAGGGTTTTTTTATCTGTAAGTCATTCAACTGCCAATTTTCCGAAATACTCCAAGACCCAAGTGATGCAACGACAACGTCTGCTTTGTCCGTCGTAATCTCATACTTATCTGGGGGGATGACTTGACAATTAAAAATTGAGCTGTCTGGAACTCCGAACTCAGTTGTCAAACGAGCAACAATTTCAGATCTATCAAGACTTTTGCTTGCTCTAAATTGTATCAAGGATGTATTATTTTTTTGAGAAATATTACTCGGCGTTGTGTCTTCTATAATTTCCCCTTTATTTAAAAATAGGATTCTGTCACATAGTAACTCTGCCTCATCCATCATATGCGTTGCCATGATGATCGTACGATTGTTACTTTTTAACCGAGTAAGGGTATCCCATATTGAACGTCGTGCTGCTGGATCTAAACCAGTGGTTGGCTCATCAAGTAAAACCAAGCGCGGGTTGTTGATAAGTGCAAGTGCAAGCACCAAACGTTGTTTCTGACCACCTGAAAGCTTACCAATACGTTTGTTTTTTTGGTCTAGTAAATCGGTAGTACTTAACAAGTCGTCTTCATTCATAGATTCCGGATAAAAGTGACGGAACAAGCGTACAAATCGAACAACGGTTTCGTCATCAGGTAGAGACGTGACCTGCAGCTGTATACCGGTCCACAGATGAATAGAACGCCTGTGTTTCCATGGATTCAGGCCAAACACAGAAATAGTCCCAGATGTTGGTTTTCTCAAACCTATTATTGACTCAATAATGCTTGTTTTTCCCGCGCCGTTTGGACCAAGCAGACCAATTATTTGTCCTGGAATGATATCAAAGTTGACATTTTGGACTGCATGAATCTGTTTGTATTTTATATTCATATTTTCAATAGAAACGATAGGCCGATGCTCCATTACAGAATCCCTCATTTTCCTAGATTTAACGTGTCTTACGGAACCAAAAGATTACACCAGCTACTAGTACGATTAACGACGGAATGTACCACCAAAAATTCATGTTATCTCCTCCTACCTACTATTACGTTTTGTCTTGATCATATTCTTAAGAACATCCCAATATGAAAAATCACAAAGTGCTAACTATGAGGAAGACCATACAATAGTTCCTGGCTTTTTATTATTTAGTTCATTCATCCACGTATGGATGTTGGAAACAATTCGTTCAATTGAAGCCGTGATGTCTTGTTCGAAAATGTCACTCCAGAAAATCGTTTTAAGTTCATCGACCGCTGTACTCTGTTGTAACCCCGTAAATACGGATTTCATCACTTCAAATTCCTCTGAAGAAACAGCCTCTCTTTGAATGTCACTAACAACTGTATCCAATTTTTCAATCAAACTTGCGTCTCCGCTGTAAATGATATTGATAGAATGCTCTCCTCTATGAATTCGTGGAAAGCAAACTGTAACGTAGGATCCTAATTCTTTCAATTTTTGTAGTCTAGTATTCCAAATTCCAGTAACTACACCGACAGTTAAGATATCATTTGCCGTAATCTTCGGTATCCCCACGCCCCAAGCTTTGATAATGAGCGATCCTAGTTCTTTGCGGGTGTAATGTAAATCCACTGGTTCGTAAACACATGGATTATCAACAAGGATTTCTACAGGAACTTCATTTGGTGAAACGGTTAAGATTTCTATAAAATCGTCATAGTATGTATCAGATGCTACAATTGAAAATTTTATATTTCTAATGTTATTGACAAATAATCGGAATTCAGGGAATTGTATTTTACTGCTTAAATCATCAATTGGTCGCCCCAAAGAGTTTCGACTCCACAGGGATTGTACTGATGTATGGGTAAGAGTCTTCCTTATATCGGTTGCATCAAATGTAAGTTCTTGTGTAATTTGCTGCCTAGCGGTTAGGAATTCTGATTCTTCAACACCGTTACCAATCTCCAAAAATGTCGAAAGAGCGTCGCTGAGTACAATTCGTCTATTGTGACTGTTGGAAGCAAATATCGTTATGGAAAGTATCAACATATCATGTGTTGTGTAGCCAGTGACAGTTGCATCATTTTTGACTATCGCCTGTACCCGTTTCACAAGAATATGCTCTAAAGTGTGGGCACTACCAATAGCATAGTCATCCCGACTTCCTACGCGCAGTGCGAATTTAACTGTATTTTCACGATTGCTCATACGGAATAATCGACCGATTCTACCGTTAAATGCTATTTCTCGGCTCATTTGACTCTCTCCCCGTTTTGTTACCGCCAACGGCCACGACGTGAACAACTGATTCGTCAATCCCATCAATCTGTAACTGTCTTTCCACCTCTACATCTGAATATCCTCCGTGAGGAAGAACACCCAAATTCATATCACATGCTGCAAGTGCTATATTTTGGGCGATAGCTCCCGCTTCCAACAAGATAAATCGGTAAGAACGTTCTCCATATTTGAAGAATGATCTCTGAAAAACTGCTGTTGTTACAATAAGCAAACTTGCGCCTTTCGGTTCGGTCCCTGGAACGAATAAGGATGCCCAATCAAATTTTGAATCAAGGTATTCAACACCGTGTTGAAGAGAACGATAATGATAGATACCCGCCTTCAAAGAACTATGCCGTGAAATAACATAAAGTTCGCAGGGATAAAGGGCTCCTCCTGATGGAGCAGTTCGGTAGAATCTATCATCACCGGTCAATCCGTTCCCGGCCCAGAGCAACTGTGAAAGTTGTTCAACAGTCACATCACCGACAGTATCCATGAGACGCGAACGACGTTCACGAAGAGCCATTCCTAACGGAATTGATATGGGACGAACATCGGGAAGCGGTATAAACTCCCGATCTGGATACGATTTTTCACTCGTTTGCATCGTTTTTAACATGTCTCTATGACTTAATAGTTCTCGGGATGACACCATATTCGGCGAAATCATACGCCGAGACAGCTTTGAATTCACATGAAACAACATATCCATGCGTTCTTCATTATCAATTTCAGATGCAAGATGATTTGTAAACAAAAGTGACCAAAATCCATCCATTAAAATTCCTCCTAGATAAAGTTCCAATTAAGGAAATGGGTGCGGAGCTATTGGCGAACCGCCAATGTGACCTTCCTTCCGCCGTCCACTCTCAAGTAATTTAAGAGGAACCTGTCTTAGCCGTTCATAATCATACAAGAGCTCTGTACCAGGCTCCAGATCTGCAAACCCTGGAATAATGACTTTTGCAACAAACCATCCAAATTCTTTTATGTCCTGAGTGGTAATGTCGACTGCAATCGCCTTTACCCCAACCGCGTCCAGTTGTTTCAAGAATTGCTGGATGTACGTATTGACATCATCAAAAACTACGTCGTCAGAAGGTAATTGAATTGTTTCCTTACTTTCCAATAAGAACTCAAGATACTTGCGCATGTGTGGGTTAAAGTACAAGAGAGTATGATCATCGTAGGTAGCCACATCAGAAAAATCTTCACGATAGTGCTGAACTTCTTTACTAAATATCAACGAAGAGTAACCCACTAAGCTTTGACTAAGTTCAATTAATGTTTTCTTGCATGCATCAACCCACGTCCCTCTGACAGAAGCCGCTGCAACAACGCCACCGTCATCGATCTCAGCTAGTCCAAAAACAGCCGGCACATCGTAATCCGTTATCAACTTATACAGATGGAACTTCACAGAAGAACAAGCTATGAATTTATCATAGAAACCTCGAATTTCATGGTTACCTAAGAAATCAATATGGGGTATTTTAATTTGATTTCTCCACATAACCTGAATTGCATCTCGCTCAAAACACTCCGCCAGCCCGCGATAGACTGCATCAGACCATGTTTGCCCAGCCGCAGCACCCGTTGCAGTCGTTACCCAGTGTTGACGTTCGCCAAGTTTTTGCGCGAACGAAAGATAAACCATCTGTGAAGGAATAGCAACAGAAGTTCTAGAAAGTAGATCCTGTCCAATCGTCCAACGTAACTTATCTTGCTCTTTATTCTTCATATTCTGAAGTAATGACAAGTCTATAATTTCAATATTTTGATGTTTAATTTCAGAGATGTTCGCTGTATTCCCTTGCTCAACGGCGAGTGCACAGTACCTCTCTACATATTCGCCAACAGCAGACACTATTGCTGATTCGTCTGTTACACCGGCACCGCTCGCCGAAAACCCTCGGACTTTATTTAATCCTCCTGTTGTAACGTAAACTTTAACTTGGGGCATTGTTCGTCCAGGATATTCAGGTACCTTCATAATCCGTTGGATCAACCCGTATTTAGAGTCAATCAGATCATTAATACGGTTGGTGATCATCATAGTCATCGTACATCTTCCTTATCTATTTCTATCGACGGTAACCATACTGTAGATTTATTAGATCGTGGAAAACATAATTCACATTTTGGATGTCTAAGAATCTTGTGTGTTTCGACTGTCCCAGCCAACCAGTTGTATTCAACGATGTTTCCAATAGGTTGCACAAAAACTGCATTGCCCTCTTCTGCCATCAAATGCTTTGTCAGCGACACAATTGCAACATTTATTGTGGCCTGTAGGAATTGTTGAGGTAAATTATCGCGAATCTCATTTTTGTTACTATCAAAGAGTCTACGTTCAGGATGTGTATAATTGTCTTGTCTACGCAGAGTAGCACAGTTATAACAGGAGGTTTCTCCGGGGAAGATCCAAGGCCCTAGCCATGCCTTAAAGGGGTCGAACCCAACCATAAATGTAGGCTTATTCATTTGAAAAGCTTTTCTGTTCCATTCATGAAATGCTCCATGCTGTGTCGATCTGGCTAACAAAATGACACACTCTGCCGCGTCTTCTCCTACCACGTTAATCCAGTTATTTCCTGATATAAAATTATTAACAATGTCGGAATCACCTACTACAGCAACAGGATAATCTGACATTGCCCTTTGTAATCTCTTGATCTGTAGTCCGTAATCTCGACCATATGTAGTCCATGGATCGTCTTCCTGAAACGCTCTCAAACTTTTTAACAGGTTTACAAATTCAATAAATTCTGGTTCATCTATTATATCCTCAGTTAATTCACCTTGTAACAGTAAATCCCACCAGTGAGACTGTTGTGCTACCGATGCACCACTGAGGCTATAAACAGAATTCCCAACTTGCAAATAAGTCATATTGCCGGCGCTAGCCAAACTTGCGTCTGTACGTAACTTCAATAACTCCATGAATTTCACCAACTCTTTTTTAGTATTAAATACCTCATCGAACCTACTTGCTTATTCCGTTAGATAACGTGTCATCTAAAAGTGTCGTATAAAATTTATGCAATATGGCTACACTAGAAATTGTATAATTCCAGAATATCCAGTCAAATTAAAGCAAAGGGGGGGAATTGTAGTCCCCCCTACCCCATTAGCCAAAGCAGCAACAGCAAGGACAACAACAGAGACTAATGCTCCAATCCATCTTGTCAAAATCCATGGTTTCATTTTCTTCCAATAGCGTAGCTTTCATTTATACCACCTCCTATCTTTTAATGAATAATATAACATATAATCCACGAGATGTCTGTGCATATATTCAAAATTTTTAGTGTGGTGTTAAATCAACCAAAATAGATAGGAAACACGTAACTATCATTAGATCGACTATACATTACTAAGTAACCACCAAAAAGATACGGGTATTTTTTATACTTGGGGTACCGCCAACAAATGATATAAAGTCCACACTAAGACATTTATTGGATCATCGAAACAGTTTTTCTTTACGCCAAGAAAGTTTGTTCGTAGGAAAATACGAGGAAATCGGGGGACGTAAATATAGTACCGCGCCTTTCAGTGGGTCGAAATATCGATGTTGGTTGAATAACTGTGATTGAATGCATGCCCCAAAATGGTAAGAGCGCGGTTGATACCCTTGTCCGGAGCATTGCTCGCCTTCATGTTGTAACATCATTGACAACGAGTTAGCATAACAATATTCCCCAGAACCGACATACCAGACTTTCATAGCCTCGTCTCCCCTTCCCATAAAGGAACCACCCTATGTTTTCTGACCAGTTCAACAGGGACATAGCTTAGTTCCTTCCACTCCGTTGATTTTGCCATCATATCAGGTTGCCCCACAGCCGACATCAAGTGTAAACGATTAATGCGTTTGGTCGTTAGAGCCATGATGACTCGCCCTCTGAGGCAAGGCTAACTATTCGTTCATGTAACGTATAACTTCTGAAGCAAATGCTCGTGCTTCTTCCGCATGCGGAAAATGAGCACTGTTTTCAAAAACCACAAGCTCTGTCTTAGAATTCCTCGCTATGTATGCTTGAATCTGGTCTAAACTCATCACATAATCGAATCTTCCTTTTAAAAGTAGTGTAGGTTGAACGGGAATGCGGCCAAGAAGAGAATTGAATACTTTGCCCTCTTCAAAAAGTTTCGTTTGATGCATGGCTGCCTTACCCCATTCATCGGAAGAGAAAGGTGACTGCTGCACGAGTTGCTCAAAGAAGTCTCTATTTATACCATGGACATACAGAGAATTCCTATCGTCTCCTAAATCATTCGTCAAACTCATAAATTCATACCATAAATCTGATACTGATTTTGTTGATGCAAAAGCTAAATTCAAACATGCTTTTACCATCTCAGTATCTCTCAATTTGCTGTACTCCAGGGCTACACCCTGAAGGAGAGATCTCGCTGACAATCCCAAATCAAATGTCGCATTTTCAAAAATCAGCTTGTCTACAGAGGATGGGTAGACATTTGCGTACAGGGCGCCCAAATATCCGCCAAACGAATGTCCAAGAACTGACCAGCTTGAAATTCCCAGCGACTTCCTGACATCTTCAATGTCCTCCACGAGATGATTCAAACCAAATGAGTCACGGTCTGCAATTGCGGAGGAACGAAGAACACCTCGCTGATCCATTGCGATTAACCGTACCCCATCAGCCAAAAATTTGTGTTGATATTCCACGAAGTCATACGAGCCAGTTCCTGGTCCGCCGTGAAGATACAACAGCGGCGGCGCCGAACTACGTCCAATCTCCTCAACAAATAGCCCAGTCATACCATCTCTCCTTTGATATTTGTGTGTAGTGCTATTGGATTCTGCACCAACTGTCTCATAGGCACCAAGTTCAATGTCTCTCATCAACCCTTTAATTGTTTAGTGTGGTGCAGGTCAAGGACGAATAGCGGTGTTCATCACGTGGCTCTGCGGGGCCAAACGCAGACGCAATACCCACAGCTTAAAAAGCATATGTTGCTACTTTTTGAGCTGGCCCCGCTCGCTTAGAGCGAAAAAGGCATTGAGGGACTTCCACCCGTAAAGTGTTTCGCTGACCTTCTTTCCACCAAGCTGGATGGCTCTTTCATACACCCATTGTCCACCTAGCGCTTTGTAAAACTTTTGACCACCAATATTCTCCGTGAAGACCACCACATACAACGAAGTAATGCCTTGGTCCAGCAGGTACCTTGCGCTCGCAGCCATCAAACGAGTCCCGATGCCTTTACCGTGGTATTCGGGCAATATGTAAATCCCGTACAACTCACCCGCGTAGCTCAACACCTGTTCTCTTGCTAATCCGCACATGGCATACCCAATGACACCCCTATTGTCTTCCGCTACAAAGATTGTTGAAAATCGTTCCGTCTTGCTCAACATCTGCCTGAATCGTTCCTCTGTTGCGTCATACGATAATTCTCGGATTACGTCATCTGGAAGCCATTTTCGCTGGGTTTGCTTGAAAGTATCGACATTGATTCTCGCAATTGCACTGAGATCAGCGGACTTCATTTCACGAATTTGCATGTGAGGCTTCACCTCCCGTAGAATGTCATGCTCGCGTCATGTTCTTCTTTAAGACAGGGAAAAAGGGTTGGGCATATGTTTGGTTAGCCGTCTCGATTTTATCTGTGTTGGCGATGGTAGGATTCACATTTATAGTACTTCATACGTTTATACATCAAATGTAACAGGTTTATTAGTCCACCTTAAAGAGCCAACCAGACACAACGGTTGCTGGTCGATATTCTGCAATTCCCTTCACTCTTTTGTTCATCCCGATGGTATCGAGACCTCTGTATATTCTTCCTCCTCGATGCTTGTTCCCTTAACTAATGTACGTTAGAACGCCCTGAAGAGTGCGCTCGTAGCAGCATCATCATTTACCCTTTGCATGGTCGCATCGTAAGCATCTTTGCTCGGAAAGAAGTTGAGTTCGATAATGGAACTAGAATCCATATTGTTACGCAAGTACAGTACATTGTAGTCTCCATATTTTTTGTATATTTGCCCCGGGGCTGTCTCCATTTATCTGCTCATGCCTCACGGTTCAAGTAAAGCAGTGGAAACATAAAATCGGGCTGCACGGTCGAAGGTATCTCACCAACACGCTGGGCACCTTGCTTTAAGTAAAACCCTTCTGCAAACGGGTCACTCTTTATCCTGATGCTCTTGTATCCGTCTGCCCACGCTGTCTGTACTGCATGTATCCATAGTTTCTTACCATATCCTCCGCCGATTAGACTCGGGTCGACGAATAGCCAAAGCAATTCCGTATCTTGTGGCGTATGTTCCATAAGTTCGTAGAAACCAACAACTTGCCGGTCATGTTCAAGTACAAAGACGGGTTTTTTTCAATCTCCACCGGGCTAACCGTGAGATCGTTTCGTGCAGCATCCATATAGTCACTGCCGTAGTTCCAGTACGCCTTTGACCTAAAGGCTAAATCACTCAGCACTTGAAACTCTCCTTGAACCGCACGACGAATTTCCAAACGTTTGTCCTCAAATTAGGCAAATTCGACTCCTGCATCTTTTGATAATTCATGCATTTCATGTTCGGCATGTGTCCTGTCATCCCTTTTTTCTCGCTCTTTTTCGTTCAGCGTCTGAGTTCTTTACAATGGCGATGACTGTTACCTCCTCTCCAGCTTGCCTTCAGCCTTCCTCCCTTGCGGCAGATAATCAAAGACAGGGATAGCAGTAACCGAATCTCATTGTTATTTCCACACTTTAAACCTGTCCAATTGAAACAACATGAAACCGTTGACTTACATCCGTCGTCGGCTTTTGGAGCGGTTTAGAAGGGGGGGCATCCTTTGCACTAAGCGAAATCGAGCTCTCGTTTGTTCAGTAGAGTTGCCCGTTTAACTGCTGCCACTTCTCACGGCGCAACGCGTACTCTCTTTCTATCAGTTCTGAATTATACTTGGAATTGAAACGTGGGTAGGAAATGCCGACGCCACGTTACTTCCACCTAGAGGTGTTCCAAACCCACTTATCAAAGCGACGTATCAGAAACAGGTATGGTATTACCATGAAGAAGAAAGCTATATCACGAATGAGATCGTTTGCTTCGATTGCACTGCAAAGAGTGGATATAACTATCATGACACAGAAAGCTAGAACCGAATTAGCAGTCACTATAAGCACCGCTTTACGACGACTTGCTTTAAAGCTTCGTCCCAAGAGCGCGAAGAGGATTGCAAGTGCAAATTCAATAAATGCCAAATAGAACGGCACTCTCTGAAGTTTGAAACTACTCCCAGGAGTAACTCGGCCTTGAAATTTTCCTAAATCCTTTACGATTTGATACGAATTTGGATATCCCAATCCTGTAGCCTCCGTAGGCAGACTATTATCTCTCGGGTGAATAAAAGCGTTTGGATACTTTTTATACAATTTATATAACGTTGCGTTTGCGTTAGATGAAAGCGGGGAACCCATGTTATGGCGGTGTAGATTGTCTCCAAGCGACCAAAGTGCAGCCCAAATTGGTCCGCCTAAACTAGTACCACTCATGGGTAGCCAGCCTAATGGAGTTTCGGTAGAGACACCAGGCGGCCCAGACATCCACAACACATCTGGAACAGTTCTCCAAAAATTGTGAGTGATACTTCTCTCGTATCGAGGTGCAATTTGCATTCCAACGGCACTACCGTAGCCCTCGAAGTTCCATACCTGTATAGGATTACGTGATGGAACTTCAATGCCCCCTACTAGTACTGCATCTGGGTACATCGCGGCTGGGGCTACATTCGCGCCACCATCGCCTGTCCCCGTAAAGAAGGGATGTGACATCGATAGAGATAAGATTCCAGCTTGATGGGAACGGATAAAAGGATCTCTCACATGGTTAAACACTTTTGAATCGAGAATAGATTCAGACAACACGTTAACGTGATACTTCGAAATCGCTTGTGAAATTTGCTCTTTACTCATTTTGCTAGAATCGAATACTACCAAATTCGCCTTTGGTGCGACAACGTGAGCCCATTCGACATCCGTCATTGTCTCGTCAATTTGTTCCTTGGAATGAACACCTAAATTCTCTGCTTTGGGGAGCACTGTGACTTTGACGGGGCTACTTAGTTCGGACATTTGTCCTTCAAATTGTCGATTGAATTCATGGAACGATTTTTGGCTGTATTCGCCATCCACCTCGATAAAACCTATTGTTTCGCCTTGTCCATAATCTCCTGCAATTTGTGCCTTAAGGAGGTCAAATGTATCTGCAAATTTTTCTGGCGTAAGCGTGCTAGGAAACATTTTTTTCAAAATGGAAAACGACGGAGGTCCGACCGGTGTCGCCATTGTAGAATTTGAGCCACCAGGATGGAATTCATTGAAAAAATCAAAATTCAGAACTACTGAGAGGGTTAATAAGAGGACTGAAGTATATATCCATAAAAACATTTCTTTCGAACGGCGACCATTTTGCATCGAAGTATACCCCACCTTGTCCTAGCATAATGCATGGAATCAGAATCAATGCGCTCTATAACACCAACTGCCGGCCCTGCTAACAATCACCAGAGTTCACCTCATCACTCACGGTCAACGATTGTTACGCCAAGCCTAATTCCCACCCGCTAGTTCTTAAGTATAAGTCTATACGAACACATTATATACTATCATTGTAATACATTGGATCACTATGGGGTATTTCTGCCCAAGTCAGCAATAAGGCTGCCTCCTTAATCTGCGCGGAATACCTCACAAACAAAACGGTCATTCGGCTGTGTTTAGTTATGCTCTACATTTTCTAACGTCCGGTTGCGTTCAACTCATTCCTTGAGGTAGGAGTAGGGGGCGATTTGGCGGAAGGTCTGGTCTCAATACAAGACCCCCAGAACAGGAGAACAGCATATTGCGCTGGGGGTCCATTCATTACCACATTGCATCTTCGTGAGCACGACAACCCTTGTGCCAAGACCATACAGCGAAGCATGTAGTCAAAGCCTGTTAATCAAAGTCAGGATGAACTCGGTGCTGTGTTGCTCGTTCGTAGGCATAGGCAAGTTGAAGCAATCTGCCTTCTGCATACGCAGTTCCAGTAAAGGTTAAACCGATGGGTTCACCGTGTTCCGTGTATCCTGCAGGAACGGTGACAGAAGGATAGCCAGCCTTGGCTGCGATTCCCGCCCCATAATTGTTGATAAAGAGTAAAGCATCCAACTCGTATTCTTTCACAACTTTGTCAATGCCGTCCTCTCTTGAACTCTGAATGTCCATTAGGCGAGATTCCAAATATCTGGTTTCCGTGAGTGTACCGCTGGTCCTGTCTGCTGTCGTCAGGAGGGTTTGCTCGTACTTCAATGCTTTTCTCGCATGTTTGAGATTAAATGTAATCAATTCGGACAGTGAGTGAGCCTCCGCCTGCTGAGAGAGGCCAGCTAGATATGCATTTAGGGCAGATTTGAACTCGTAAATCAAAACATGAATGTCTGACTCATCGTAGTCCTCGAATTGGCCTTCAATCGCAACGGTCTCTGCTCCTAATTCCTTCAGCTCGGAAATCCCCCGCTGGAAGACCTCCATTTGTTGTTCCGATACGCCATCTAAGAATTTTCTTGGAATGCCAATACGGGCACCTTTTAAACTGGCGTTAGAAAGGTTGGCGGAATAGTCTTCGAGCGCGCCTTCCGACACCAGAGTAGCAGCGTCTGTCTCATCTTTCCCTTGAATTACGCTTAGAACAATAGCAGCGTCTTCTACGGTTTTAGCGATTGGACCAGCGGTATCCTGGCTGTAAGCAATGGGGATAATTCCGTCCCTGCTGACAAGCCCAACTGTCGGTTTGATTCCTGCCAACGACTGTGCACTGGCCGGGCTGAGAATCGAACCTGAGGTTTCTGTCCCGATGGCAGCAACAGCAAACCCAGCGGCGACACCGGCGGCAGATCCTGAACTGGATCCGCCCGTATCAAGTTTGCCTGGACCGTATGGATTGTGTACCTGACCGCCTCGTGAACTATAGCCGTTTGGCATGTTCTCTGTCATAAAGTTGGCCCATTCAGTCATATTGGCTTTGCCTAAAATTACGGCTCCTGCCTCCC